>NZ_CP043808.1:1865604-2176538 GCF_008386315.1 Serinicoccus marinus DSM 15273 | reverse complement strand
TCCGGGTCGGTGCCACCTCCACCGCTGTTGGTGGGGGTGGGCTCGCCGCGGGTGAAGTCGGCGGCGTTGTCGTCGGTGTCGACCGCGTCGGTCCGGCTCGCCGAGGTCGTGTTGCTCAGCCCCTCCGCCGCGGCGCTGCCCTCGAAGAGCGAGGCCGAGCCGTAGCCGACCAGGTCGACGACCTCCTCGCCGGAGGTGAGCTCGACGCTGCCGCTGGAGCCGCTCATCGAGGCGCCGCACTCGGCGTCCGGGTCGGGCAACGGGGTGGTGCCGCCCGCGCCCGGGTTCTGCTGGATCAGGAAGTGGGTGCCCGGGGCGACGGTGCCCGACAGTGCGCACGCGCCGCCGCCGGGGTTGCCGGAGGAGGAGTAGTAGGTGACGGCATACCCGTCGAGGTCGATCGGCTCGTCCGTGGAGTTGAACAGCTCGACGAAGTCGTGGGTGTAGTCGGCACCGGAGTTGCCGCCGCCGCCGTAGACCTCGTTGATCACGAGACCGGGCCCGGCCGCGAGGCTGCTGGGGGCGAGGGCGACCAGGCCGGTGACGGCCAGCGCGCACGTCGAGGCGGCCGCGACGGCACGCCGGAGGGGGATCTGCATCTGTTGCACTCCAATGGGCAAGGGACAGGTATGCCGGGACGCCACGGACCCGGTGCCAGTGAAGGTAGCCGCTGGCACCGACAACCGCGACCAGGACCCGCTGCGTGAGGGGAGGTTTCACCCCCCGTTCGCCGGCTGGTATCGCTCCGGGCGTGGTCGGCGTGGGAACCCTTGACCCTAGGACCTCATCGGTTAGCGTGTGTCGCGGTCGACACTCCCTGCCCTCTCGTCACATCTGTCACACGAACCTCTGGAGTCCCGCCCGGATGATCACGATGGAGCGCGTCAGTCTGCGCTACGCCAAGGGCGACCCCTGGGCGTTGCGCGAGGTCGACCTCGACGTCACCCGGGGCGAGTTCTGCTTCGTCGTGGGGGAGTCGGGCTCCGGCAAGTCCTCGCTCCTGCGCCTGGTGATCCTCGAGCAGCGGCCCTCCTCCGGGCGGGTGCTCGTCGCCGGGCACGACCTCGGGGAGCTGGCGGCCCGCCGCGTGCACCTGCTCCGGCGCCAGATCGGCACCGTCTTCCAGGACTTCCGGCTGCTCTCGGGCAAGACCGTCGACCAGAACGTCGCCTACGTGCTGCACGTGCTCGGCGCGAGCCGGCACGAGATCCGGCAGCGGGTCCCCGAGACCCTGGCCCTCGTCGGCCTGGAGGGCAAGGGCAGGAGGCTGCCGCACGAGCTGTCCGGCGGGGAGCAGCAGCGGGTCGCGATCGCGCGCGCGATGGTCAACAAGCCGCCGATCCTGCTGGCCGACGAGCCGACCGGCAACCTCGACCCGGACACCAGCCAGGAGATCGTGGCGATCCTGGACCGGATCAACCGGGCGGGGACCACGGTGCTCATGGCCACGCACGACACGACGATCGTCGACCAGTTCCGCAAGCGCGTCGTCCAGCTGCGTGATGGCGAGGTCGTGCGCGACCAGGCCGAGGGCGGCTACCGGCAGGTGGTCGTGTCGTGAGGCCGGGCTTCCTGCTGGGCGAGGTCGGCAACGGCCTGCGCCGCAACTTCTCGATGTTCGTCTCCGTCGTCCTCGTGACGATGGTCTCGCTCTTCTTCCTCGGCGTCGGGCTGCTCGCGCAGGCGCAGGTCAACACGGCCAAGGGGGAGTGGTACGACCGGGTCCAGGTCTCGATCTTCCTGTGCACCCCTGACTCGACCGACGCCCCGGGCTGCGCCGGCGGCGCGGTCACCCCGGAGCAGCGTGACCAGGTCGAGGCCGACCTGCAGGGGCTGGAGCCGCTGGTCACCGAGTACTTCTACGAGTCCAACGAGGAGGCATACGAGCGCTTCACCGAGCAGTTCCGCAACAGCTCGGCGCTGGACTCGGTGCCGCAGGAGTCGATCCCCGCCTCCTTCCGCGTCAACCTGTCCGACCCCTCGAAGTACGACGTCATCCGCGCCGCCTTCGAGCAGGCGCCCGGCGTGGACAGCGTCGAGGACCAGCGCGAGGTGGTCGACAAGCTCCTCGCCTTCCTCGGTGCCCTGAGCTGGGGCGCGCTGGCGCTCGCCGTGGCGATGGTCGTCTGCGCCGTGCTGCTCATCTCGACGACGATCCGGCTCACCGCGTGGACCCGGCGACGGGAGACCGCGATCCAGCGCATGGTGGGGGCCTCCGCCTTCTCCATCCACCTGCCGTTCGTCCTCGAGACCGTCGTCGCGGCGCTGCTCGGCGCCGCGCTGGCGGTGGGTCTGCTCTGGGCGACCGTGCGCTTCGGCATCAGCGGCTTCCTGTCCGAGCTGCTCGCCGGTGAGAGCGGCCTGGTGAGCCTCGTCGGCGAGCGCGACCTCTGGTTCCTCACCCCGTTCCTCGTCGGCGGCGCCGTCCTGCTCGCCGCCGTGACCTCCTGGATGGCGCTGCTGCGCCACGTCAGGGTCTGAGAAGGAGACACCGCATGGCACCCACGTCCCGCACCCCGCGCGAGAGCGGCGCGACCCGGCAACCGACCTACCGACCGCGGGTCCGGCGTGCGCTCGCCGTCGCGCTCGTCGGCGCGCTCGGGGTCGCGACCCCGGCCCTGGCCTCCGACGAGCTGGAGGACATCCGCGAGCGGCTCGCCAAGGTCGAGCAGGAGCGGCGGTCGGCCGCGGACGAGCGGGATGCGGGGGAGCAGCGGGTCGAGGACCTGCACGAGGAGCACGAGCACTTCAGCGCGGAGCTCGAGACCGCGCAGGCCCGGCTGGCCGAGACCGAGGGCAAGGTCGAGCAGGCGCGGGTCGTGCTCGACGAGGCCGAGCTGGACCTCGCCGACGCCGAGGCCGAGACCGAGCGGATCGAGGGCGAGCTCGCGGTCGCGCGGGAGAACGAGGCGCAGATCGAGGACTCGATCGAGCAGGTCGCCTCCGACCAGGAGCAGACGCGCTCCACGGTCGGCGCGATCGCGCGGGAGAGCTACAAGGAAGGGGGTATGGGCTCGCTCGCCACCACCCTGGAGCTGCTCTCCGGCGAGGCGGACGCGGTGGACCAGATGTCGATGGCGCGGACCGTGCTGCGGGTGCAGGACCAGCAGATCCAGCAGCTCGCGACCCAGGAGGCCGAGCAGGTCGCCGAGCAGGACCGGCTCACCGGGATCCGGTCCGACATCGACTACCTGCTGGCCAAGGCCGAGGCCAACGTCATCGCCAAGGAGCAGGCGCGGGCGGCGGCGGACGCCGCGAAGGTCGAGCTCGAGGAGCTGGAGGCCCAGCAGGAGCAGGCCAAGGCCGACCTGGAGACCGAGAGGACCAAGGTCGAGGAGTCCCTCGCGGCTGAGGAGCAGCGCGCCCAGGACCTGGAGAGCGAGCTGGCGGCGCTGGCCGAGACCAAGCACGGGCTGCAGACCGAGGAGGAGGCCGAGCTCCAGCGGATCGCCGAGGAGGAGGCCCGGCGCAAGGCCGAGGAGGAGGCGCGTCGCAAGGCGGCCGCCGAGGCCGCGGCGAAGAAGGCCGCCGAGGAGGAGGCGGCGCGCCAGCGGGCCGCCGAGCGGGAGGCCGAGCGTCAGCGCGCCGCGCAGGCCGAGGCGCAGCGGCTCCGGGACGAGGCCGCCGCTGCGGAGGCGGCGCGCCGTGCCGAGGCTGCGGAGGCCGAGGCCGCTGCTGCCGCGCAGGCGGCGCAGGAGGCTGCCCAGCGGGAGGCAGCGGACCGTGCCGCCGAGCAGGAGCGGGCCTCGCGGGCGGCCGAGGAGGAGCGCAGCGCGGCGGAGGCCGGCTCATCCGGGGTGCTGTCGTCGCCGGTCAACGCCCCGATCACCAGCGAGTTCGGCAACCGCTTCCACCCCGTCTACCAGATGTGGCGGCTGCACGCGGGCATGGACTTCGGCGCCGGCTGCGGCACCCCCGTGGTCGCCGCCGCGGACGGCGTCGTCTACAGCTCCTCCTTCGACGCCGGCGGCGGCAACATGGTGATCGTCGACCACGGGGTGCAGCGGGGGGTGAACCTCACCACGAGCTATCTGCACTTCCAGAGCGCGGCGGTGGTCTCCGCCGGTCAGTCCGTCAGCCGCGGGCAGCTGCTCGGGTATGTCGGCACGACCGGCTCCTCGACCGGCTGCCACCTGCACTTCGAGACGCGGGAGAACGGCGCGCCGGCCAACCCGCGCGGCTGGCTCTGAGTCAGCTGCGGCCGTAGACCCGCTTGACGAAGTCGACGATCTTGTCCTCGTCCACGCTCCGGGCGAGGTCGGACTCGCTGATCATCCCCACCACGTCGTGACCGTCGACGACGACGAGCCGCTTGATCTGCTGGTCGCCCATGACGCGACCACCCGGTCGACGTCCTCGTCGGGCGAGACCGTCGAGACGATCCCCTGCGTGACCGTGCCCACGGCGACCGCGCCCACGTCGTGCGAGGCCGCGACGCCGTTCACGACGATGTCGCGGTCGGTGATGATGCCGGCCAGGGCTCCGTCGTCCGAGGTGACCGGCAGCGCCCCCACGCCGTGGTCGCGCATGAGGGTGGCGGCCTCGACCAGCGACGCGCTGTCGCCGACGGTATGGGCCTGCGGGGTCATGATGTCGCGTGCGGTGGTCATGCTCACTCCTCGTGGTCGGGCGGTCCTTCTCCTGCCGCCCCACCCTGCCCGGACCCCGGCACGGCGGCAACCGGAGCACCATCCGTCTACGTGCCCTGCGTGGACGACCGAAGGTCGGCGGGATCGGTGATCTGGATCTCGGCTATCTCGCGGGAGAAGTCCTCGGTGTTGTTGGTGATGAAACGCGTCGCACCGGCGACCACGGCCGTCGCCAGGTGGGCCGCGTCGGCAGGCCGTAGACCGTAGGTACTTCCGAGCGACACCGAGAGGCGAGCGGTGCTCACGTCCAGAGGCAGGAGCGTCAGGCGCGAGAGGAGGCCGAGCAGGGCCGACACCTCCTCGTCCCGGCCGGCTCGTCGAGGTTCGGTGAGCACCTCGGGCAGGAGCAGGACCGAACCAACTCCCACAGTGCCGTCGGTCGTCGCCGCGTCGAACAGCTGACGGACCGGACGCCCGAGAGGATCGTCCGGGGCGGCTGCGTAGATGAGGACGTCGGCATCGAAGGCATCCATGCGGATCAGCTGTCAGCGAGGATCACGGTCGCGAGCGAGGTCGGCGACCATCTGCCGCGCCCGATCAGGGGAGATCGTTCCCGCGGCTGACAGTGGCGCATGACGCGCCGCCTCCAGCATGTCCCGCAACTCGTCGGCGTCCGCGATGAGGGCCTCCGCCCTCCGGATGCGCAGGACATCGGGCCGGACGACCACGGCGACGGGTCTCCCGTGCCTCGTGATCGTCACCTCCTCGCCCTCCGCGACCCGATCCAGGATCTCGGGTAGACCGGCGCGAGCGGCGCTGCTCGTCATCGTGGTCATGATCGTCATCGTTCGACCACGTACACCAAGGCACAAGGAGTGGTTCGCTCAGCCTCGACGCCAGAAACCGGCGGACGGCATACCGGTGGTTCACCTAGACTAGACCGGCCATGCCCAAGGACTCCGGACGCAAGCTGATCGCCAGCAACAAGAAGGCCCGCTACGAGTACCTCATCGAGGACACCGTCGAGGCCGGCCTCGTGCTGACCGGGACCGAGGTGAAGTCGCTGCGGCACGGGCGAGCGAGCCTGGTCGACGGGTATGCCACGCAGTACCAGGGCGAGCTGTGGTTGGAGGGGGTGCACATCCCGGAGTACACCCAGGGCACGTGGACCAACCACTCCGCGCGCCGGCGTCGCAAACTGCTGCTGCACCGCGACCAGATCGACAAGCTGGTCGCCAAGGCCGAGCAGGCCGGGCACACGATCGTGCCGCTCTCGCTCTACTTCGTCGACGGCCGCGCGAAGGTCGAGATCGCGCTGGCCAAGGGCAAGAAGTTGCACGACAAGCGGCAGACGCTGCGCGAGCGGCAGGACCGGCGCGAGGCCGACCGGGCGATGTCAGCCCACCTCAAGCGGCACGGCTGAGGCGCCGCGCCACCACCGACGGGCGGGCGAAGAGCACCATCCCCGCGATCGCGAAGACCGCCGGCAGGGCGTAGATCAGCAGCGAGGGCCCGTTGATGAAGAACAGCATCAGCCCGATGATCGCCGGAGCCTCCAGGACCGCGGCGCGGAAGACCACGACGGGGGACACGGCGGCGGCCAGGGACGCGCCCTGAGGGGCTCGCGGAGGCGGCATGACCAGCACGAGCGCCCAGGCTCCGAGGGTGGCGGCAGCGACCACGAGCAGCGCCCACGTCGAGGGCACCGCCATCTCGGCCCCGAGGAAGGTCAGGACGACACCGATGACGACCAGCGCACCGGCCATCGCGCCGACCATGATCGTCAACGGCCTCAGGTCGGTCGGGGCGCCGCTCGTGCCCGTGGGGGTGGTCATGGCAGCGACCCTCTCACGGCGTGCGGAATGTGCGTGGCCCGGCGCGCGTTGACCCACTAGAATGATCGTCTGCCCGGCTACGGCCGCGCAGTTTGACAACTGCACAGCGTGAGACACCCCCATGGGGGTGATCGGTTTCGACGTTGCTCGACACTTCAGGGGAAGCGGGTCGAGGATGCAAGGTCATCTCGTCAAACGCTCCTTGCGAAACCAATAGCTGCCAATTCCAAGCGCAGCGACTTCGCCCTCGCCGCCTGAGCGAGCCCGAAGTCTGTCAGCCTGAGCTCGTCATCGGCTCAGATCCTGGCATCATCTAGATGACTTGCTGCGTGATCTGCGCTCGAGGGATCACGTGGGACTCCCACTCGACTGGGCCTGTCAGGGAACGTGTGCGCGCGAGCCCTGGGGCCGAGAAAATCCACAGCGCACTGCACCCGGAGAAGCCCTGATTTCTCGGTAACGGACGCGGGTTCGATTCCCGCCACCTCCACCCACGTGTCTCACGCTGTGCAGGTCGTCGCCCATCGGAGCTGACCACCACGCGTCTATGCAGGGGACCCCGCCGCGGGGTCGGTGCTCGTCTCCCGCGACACGGGCCTGCCGTGAGTTGGCCCACGCGCGACCTCGCGGACCCCGGTCACGACCGTATCTGTGCAGGTCAACAGGGTCGTCGCGGGCGGGGCAGGGGTGAGGAACCGTCGCCGCCGTTATCGAAATGTGACATTCCACGTCGACAGTCGCTACGCTCGTCAGGTCCTCCTCCCTGGGGGGATCCCCGAAGCGTGACTGCCTAGTCCTGTCCGCGCGCACCCGGGGCCGTGGCACGTACGAACACCGCTTGACAGGAGCGGGGGAACCACCTCTGGAGCCGGACCTGGCTCCTCGGGGCGAACGGTCCGGCTCGGTCGGACCAGGGGCACTCCAGCCCGAGCCCGACAGCTCACCCCGCAGGCACTGGAGGATCTACATGACGCAGCGCATCACCGGCCGCCACCGTCGGCCCGGTCGTCTCAGCACGACCAGCACCGCTCTCACCCGCACGGCGGCCGTCGCGGCCACCTCGACCGGGCTGCTGGCCGGCGCGACCCTGAGCGCCAACGCCGCCCCGGACCTGTCCCAGGACCGTGGTGAGGGCCTGCCGCGCTGGGGGTCGACGTGAACGCCGACCGCACCGTGACCGTGGACCGCCCGGCCGAGGCCGTGGCCGCGCCCGAGGACGTCGACCTGGCCTCCTTCGGCGTCGGCGGCTTCTCCGCCTACACCCCGGTCGTCGAGGAGGAGCCCGCCCCGGTCGAGCAGACCGAGCAGGCTGCCCCGGCCACCGAGCAGGCTGCCCCGGCCACCGAGCAGGCTGCTCCGGTCACCGAGCAGGCGAGCGAGCAGGTCGCCGCCCGCGAGGAGACCACCGCCAGCCGCGACAACGAGCGTCAGGCCCAGCCCGAGCCCGTCGTCGAGGCCGAGCCGGCCGTCCAGGCCGAGCCCGAGCCGGAGCCCGCCGCTCCGGCCCCCACCGGTGGCATCCTGGACATCGCGGCCGCCTACACCGGCTACCCCTACGCCCACGGCGGCTCCAGCCCCGCCACCGGCTTCGACTGCTCCGGCTACACCTCCTGGGTCTTCGGCCAGGCCGGCATCTCGCTGCCGCGCACCGCTGCGGCCCAGCAGTCCTACGCCACCCCGGTCAGCAGCCCCCAGCCCGGCGACCTGGTGTTCTTCGGCTACCCGGCCTACCACGTCGGCATCTACGCCGGTAACGGCATGATGTACGACTCGGGCCGCCCCGGCATCCCGACCCAGTACCGCGCCGTCTTCGGTGGCGTCTCCGGCTACGGTCGGGTCGGCTGACCCCTTCTCGGCCGCACCGAGGGCCCCGGACCGCAGCGTCGGCCGGGGCCCTCGGCATACCCCGGTGACCGCCTTGGGCCGACGGCGCGCCCGCAAGGATCGGCCCCAGCGTTCACGTGAACGCTGGGGCCGGTCGGCGTCGGGCGTGGCGCCGTCAGGACTGCGAGGCGGGCTGCGCCTCCTGCGCCTCGGCCTCGGCCAGCTTGGCGCGGACCTCGTCCATGTCGAGGGCGCGGACCTGGTCCACGACGGACTCGAGGTCGCGTGCCGGCAGGGCGCCGGACTGGCGGAAGACGAGGACGCCCTCCTTGAAGGCCATGATCGTCGGGATCGAGGAAATCCCGGCTCCCTGGGCCAGCGCCTGCTGGTCCTCGGTGTCGACCTTGCCGAAGACGACGTCGTCGTACTTCTCCGAGGCCTTCTCGTAGTTGGGCGCGAACATCTTGCACGGACCGCACCACTCGGCCCACCAGTCGACCAGCACGATGTCGTTGCCGGTGACGGTCTGCTCGAAGGTGTCGGCGGTCAGGTCTACGGTGCTCATGGTCAGTCCAACAAGCACGTCCGCCGCCTGATTCCGAGCCGCGGGAGCTGCCTGCTAGCGTCGCCACATGCGAATGACTCGCGGTAAGGCCGCTCGTGGTCCCGTCCTGGTGCTCGGCGCCCTGCTCGCCGTCACCGCCTGCACCGACCCGACCCAGCAGGGATCGGGTGATACGGGCGGTGCGGCGACCGAGGGCGACGACAGCGGCGCGGGGAGCGAGGTCGTCATCGCGACCGGCGGCGAGCCGGACAGCTTCAACCCCGTCCTCGGGTATGCCCGGTGGGGCGACGGCAAGGTCGTCGAGGGACTGGTGCGCCTGACCGCGGAGCTGGAGCAGGAACCGCTGCTGGCCACCGACCTGCCGGAGGTCTCCGCCGACGGGCTGACGTATACCTTCACGCTGCGCGAGGACGTGACCTTCCACGACGGCAGCGAGCTCGACGCGCAGGACGTCGTCGCGACCTACGAGACCGCGATCGACCCCGAGACCGCGTCGCCGGTAGCTGCCGACCTGACGGCGCTGGAGGCGGTCGAGGCGGTGGACGAGACGACTGTCCGCTTCAGGCTCTCCCAGCCGCAGTCGTCCTTCGTCGCCGCGACCGTGCTGGGCATCGTGCCCGCGGAGTCGCTGGACCCCGAGCCCGCCGCCTCCGCCGACGTCGTCGGCACCGGTCCCTACGCCATCGAGACCTACCGCCCCGGCGAGCGCGTGGTCCTCGCGGGCTACGACGACTACTGGGGCGAGCAGCCGCAGGTGCAGCGCGCGACCTTCGTCTTCGTCGAGGACGACGCCGCCCGGGCCGCCCGGGTCGCCTCCGGCGAGGTCGACGGCGCGCTGCTCCCGGCCCAGGCGCTGGACCGGGTCGAGCAGGACGACGACTTCGAGGTCGTCCGACGCGACACCGCCGACTTCCGGGCGCTCGTCCTGCCCGAGGAGCACCCGGTCGCCGGCGACCCGGCGATCCGCGCGGCGCTGCACCAGGGGCTGGACCGGCAGGCGCTCGTCGACGGCGCTCTCGCCGGGGCCGGTCGCCCCGCCTACGGGCCCATCCCCCCCGAGGCGCCGGAGTACGCCGGCGTCGTGGAGGTCGAGACCGACGTCCAGGCCGCCACGACGACGTTGGACGAGGCCGGCTGGGTCGAGCAGGCCGACGGCACCCGCGCCCGCGACGGTCAGCGCGCCCGCTTCACGCTGATGTATCCCGCGGGCGACACGCTGCGGCAGAACGTCGCCCTGGCGGTCCAGGCGCAGGCGGCCGAGCTCGGCATCGAGGTCGAGCCGGAGGGTCTGAGCTGGGAGGCGATCGAGCCCCGCATGCGCGAGGACGCCCTCGTCTACGGCAGCGGCAACCCCTACAACGCCGACCTGTCGACCTACCCCCTCTTCCACTCCTCACGCGCCTTCCAGGGCTTCGACAACCCCGGCGGGTATGCCTCGGAGGCCATGGACGCGGCGCTGGAGGACGGGCGCTCGGCGCAGGCCGAGGACGAGCGGGTGCAGGCATACCAACGGGTGCAGGAGCAGCTCGCGCAGGACCTGCCGTGGGTCTTCCTCGCCTACGTCGAGCACGACTACGTGATCCGCGCCGACACCTGGAGCGGCTGGGACGTGCCGCTGGTCGAGCCGCACGAGCACGGGCTCCAGGGCGGGCCCTGGTGGAACCTCCCGGCATGGACCACGACCGACCCCGCGGGCTGACCCGGCCGCGCCCCGGAGCGGGCACCAGAGGCGGCGGGACCGGCGCCCTCGTGGCCCGCCGGCTCCTGCTGCTGCCGGTGCTCGCGGGGGTGGTCACGCTGGTGATGTTCGCGCTGGCGCAGCGCTCGCCCTTCGACCCGGTCATCGCCGCCCTCGGCGAGCGGGCGCTCACCCTGGACGGGCCCACGCTGGAGGCGATGCGCGCCCGCATGGAGGACACCTCGGCGGTGCAGCAGTGGCTCACCTGGTGGGGCAACGCGCTGACCGGAGATCTCGGCTACTCCAGCAGCCAGCGCGCCCCGGTGAGCACGGTCGTCGGGCAGCGGCTGCCGTGGACGCTCGGCCTGGTCGCCGCGTCGCTGGTCGTCTCGATCCCGGTCGGGGTGGCGCTCGGCGGCTGGGCGGGCACGCACCCCGGGTCGGTCCTGGACCGGCTCGTGGGCCCCGGGATGCTGGCCGTGCAGGCCTCGCCACCCTTCTGGATCGGGCTGATCGCGGTCTGGGTCCTCGCCGTGGCCCTCGGCTGGCTGCCGACCGGGGGAGCGACGTCACCCCAGGCCAGCGGGGTCGAGCCGGGCGACGTCCTGCGGCACGCCGTGTTGCCCGTGCTCGTGCTGGCCCTCGCGCACCTGCCGTGGTTCGTCCTCGTCGTGCGTGACGCCTCCCGGGACGCGCTCGTCGGGGCGCCGGTCCGCGCGGCCTGGGCCCGCGGCATACCCCGGGGCCGGCTGCTGCGCTCGCACGCGGTGCGCCCGGCGCTGCTCCCGCTGGTCACGGTGCTCGGCGTGCGCGTGCCCGAGCTCATCACGGGGGCGGTGCTCGTCGAGACCGTCTTCTCCTGGCCCGGGATCGCGAGCGCGACGGTGGACGCGGCACTGCGGCTCGACTTCGCGCTGCTCGCTGCGCTCACCGTGCTCACGACGGTGCTGGTGGTGCTCGGCAACCTGGCGGCCGACCTCGCCTACCGCTGGGTCGACCCGAGGGTGGGGCAGCGCGATGGCTGAGCCCTGGCGGCCGGTGCGCGACGGAGGCCCCGGGACCGTGGCCAGGGCCGGACGCACCCGCAGCCGCTCGCCGTTCGGCTGGGCCGTCGCGGCCTGCCTGCTCCTGCTCGTCCTGCTCGCGGTCGACCTCGTCGGGGGCGCGGGCGGCGCGGACTTCGCCCGGGCCTACCTCCCACCCTCACCCGAGCACCCCTTCGGCACCGACCAGGCGGGGCGCGACCTGCTCGACCGGTCGCTGTCCGGCGCCAGGGTCTCGCTGCTCGTCGGGCTCGTCGCGGCGGCCGTCTCCAGCGTCGTCGGCGTCGTGGTCGGCGCGGCCGCAGGCATGACGGCCGGCCGGGGCGGCGGCTGGCTGGACTCCACGCTCATGCGCCTGGTGGACGCGGTCAACGCGCTGCCGCACCTCGTGCTCGGCATCGTCATCGTCGCCCTGCTCGGACCCTCGCTGTCCAGCGTCGTCATCAGCGTCGCGCTCACCCACTGGACGACCACCGCGCGCCTCGTGCGGGCCGAGCTGCTCGCGCTGGACCGGGCCGGCTTCGTCGAGGCTGCCGTCGGAGCCGGCGCGGGCCGTTGGTGGGTGCTGCGCCAGCACCTCCTCGCGCACGTCATGGGGCGGGTGCTCCTGGCCAGCGTGCTCATGGTGCCGCACGCGATCATGCACGAGTCGGCGCTGAGCTTCCTCGGCCTGGGCCTCCCGGACGACCGGGCCTCGCTCGGCACGATCATCGAGCAGTCCCGCTCCGCCGTGCTCGCCGGGCACTGGTGGCCCGCGGTGCTGCCCGGGCTGCTGCTCGTCGCCCTGAGCCTGCTCGTCTTCGCCGTCGCCGAGCGGCTGCGACCGGCGGGGAGGGGACGGGTATGACCGGCGGCCTGCAGGTGCGCGGGCTCGGCGTCGCCCTGCCGGACGGGGCCGGCGGGGAGCAGGTGGTCCTCGAGGAGGTGGACCTCGACGTGCGCGAGGGCGAGGTCGTCGTGCTGCTGGGGCCCAGCGGCGCCGGCAAGTCGACCCTCGCCTCGGCGCTGCTCGGACTGCTGCCGCCGGGCGCGCTGGTGCGGGGGAGCGCGCGGTGGCACGGCGAGCCCGCCACGGTCGACCTGCTCGACCCGGGCCGCCCCACCCGGGAGCGGCTGCGAGGACGGCTCACGGCCTGGTTGCCGCAGGCCCCGGTCGGCTCGCTCACGCCGGTGCTGACCGTCCGCAGCCACCTGGTCGAGAAGGCCCGGGTGCACGTGCCGCGGCCCGAGGTCGGCGCTGCGGTGGTGGCCACCATGGAGCGGCACGACGTCGACCCGGCGTGGGGCGCGCGGCTGCCCTCGCAGCTCTCCGGGGGGCAGGCGCAGCGGGTCTCCAACGCGCTGTCGCTGCTGGGCGACCCTCGGCTGGTGCTGGCCGACGAGCCGACCACCGGGCTGGACCGGCCACGCGCCGAGGCGGTCGGGGCCGGGCTGGCCCGGCTCGCGCGGGAGGAGGGCCGGGCGGTGCTCGTCGTGACGCACGACCTCACGCTGGCCGAGCAGGTCGCCGACCGGGTCGTCGAGCTCGACGCCGGCCGGACCGCCCCCGCGGGTCCGCCGCAGGAGGTGGTCGCCCGGGTGCGGGGCGCCCGGCACCACGACGCCGGGCGACGTCGGAAGCGCGGCGCGGGGACGGGGCATACCCTCGCCGGTGTCGATCTCACGCTGCGGCGCGGGCGCGGTGTCCTCGTCCGCGAGGGGGTGACGCTGAGCGTCCCCGCCGACCAGGTCACCGGTCTCATGGCGCCCTCGGGCGCGGGCAAGACCACGCTCCTGCGCACCCTGGCGCTGCTGCACCGTCCGGCGGCGGGGCAGGTCGTGCTCGACGGTCGCCCGGTGCGCGGCACCGGTCACGAGGTGCCGGCGAGCGTCCGGCGCCGGATCGCCTACCTGCCGCAGGACCCACGGCAGTCCGTCGACCCGCGGTGGACGCTCGGGCGCGCTGTGGTCGAGCCGCTGGTGCTCGCGGGTATGCCGCACGACCGCGCTGTCGTGGCCGGTCTGCTGGAGCGGGTCGGGCTCGACCCGGCCCTCGCCGGCCGGCGCGCCGACGAGGTCTCCGGCGGCCAGCTGCAGCGGGTCGTCCTGGCCCGGGCGCTCGCGCTGGACGCCGACTACCTGCTGCTGGACGAGCCGACGTCCATGGTCGACGGGGCCACGGCGCGCGACCTGGTGCGCGCCGTGCACACCCACCAGCACCGCTCGGGCTGCGGGGTGCTCGTGGCCTCGCACGACGAGGAACTTCTCCGCACGTGGTGCGACACGGTGGTGACCTGGTAGGACACAATGGCGCCCATGAGCCCCGTTCCGTCCGTGTCCAACTCCATCACCGTCCGGCTGGAGCTGCCGGCCCGGGTCACCGCCGTCTCGGAGATCACGACCGCGGTGGCCGACGTCGGGGGGATGGTGACGGCGGTCGACATCAGCGACTCGGGGACCGAGCGGCTGCAGGCCGACCTGACGATCGCGACCTACGGCACCGATCACGCCGCCGAGGTGGTCGAGGCGGTCAGCGGCGTCGACGGGGTCGAGATCGGACGCGTGAGCGACCGCACCTTCCTGGCGCACCTCGGCGGCAAGCTCGAGGTCACCTCCAAGCTGCCGATCCGCAACCGCGACGACCTGTCCCTCGTCTACACGCCCGGCGTGGCCAAGATCTGCCAGGCGATCGCGGAGAGGCCCGAGGACGCCCGCAGCCTGACCATCAAGCGCAACACCGTCGCCGTCGTCACCGACGGCTCGGCCGTCCTCGGCCTCGGCGACATCGGCCCGCTCGCGGCGATGCCGGTCATGGAGGGCAAGGCCGCGCTCTTCAAGCGGTTCGCCGACATCGACGCCTTCCCGATCTGCCTCGACGCCACCGACGCCGACGAGATCGTGCGGATCGTCAAGGCGCTGGCGCCCGGTTTCGCCGGCATCAACCTCGAGGACATCTCCGCCCCGCGCTGCTTCGCCATCGAGGCCCGGCTGCGCAAGGAGCTCGACATCCCGGTCTTCCACGACGACCAGCACGGCACCGCGATCGTGGCGCTGGCCGCGCTCACCAACGCGCTGCGCGTCGTGGACAAGGACATCAGCGACGTCAAGATCGTCATGTCCGGCGCCGGGGCGGCCGGCTCGGCGATCATGCGGCTGCTGCTCCGCGCCGGGGCCCGCGACCTCATCGTGACCGACGTCGACGGGATCATCCACCCGCGCCGCGCGGACGTCATGCGCGGCGACAACGGCAACCTCGCCTGGATCGCGAGCCAGACCAACCAGGCGTTGGAGACCGGGACCCTCAAGGACGCGCTCGTGGGCGCCGACGTCTTCATCGGCGTCTCCGCCGGCGGCATCCTCACCGGCGAGGACATCGCGCAGATGAACGAGGACGCCGTCGTCTTCGCCATGGCCAACCCGGTCCCCGAGGTGGACCCGGTCGAGGCCGGCAAGCACGCGACGGTCGTCGCGACCGGGCGCAGCGACTTCGCCAACCAGATCAACAACGTGCTCGTCTTCCCCGGCGTCTTCCGCGGCCTGCTCGACGCGCAGAGCGACCACATCGACGACGAGATGCTGCTCGCCGCTGCCACGGCGCTGGCCGACGTGGTGTCCGCCGACGAGCTCAACCCCACCTACATCATCCCGAGCGTCTTCAACCCGAAGGCGACCAAGGGGGGGGCCGTCGCCCAGGCGGTGCAGGCCGCGGCCGAGGCGAGGCTCCAGGGGTCCAGCTGACCTCGCTGGCCCCGGGTCCGCAGCCCGGTCTCGACCTCATCCGGCTCTTCGGGTGGGTGGCGCTGCTCGTGGCCCTGCTCGTGCAAGGCTACGGCCTGTATGCCCCGCAGGCCCCCGGGCCGGACGGCATACCGGGCCTGGACAAGGTGGGCCACCTGCTGCTCTTCGGCATCCCGACGCTGCTCGCGTGCTGGCTCCGGGCGCGCTGGCTGGTGCCGGTGCTGGTGGTGCACGCCCTCGTCAGCGAGCCGCTGCAGCAGCTGCTCGCCCCGATGCGGCAGGCGGACCCGCTGGACCTGGCCGCAGACCTGCTCGGCATCGCGCTGGCGGTCGGGATCGCCGCGACGGCGAGGCGCCGGTGGGGCCATGATGGGGGCATGGCGACGGCGACCACCGCGGCGGACGCGCGGCAGGGGGAGTCCCGGTGACCACGCCCAGCCCCGAGCTGGCGGTCGGTCAGCTGCTGGTCGCGACCCCGCTGACGGGTGAGCCGTTCGCCGGGTCGGTCGTCCTCGTGCTGCACCACGACGAGGAGGGGGCGCACGGGCTGGTGCTCAACCAGCCGATGGAGGCCTCCGTGGACGCGGTGCTGCCGGAGTGGCAGCCGTTCGTCACCGAGCCGGGCGTGCTCTTCCGCGGCGGGCCGGTCGGACGCGACACCGCGATGGGGCTGGTGAGCGTGCCCGGCCACGACCCGGGCGACCCGCCGCTGGGCACGCAGCTGCTCTTCGGCGGCATCGGCCTGGTCGACCTCGACGCGCCGGCACCGCTCGTCGTGCCCGAGCTCGGGGCCTTCCGCATCTTCGTCGGCTACAGCGGCTGGTCGGCCGGGCAGCTGGACTCCGAGATCCGGCAGGGGGCCTGGCACGTCGTGCCCCGCGAGCCGCGCGACCCCTTCCGCGAGGAGACGGAGGACCTGTGGCGCGACGTGCTGCTGCGCCAGCGCTCGGCCGCGTCCTTCCTCGTGACCTTCACCGAGCAACCCGAGCGCAACTGACCGAGCGCCGCGTGTGGTTGCCCTTGCGCCCACCGGGCGTCGCCTGTGGTTGCCCCTGCGCCGACCGAGCGTCGCGTGTGGTTGCCCCTGCGCCGACCGAGCGTCGCGTGTGGTTGCCCCTCAGCCCTCGTCGCCGTCCGAGCCGCCGCCGTCCTGCGGCTCACGCAGACCTTCGTAGATCTCCTTGCACTGCGGGCACACCGGGAACTTCTGCGGGTCCCGGCCCGGCACCCAGACCTTGCCGCATAGCGCGATCACGGGGTTGCCGCTCAGCGCGGACTCCATGATCTTCTCCTTGCGGACGTAGTGGGAGAAGCGCTCGTGGTCGCCCGGCTCGGACAGGTCCGGCTCGACCCGGGTGTCCTCCCGCTCCAGCACGGCCGTCTGCGTCGACGGGGCGCTGGGGGCCTCCGGGGCGTCGAGGGGCTGGTCCGACATGCGCGTGCTCATGACCCGATTCTAGGCGTCGCGCCCGTGCCGTGCGCACGGGCGAGGCGGGCGTCATACCACGGCCGGGGTGTCGGGGGACTGAGCCCGAGCCCCGGTGAGTCGGATCCGGAAACGACCTATCCTGGGTCGCCGATGTCCACCTCAGCCGCCTCCCACCTGCCCCCCGCCTACCCCGAGCGCGCCGCCTGGGGCACGGCGGGCAAGTTGCGTGCGTGGCAGGCCGCCGCGCTGGAGACCTACCTCACCGAGCGGCCCCGCGACTTTCTCGCGGTCGCGACCCCGGGGGCGGGCAAGACGACCTTCGCGCTGCGCGTCGCGACCGAGCTGCTCGACCGCGGCGAGGTGCAGCGGATCTGCGTCGTCGCGCCGACCGAGCACCTCAAGACGCAGTGGGCCGAGGCGGCGGCCAAGGTCGGGATCCGGATCGACCCGCGCTTCGCCAACGCGCAGGGCCGCCACAGCCGGGACTTCGACGGCGTCGCGGTGACGTATGCCGGTGTCGCCAGCAAGCCGCTGCTGCACCGGGCCCGGACCGAGGCCGCGCGGACCTTGGTCATCCTCGACGAGGTCCACCACGGCGGCGACGCGTTGTCCTGGGGGAGGCGGTGCGCGACGCCTTCGAGCCGGCCACGCGCCGGCTCGCGCTGACCGGCACGCCCTTCCGCTCGGACACGGCCGCGATCCCGTTCGTGCGCTACGAGATGGACGCCGAGGGCGTGCTGCGGTCCTCGGCCGACTACACCTACGGGTATGCCGACGCGCTCCGGGACGGCGTCGTGCGTCCGGTGCTGTTCCTCTCCTACGGCGGCACGATGCGGTGGCGGACCAAGGTCGGCGACGAGCTCGAGGCGCGGCTGGGGGAGCCGCTGACGCAGGACGTCACCAAGCAGGCGTGGCGCACCGCGCTGGACCCGGCGGGCGACTGGGTCCCGGCGGTGCTGCGGGCGGCCGACAAGCGGCTCAGCGAGGTGCGCCGGCACGTCGAGGACGCGGGCGGCCTGGTCATCGCCTCCGACCAGCGCTCGGCCCGCGCCTACGCCAAGCAGCTCCGGGAGATCACCGGCCAGGCCGCGACCGTCGTGCTGTCCGACGACGCGGGTGCGTCGGCGCGGATCGAGGAGTTCGCCCAGGGCGACGCGCGGTGGATGGTCGCGGTGCGGATGGTGTCCGAGGGCGTCGACGTGCCACGCCTCGCCGTGGGCGTCTATGCCACGTCCACCTCGACGCCGCTGTTCTTCGCCCAGGCGGTGGGCCGCTTCGTGCGGGCCCGGCGGCGCGGCGAGACCGCGTCGGTCTTCCTGCCCAACGTGCCGTTGCTCCTGGGCCACGCGGGGTCGATGGAGCTGGAGCGCGACCACGCGCTCAACCGGAAGGAGACCGACGAGGACCAGCTGTGGTCCGAGGAGGACGGGCTCGTCGCCGCAGCGCAGGAGGACGAGGGGGCCTCGGACGAGCTGGCCGGCAGCTACGAGGCGATCGGGTCGGACGCGGAGTTCGACCACGTGCTCTTCGACGCCGAGCAGTACGGCCTCGGCGGTATGCCGGGCTCGGAGGACGAGGACGACTACCTCGGTCTGCCCGGGCTCCTGGAGCCGGACCAGGTCGCGACCCTGCTGCGGGAGCGGCAGAAGACGCAGGTCGGCCGGGGTGGCGGGCGCGAGCGCGCGGAGGCGGTCTCGGCGCACCGGGCGCTGGCCGAGCACCGCAAGGAGCTCAACAAGCTCGTCTCGGCATACGCCCAGAAGAAGGGCCAGCCGCACGCCGTCGTCCACGCCGAGCTGCGCCGCGCCTCCGGCGGCCCGGAGCTGGCGACGGCGAGCTCGGGGCAGGTCCGCGACCGGATCGACACCATCCGGCGGTGGTTCGTCGGCCGCCGCTGAGGGGTGGCCCTCGGGGAGCGGGGGCGGGCCTTCGGGGGAGCCGGGTCGGCCTCGGGGAAGCGGGGCATGCCCGGCCACGGGCGTGGGGCACCGGCCCTCACGCACACCCGAACCTGAGCACGCCACACCCGCCCCAGGCATACCTGTGCATGCTTCCTGGAGCGAAGCGGCGGATATTTCCTCAGTTCCGCCCCAGCAACCGTGCCCAGGCTGCACCTCGTGTGCCCAGGCTGGGACCGGCATCACCATGGGTGTCGCGGGGTGCGCCGCATCACTAGGGTGCTCGGCCATGAGCGAGGTCGTGCAGGACGAGGTGGTCCGCCGGTATGCCCTTCTCGACCAATCCTCCTGGCCCGCCCCGCGCGGACCGATGGAGTCGCCGCGGGACGAGGAGTACTCGCGGGTAACCGATCCGGGGCGGTACGAGGTCCTGCTCGCGCGAGCGAGGGTGTGGCGCGAGGTCCTGCGAGACCGTGTCGGGCGGACCCTCTCGGAGGTGCCGGCGCCCCTGGGCAGCGGTCAGCGAGCGGCTGAGCGCGCTGTCCTGCTCCAGCCTCCTACCTCGGTAGAAAGGGCACAGCCCTTCTGGCTCCTCGAGCACGACGGCAGAGCCGGCGACGGATTGGTGGCCGGCGTGGAGATCGCCCTGGGCGAGACCGGTGTATTGCTGGGCCAGCTGCCTCACTGCGGTTGCGTGCCTGCGACGACGGGAGCGGCTCGTTGTCCGAAGGACTGGATGAGCTGGTGCTGCACGCGGTCGAGCCCTTCGTGCTGATACGGGGCGATGGTTGGTCCTTCGACCGCAGGGTGCTGACGCAGGTGTCAGACGATGGGCACGGTCGCTCTAGGAGCTGCTCCGAGCTCATCCGGCTCACGGACTCACTCCTCGCAGGTGAGCAGGTCGCTCTGCCCAACGACGCGCGCGTGGTGGTGAGCCAGGGGTGGGGCCGCGAGCGAGCCCGCCCCGAGCCTGAGTAGCCAGAGCCCACCTCAGACAGAGGTCGTGTGTCGAGCCAGCCCCCGAGCCATGGCGGCCCGGATCTTGGCGATGACGCGCTTCGGGTGTGCCAGGTCCTCCCAGGTAATGCGGACCACCTCGTAGCCGAGGGCGCGCAGCCGGTCCTCGCGCCACTTCTCGGCCATGAGGTCCTGCGCCGAGCCGTACTTGAGTGCCCCGTCGAACTCGACGATCGTCCAGGCCTCACGCAGCAGGAAGTCGACGTAGCCGACGAGGTCGCCGTCGTCGTCGCAGATCATCGCCTGGAGCTCGGGGATCGGCAGTCCTGCCTCCAGCATGATCCAGCGGCACCGGGTCTCCCCGGCCGACCCGCTGAGACCCGTGGCGTGCTCGAGCACGGTGCGCACCGACGGCGCGCCGTGCCCGAACGACCCCTCGCGGTGCGCATGGTGCAGCCCCTCCATGGTCGTCGCGCCTTGGCGCAGCGCGATGTCCGAGCTGACCAGCCCGGCGACGACCCCGAACGAGCCGGCGACCTGCAGGCAGGCCAGGGCCGGCTCGACCGAGGGCGGGTCGGTCCCGGTCGCCCATTCCGAAGGCACCGGTGGATGCACCTTGACCACGTCGTCGCTGCGTCCCCGCTGCCCATCCGTGCGGACGAGATGCACGCGGCCATCGACGCCGAAGCTGCCGATGCCGCGCACCGCCAGGGAACTGTGGTGGCTCAGGGCATGAGGCTTGCCGGGGCCGCACAGGCTCGCCGCGACGGCTCTGGCGCTCAGGTCCAGACGCTCCCACGGTGCTGCCGACCGCCATGCCTCACCGCCCACAAAGCTGTCCCGGCGGATCCGGACCAGGACACCCGACCGGACGAGCGTGGTGAGCTGGCTCGGGGTCACCCCGAGAGCACGCAGACCGACACCGCTGGCGACGCCACCATGAGCCGCGAGGTGGGCGATGACCACTTCCATGTCTGGCAGCATCGTGCAGACGGGCGCCCGGGCGTAGAAGTTGTCCACAACGAGGGGTCCGGAGAACGGGGCGGGCCAGCCTGAGCACGCTTCTACGGCCAGAGCTGAGGAAATATCGTCAGTCGCGGTCCAGCAACGGTGCACAGGTATGCCTGGGGCTGGTGTGGCGTGCCCAGGGAGGTGCTCGGGCCAGACGCGCTGCGCGGCTAGTCTGGCCGCCATGAGTCAGCAGGCAGGGTGGTACGACGACCCGCAGGACGAGCAGAACCTCCGCTACTGGGACGGCGTGCAGTGGACCTCGCACACCGCGCCGAAGCAGAAGCCCAACCTCGCCCAGGCGGGGCAGTCGCTCCAACAGACGCAGCAGCCGGGTGGGAGCGACCAGGCCCAGGGTGGCTACGGCCAGCAGGGCTGGGGTCAGGGCGGCTCCGGCCAGCAGGGCTGGGGCCAGCACGGCCAGTCGCCCTGGGGCCAGCAGGGCTCCGGCCAGCAGGGATACCAGCAGCCGAACCCCTACGCCGGGCAGACCGGCCAGCAGCCCTACCAGGGCGAGTGGCAGGGCGGCCCGGTGCCCGGCGGCTACCGCCCCGACCCGCGCACGATCACGCCGGACGGCCAGCCGCTGGCCGGCTGGTGGCACCGCGTCGGCGCCCGGCTCATCGACGCCTTGCTCTGGCTCGGGCTCGTCACGGTGCTCGTCGCCGTGACCGCCGACCCCGAGCTCACCGCCGAGCTGCAGGACTACGCCCTCGACCCCGACCCCACCGGCGCCATGCCCGTGGTCCTGGAGGACTGGCTGCTGCGCATCGGGCTGATCAGCGCCCTCCTCGGCGTCGCCTACGAGGTGCTCATGGTGAAGTTCTTCGGCGGCACCGTCGGCAAGCTGCTCACCGGCCTGCGGGTGCGGCTGCGCGACCAGCCGGGGCTGCCCACGTGGGGCGCCACGCTGCTGCGCTCGGCGGTCTACCAGGGGCCCAACCTGCTGGGTTCGCTCGTGCCGATCCTCGGCTCGCTCGGCCTCTTCACGCTGCTCGACGTGCTCTGGCCGCTGTGGGACAAGAACAGGCAGGCGCTGCACGACAAGGCCGCGCGCACCAACGTCGTGCGCTCGCGCTGAGCGGGCACGACAGCCCCGTGGCACCATCGGCGGTATGCCCCGCGCCCTGATCGTCGTCGACGTCCAGCACGACTTCTGCGAGGGCGGCTCACTGCCCGTCACCGGGGGCACCGCCGTCGCCGCCCGGATCAGCGAGCACGTCGCCGCCCACGCGGGGCGGTATGCCGCCGTCGTCGCCACCGCCGACTGGCACGTCGACCCCGGTGACCACTGGGCGACCGACGGCGAGCCGGACTTCGTGGACTCCTGGCCGGTGCACTGCGAGGTCGGGACCGAGGGCGCGGACTTCCGCCCCGAGCTGGCCGGCGCGCTGGAGCACGTCCAGGCGGTCTTCCGCAAGGGCGAGCACGAGGCGGCCTACTCCGGCTTCGAGGGCAGCACCGACGTCGACGGGCGCGAGGTCGGCCTCGCTGACTGGTTGGGGGAGCGGGGCATCGACGAGGTCGAGGTCTGCGGCCTCGCTACCGACCACTGCGTCCGCGCGACGGCCCTGGACGCCCGGCGCGAGCGGCTGGCGACGACCGTCCTGCTCGACCTGTGCGCCGGTGTCGCCCCGGAGACCACGGACGCGGCGCTGACCCAGCTGCGCGAGGCCGGGGTGGAGATCGGCTGACCGGTCGTGCACCGCGCGCCGGTCCTCTCGATCGTCGGCGACGAGTGGCGCGGCTCCTCGGGTGACATCACCGGGCCGGTCTCCCGCTCGACCCCGGCCTCGTCCAGGAGCGCGAAGGCCTCGTCGAGCGCCGTCACCGCTCAGCTCCAGTTGTCGAGATAGGTCGTCGGCAGCGCGGGGTCGCCGTGCGACATCCGCAGCGCGCTCTGCGGGAGCTCGGCGCGGGCCATCTCGTGGTGGGCCCGCGCGGTCTGCACGTCGGTCGGCGCGACGACCTCGCCGCCCTCGACGAGCGGCACGAGCAGCGAGCGGTCGTCGCCGTCGTCGTCGGGGTGCTCGTGGATGCCGACGATCTCCTCGGTGGCGAGCCCGGCGGCGGAGCGGCGGCGCAGGGCATACTTGCGCCCGCCCACGCTGGCCTTGTCCTTGCTCGCCTTCGCCACGCCCTCCATCTGACCGACGCCGTTCTCCCGGCTGACGAGCTTGTAGACCATGCCCGCCGCGGGGTGGCCCGAGCCGGTGACGACCTTGGTGCCCACGCCGTAGGCGTCCACCGGGGCGGCCTGCAGCGCGGCGATCGCGTGCTCGTCCAGATCGCTGGTGACCACGATGCGGGTGCCGGTCGCGCCGAGGGCGTCCAGCTGGGCGCGCACCTCGAAGGCCTGGCTCACCAGGTCGCCGGAGTCCAGCCGGACCCCGCCGAGCCGCGCCCCGGCCAGCTCGACCGCGAGCTCGACCGCGCCGGTGACGTCGTAGGTGTCGACGAGCAGGGTGGTCGACAGGCCCAGGCTCTCCAGCTGGGTGGCGAAGGCCTGCCGCTCGTCGTCGTGCAGCAACGTGTAGGAGTGCGCGGCGGTGCCCATCGTCGGGATGCCGTGCCGCCGGCCCGCCTCGAGGTTGGAGGTGGAGGCGAAGCCCGCGAGGTAGGCCGCGCGCGCCGCCGCGACCGCCGACTCCTCGTGCGTCCGGCGGCTGCCCATCTCGATGCACGGGCGGCCGTGCGCCACCGCCGTCATCCGCGAGGCGGCCGAGGCCACGGCCGAGTCGTGGTTGAGGATCGACAGGAAGAGCGTCTCCAGCACGACGCCCTCGGCGAAGGTCGACTCGACCACGAGCAGCGGCGAGCCGGGCACGTAGACCTCGCCCTCGGCATACCCCCAGACGTCACCGGTGAAGCGGTAGTCGGCCAGCCAGTCCAGGGTCGGGTGGTCGACGACCTGCTGCTCGGCGAGGAAGGCGATCTCCTCCTCGCCGAACCGGAAGTCGCGCAGCGCCTCCAGCGCCCGCCCGGTCCCGGCGACGACGCCGTAGCGCCGGCCGTCGGGGAGGCGGCGCGCGAAGGCCTCGAAGACGCAGCGCCGGTCGGCGTGGCCGCTGGCCAGCGCCGCCTGGATCATCGTCAGCTCGTAGTGGTCGGTCAGCAGGGCGGTGCTCGTGCTCACCCCCGCAGCCTAGGGTGGGGTCGTGCCGATCGACACCCCCAGCCCGCCGGCCCCGCCGGCCGACCCGCAGACCACGCCGCAGGAGCAGGGCGGTGTCGCGGTCCTCGACCGCCCCGAGGCGGACACCCCGTGGATCACGCTGGTGTGGAACGACCCGGTCAACCTCATGAACTACGTCACCTGGGTCTTCCAGACGCACTTCGGCTACAGCAGGAGCAAGGCGGAGAAGCTGATGATGGACGTGCACACGCAGGGTCGCGCGGTCGTCTCGACCGGGTCCCGCGAGAAGATGGAGGCCGACACCGAGGCCATGCACGGCTACGGCCTGTGGGCCACCTTCCAGAAGGACGACTGAGGTATGGCGCGCGCGTTCCGTCGTCGGGGGGACCGGCTGGTGGGGACCTTCGAGGCCGAGGAGATCGCCGTGGTGGTCCACGTGCTCCGGCTGACCCGTGACTTCGTCGCGCCGGAGCGGCCGGACACCGGGGACCCCTTCCTCGACCTGGTCGCCGGGCTCGGCGACGAGGTGGACCCGGAGGAGCCGAGCGACCCGGCGCTGCGCCGGCTGCTGCCGCCGGCCTCGCGGGACGACGACGAGCAGGCCAGCGAGTTCCGGCGGCTCACCGAGCACGGGCTGCGCCAGCGCAAGGCCGCCACGCTGTCCACCGCGATCGCGGCGCTGGAGGCTGCCCAGCCGCCGCGGGTCGAGCTGGATCCGGAGCAGGGTCGGGCGCTCGCGGTGGCCCTCACCGACGCCCGGCTCATCCTCGGCGAGCAGCTCGGGCTGCGCACCGACGAGGACTCCGAGCGGCTGCACGAGGAGCTGGAGGAGGCGCTCGCTGGCAGGAGCGAGCTGGATCCGGCCCTGGCCCAGAAGATGGCCTACTACGACTTCCTCTCCTGGATGCAGGAGTCGGTGACGCTGGCGCTCATGGCGCGCTGAGGCATACCTCGTCGGCGTGCCTCACCGACCCCTGGCTGGAAGTAGGCTGGCGCGCATCATGACGACCACGCACTCCGCCCCCGTGTCCCGCACCGAGCACGACGAGGCGACCGGCGCCGACGTCCGGGTCCGCTTCTGCCCCAGCCCGACAGGGACGCCGCACGTGGGCCTGGCCCGCACGGCGCTGTTCAACTGGGCCTTCGCACGGCACCACGGCGGCACCCTCGTCTTCCGGGTCGAGGACACCGACGCCGCGCGCGACTCCGAGGAGTCCATGGCGCAGATCGTCGACGCGCTGGACTGGCTCGGTCTGGACTACGACGAGGGGCCGGGGGTGGGCGGCCCCTACGGCCCCTACCGCCAGAGCGAGCGCGCCGACCTGCACGCCGACGTCGCCCGCCGGCTGCTGGAGGCCGGGCTGGCCTACGAGTCCTTCAGCACCCCGGAGGAGGTCGAGGCGCGCCACCGCGCCGCCGGTCGCGACCCCAAGCTCGGCTACGACAACCACGACCGCGAGCTGAGTGCGGAGCAGAAGCAGGCATACCGTGACGAGGGGCGCGAGCCGGTGCTGCGGCTGCGGATGCCGGAGGAGGACATCACCTTCACCGACCTCGTGCGGGGCGAGGTGACCTTCGGGGCCGGGTCAGTGCCGGACTTCGTCATCGTGCGGGGCAACGGCCAGCCGCTCTACACCCTCGTCAACCCGGTCGACGACGCGATGATGCGGATCACCCACGTCATCCGTGGCGAGGACCTGCTCTCCTCCACCCCGCGGCAGATCGCGCTCTACCGCGCCCTCGTCGAGATCGGGGTCGCCGAGCAGGTGCCGACCTTCGCCCACCTGCCGCTCGTGCTGGGGGAAGGGAGCAAGAAGCTGTCCAAGCGCGACCCCGAGTCCAACCTCTTCCTGCACCGCGAGCGCGGCTTCGTCCGGGAGGGGATGATCAACTACCTCGCGCTGCTGGGCTGGTCGATCGGGCCGGACCGCGACATCTTCGACCCCGAGCACCTCGTCGAGGCCTTCGACGTCCGAGACGTCAACCCCAACCCGGCGCGGTGGGACCAGAAGAAGGCCGAGTCGCTCAACGGCGACCACCTGCGCCGGCTCCCGCTCGCCGAGTTCACCTCCCGGCTGCTCCCGGTGCTGCGCGAGGCCGGGGTGCTGGGGGAGCAGTCCGGTATGGGTGAGCTGGCCAGGCTGGAGGCGGTCGCCGACCTCATCCAGACGCGGATCCAGGTGCTCTCCGAGGCGGTGCCCATGGTGCGGCCGTTCTACGTGAGCGGCGAGGAGCTGCAGATCGCCGACGACGCGCGCGGCCAGCTCAAGGACGACGCCGGTGCCGTCCTCGACGCGGCGATGGCCGCCTTGGAGCCGATCTCGGGCGCCGCCCCGCAGCCACTCGGCGGTGGGGTGGAGTGGACCCACGACCGGATCGAGGCGGCGCTGCGCGAGGCGCTGGTGGACGGGATGGGCCTCAAGCCGCGCTTCGCCTTCGGGCCGCTGCGGACCGCCGTCTCCGGGCAGCGGATCAGCCCGCCGCTCTTCGAGTCGATGGAGATCCTGGGCAAGCAGGAGACGCTGGACCGGCTCGCCCGGCTGCGCGCGTCGCTCTGACCCGTGCGGTCGCGCCAGATTTGGGTGGGGTGCGCCGGGCGCGGTAGAGTTGTTGCTCGGTTCGCCGCGCTTCCCGGTTAGTGGGACAGGGCGGAGACACCCCCTTGGGGTATGGTGTAATTGGCAACACGGCTGATTCTGGTTCAGTTGTTCTAGGTTCGAGTCCTGGTACCCCAGCGCGATGACGGAGCCCAGCTCCGGATTTCGTGGAGACCTGCCCGCTCGGGTAGTCTCTCCCCTCGGCGCCGAGCGCGCCGGACACGGCCCCGTTGTGTAGCGGCCTAGCACGCCGCCCTCTCAAGGCGGTAGCGCGGGTTCGAATCCCGTCGGGGCTACCCGTGTCGAACGGCCCTCACCGCAGCAGCGGTGGGGGCCGTTCGCATGCGTGTAGGGGACGGCCCGGCCGGTCCGCACGCTGGCGCGCCGAAGGAGCGTGCGAGAGGCTGGGGGCATGAACAAGACGGACCTGATCGAGGCGCTGGCTCCGCGCGTGGGCGGCCGGGCCGCCGCCGGAGCCGCCGTCGAGGCCCTGGTGGACGTGGTGCTGCGCGAGGTGGCCGCGGGCGGCACGGTGAGCATCAGCGGTTTCGGGACCTTCGAGCGGGTGGACCGGGCAGCGCGGACGGGGCGCAACCCGAGGACCGGAGAGGCGGTGCCGATCCCGGAGACCCGGAGCCCGCGCTTCCGGCCGGGAGCCGCCTTCAGGGAGGTGGTGGCCGACCCGGCGACGCTGCCCGCGCAGGGCCTGGCCGGGGCGCGGGCCGCCGGTGACTCCGAGGGCGGCTCCGCCGGAGCCCCGAGCACGGTGCGCCGCCACGACAGCGGTCCTCGGCACGAGCCGAAGGGTCGGGTCGCCGCCCGGGCGTCGTCCGACCGCGACCGGGAGCGGCGTGCCCCCTCGGGGACCCCGCCGAGCGTGCGCCGGGAGAAGCCCGACCCGACGAACGAGAGCTCGGAGCCACGACAGCCGGGGTCGGTCGGCGGCGGACGGGTCTTCTCCAGCGGCGAGGACATCACCGCCGACATGATCTCGGCCAAGAAGGCGCAGCTGGCGAAGGTCAAGAACGACGACGTGTCACACGGCGACTCCGGCAAACGCAAGAAGGCCAAGAAGGGGAAGAAGTCGACGAAGAAGAAGGCCGCGAAGAAGCGTTGACCCGCTGTGCGCCCGACCCCGCGCAGAAGGTGCTGCGGTGCGGGGATGCATCACCGCAGCGGGACGCCTGCTGCGGACGAGTGGATCAGACGATGGGCTCGCCCTCGCCGATGCCGACGATCCAGAGCCGGGTGAGGCTCGCGCCCGCGGTTTCGGGGTCACCGTCGACCTCGATGCTCACCCGCTGGCCCACCCGCAGGTGCCGGAGACCGCTCGCGTCCATCACCGCGGCGGCGAAGGGCAGCACCCGCCCGGTGTCGAGCAGGACCGTCCCGCTGCCGGCGTCGAGGTCGTAGGTGTGCACGCTGGCCTGCATGGGTCCACTGTAGGTCGTGGCGCGGGTGGGGGACCGGCTCAGGCCGCGGTCGAGCCCAGGGCCGCGCGGGTGCGGGCGCCCACGCCGAGGAGCAGCGCCTCCTGCAGGTCCTCGGCCCGGTCCACGTCACGCCGTAGCCGAGGCAGGTCGAGGTCCAGGCGGGTGGCGTCGACGGCGTGCCGTGCGGCCGACCCGGCACCGAAGCGCGGCCGCGGTATGCCTCGCGTCGAGGTCAGCAGGACCGTACCCGTGCCCTCGGCGTCCGGCACCACCGCACGGTCGAGGGCGGCGCAGCGCGCCAGGGCCTCCCGGAGGTCCTCCGGACGTAGCGCCGGCAGGTCGCCCAGCAGCACGGCCCACCCGGGGGCCTGCCGGCCGGCGCCGCTCTCACCCCCGACCTGCAGGGCCGCGTCGTCCAGGCCGCGCCGGATCGCCTCGTCCAGCCCGCGCCCGGGGTCGGGGACCGCCCGGGCCCCGACCTCCCGCGCCCTGTCGGCCGCACCGTCGTCGGCGGTCACCACGGTCACCCGGCCCGGCGGGAGGGCGCGGCATACCGCGTCCAGCGTGTCCAGGGCGATCGCGCGGGCCAGCTCGGGTCGGGAGACCCCGTCCGGTGCCACGAGGCGGGTCTTGGCGCGATCGGCTCGTTGAACCGGCAGCACCAGCCGCCAGTCGAGCCCGGCCGCAGCCCGTCCCGTCCTGTCGCGCACCCCAGCATCTTCGCCAGCACCGCCCCCGGATGCAAAGATGACCCGCGTGAGACGCCAGCCCCTGCGCCAGGCCGTGCCCTGGTCCTACCACGCGGTCATCGCGGCCCTGCGCCCCGTGCTCATGGGCGTGACCCGCCGCGACTGGTCCGGCGCCGAGCACCTGCCGCGGGGCGAGGGCTTCATCGTCGCCGGCAACCACTACTCCGAGGTGGACCCGATCATGCTGGCCCACTTCCTCGTCGACCACGGGCACGCCCCCTTCTTCCTTGCCAAGTCCTCCCTCTTCGAGGTGCCGCTGCTCGGCGCCGCGCTGCGACACCTGGAGCAGGTCCCGGTCTACCGCTCCAGCTCGCGCGCCGGTGACGCGCTCGAGGCCGCGCGCGCCGCCCTCGCCGGCGGTCGGTGCATCGCGATCATGCCCGAGGGCACCCTGACCCGGGATCCCGACCTGTGGCCGATGAAGGCCAAGTCGGGCGTGGGTCGGCTGGCGCTGACCAGCCGGGCCCCGGTGGTGCCGATCGCCCAGTGGGGTGCCCAAGGGGTGCTCGGGCACTATGCCCGCCGCCCGGGCAACCTGCTGAAGCGCCCGGTCCAGCACGTCAGCGCCGGCGCCCCGGTCGAGCTGTCCGACCTCTACGACCGCGCGCAGGAGCCGCGGGCGCACGCCGAGGCCACGCGCCGCGTCATGGCCGCGATCACCGAGCAGCTATCGCAGATCCGTGGCGAGCAGCCTCCCGCCGAACCCTTCGACCCGGCCCGTCGGCCCACGGAGCCCGAGGGATGACCCGGGCAGCCATCTTCGGCGCCGGCAGCTGGGGCACCGCCTTCGCCCAGATCCTCGCCGACGCGGGCGCGGAGCGGGTCGTCCTGTGGGCCCGCCGACCCGAGATCGCCGAGGGCATCCGCGACTCACGGCACAACCCGGACTACCTGCCCGAGGTCGAGCTGGCCCCGGTGGTCACCGCGACCACGGACCCCGCGGAGGCGGCGGCGGGCGCCGACCTGGTGGTGCTGGCCGTCCCCTCGCAGACGGTGCGTGCCAACCTCGCCGAGTGGGGCGAGCACCTCCCGGCGAGGGCCCCGGTGGTCTCGCTCATGAAGGGCATCGAGCTGGGCACCGGCCTGCGGATGAGCCAGGTGGTCGAGGACAGCGGCGTCGAGGCCGGGCGCATCGTCGTCGTGACCGGCCCCAACCTCAGCCGGGAGATCGCCGCCCGCCAGCCGGCCGCCAGCGTCGTCGCGGCCCTCGACCACGACGCCGCCGACCGGGTCGCCGAGGCGTGCATGACCGCCTACTTCCGGCCCTACACCCAGACCGACGTCGTCGGTGCCGAGATCGGCGGAGCGGTCAAGAACGTCATCGCGCTCGCGGTGGGCATGGCCGAGGGCCTCGGCTACGGCGACAACACCAAGTCCAGCCTCATCACCCGCGGGCTCGCCGAGACCGCCCGGCTCGGGCAGGCGCTCGGCGCCGACCCCGCCACGCTCATGGGGCTGGCCGGCGTCGGCGACCTCATCGCGACCTGCATGTCCCCGCTCTCCCGCAACCACCGCGTCGGCGTCGCGCTCGGTCAGGGGCGCAGCGTCGAAGAGGTGCTGGCCGTGCCGCACCAGACGGCGGAGGGCGTCAAGAGCTGCCGCAGCGTGGTGGAGCTGGGCGCCAGCCAGGGGGTGGACCTGCCGATCTGCGAGGGCGTGACCGCGGTCGTGGACGGCTCGGTGACCCCCGAGGACCTCACCCGGGCCCTCATGACCCGGGCGCGCAAGCACGAGCGCCACTGACGAGCCGTGTCGGTCTCACTCCGACGCGCCCCGGGGGAGCACTGCGAGCCGGTTCGTCAGATCGGCGCCTCCTCGAGGAGGCTCCGATCTGACGTCGAGGCGCCCGGTGGACGAACCGGCCCGGAGACGACCTGGAGAGCGGCCCTCACGCGTCGGAGGTCGTGCCCGGTGGGTCTGCGGGGTGGCCCGCCCCTCACTGGTTAGGCTCGTCCCGATATGGATGCCCCCACCCAGCGCACCGACCCCGCCGTGAGCCCCGACGAGGACACCAGCGCCGGCACGCAGCGGTCCGCCGACACCCGGCACCGTGTGGCCCTCGTCTTCGGCGGGCGCTCGGACGAGCACGCGATCTCCTGCGCCACCGCGGCCAGCGTGCTCCGGGCGCTGGATCGTGAGCGGTATGCCGTCGTGCCGGTGGGCATCACCCGCGAAGGGCACTGGGTGCTCGTCGAGGACGACCCGGAGGCGCTGGAGATCCGGGACGGGCGGCTGCCGCAGGTGCAGGACACCGGGCGTCAGGTCTTCGTGCCGCTCGGCGGAGTGGACCACGAGTGGACCTGGACCGGTCGCGACGGTCAGGTGCACTCCCTCGGCGAGGTCGACGTCGTCTTCCCGCTGCTGCACGGGCCGTTCGGGGAGGACGGCACCATCCAGGGGATGCTGGAGCTCGCCGACCTGCCCTACGTCGGCTGCGGTGTCCTGGCCTCCGCCGCGATGATGGACAAGCACGTCATGAAGGTGGTCTTCGCCGCTGCCGGGCTGCCGGTGGCGCCGTATGCCGTCATCACCGACCGGCAGTGGCAGCGAGACCGCGAGGCGGCGCTGGAGGCCGCGAGCGCCCTGCTCTTCCCGGTCTTCGTCAAGCCCGCGCGGGCCGGCTCGTCGGTGGGCGTCGCCAAGGTGGAGCGCCCGGAGGAGCTCGAGGTCGCGATCGAGAAGGCCCGCGACCACGACCCCAAGGTGCTCGTCGAGCAGGGCATCGACGGGCGCGAGATCGAGTGCGGCGTGCTCGGCGGGCGCGGCTCGGCGCTGCCCAGAGTCAGCGAGTGCGGGGAGATCGTCGTCAGCGGCGGGCACGACTTCTACGACTTCGAGGCGAAGTACCTCGACGAGGCCAGCGTGCAGATCACCGCCCCCGCGGACATCCCGGACGACGTCCGCGACGAGATCCGCCGGATCGCTGCGCTCGCCTTCGAGGCCGCCGACGCGGAGGGGCTCTCCCGCGTGGACTTCTTCGTCACGCCGCGCGGCGAGGTGGTGCTCAACGAGATCAACACCATGCCCGGCTTCACGCCCTACTCGATGTACCCCCAGGCCTGGGCGGCCTCGGGCGTCTCCTACCCCGAGCTGGTCGACGAGCTCATCACGCTGGCGCTGGAGCGTCCGCTCGGTCTGCGCTGAGCCTCAGGCAAGGCCGGCGCAGCGGCAGACCGCCGCCGGTCAGCCCTGCGGCGAGGAGCACTCGCCCAGCGTCTGCGGGACCACCCGGGCGGCGTCGTCCAGCGGCGGCAGGAGCAGCGGGTGGCTGTCGTAGCTCTCCGGCACGAGGACCTCGATCGCCGGGTCCCGTCCGTAGGTCGTGAACATCGTGCCGCCGTCGTCGAGCACCGTCGCGACCCAGTCGACCCCGCCGACGTCGATGCAGGGGTCGGTCGTCGGCCCGGGCGGCGCCTTGCCGCACCGGGCGACGATCGGCGGTTCGCCCCAGGCCGCGACCCCCTCGGACTGCACCGCGGTCACCCGCGCCTCGTAGGGACCGATCGTCCCGGGCCACCGGGCGGCGACCTCCAGGCATACCGCGGAGTCGGAGGCGTCGAAGGGGACCGCGCGCACCGCGCCCTCGCCGCACGCCGTGAGCGAGACCAGCCCGAGCGCGGCCGCCAGCAGCCCGGCCCGCGGCCTCAGAGCTCGACGACTGTGCACGTCGTGGTGCGGGTGATCCCGGGCACCGCCAGGACGTGCGCGATGACGCCGCGGCCCAGCTCCTGCACCGTCGGTGCCTGCACCTGCACGATGACGTCGTAGGGACCGGCCACGTCCTCGGCGCTCTGGACGCCGTCGAGCTCGCGGATCGCCCGGGTGACGCGCGCGGAGACGCCGACCTCGGTCTGGACGAGGATGTATGCCTTGACCACGGTGCTGCCTCCTGCTCGGTTGCACGGAGGCTACCGTGCGGGGGTGAGCAGCACGAGCGAGCCTCCGGGCGAGGGCGGGCGAACCGTCGGCGAGGTGGGCGAGGGCGGGCGGACCGTCGGCGAGGTGGGGGAGCGCGGCATCCTCGGCGAGGTCTTCGGCGTGCTCGCCGAGCACGGGGCGGCCGCGGAGAGCCTGCGCGACGTCGTCGTCGGGCCGGGCGACGACACCGCCCACCTGCGCGTGCACACCGGCGCCGTCCTGGCGACCACGGACACGATGGTGCGTGGTCAGGACTGGCTGGACGCGTGGTCGACCGGTCAGGACGTGGGCGAGAAGATCGTCACCCAGAACCTCGCCGACCTGGCCTCGATGGGCGGCCGGGGGACGGGGGTGCTGGTGACCCTGCTCTGCGATCGGGAGCTGCCGCTCGCCTGGTGCCGCGACCTCACGACCGGGCTCGCCCGCGCCTGCTCCCGCGCCGGGGTCCCCGTCGTCGGGGGCGACCTCAGCGCCGCCGGCCCGGGGGTGGTCGCAGTGTCGGTGACGGCGCTCGGGGAGCTGGCCGAGGGCATACCGGGTGCGGTGCTGCGCAGCGGCGCCCGACCGGGCGACGTCCTCGCGGTGTCCGGACCGCTGGGTCGCTCCCACGCGGGGTTCGAGCAGCTCCGGGCCGGGGCGCGCCAGGGCCGCTGGGTCGACCACCACCTCCGGCCGTGGGTGGACCTCGAGCAGGGTCCGGTGGCGGCGCTCGCCGGGGCCACGGCGATGATCGACGTCTCGGACGGGCTGGGCCGCGACGGGGGTCGGGTGGCGCGCGCCAGCGGCGTCGACCTCTTGCTGGACGAGGCGGCCGTCGACGACCTCGCCGCCCGGCTCGCGCCCGAGCTGGGGCTGGAGGCGGCCCGGCGCGCCGTGCTCGGCGGCGGTGAGGAGCACGAGCTGCTCGCGACCTTCCCGGTCGGCGCGGTGCCGACGGGGTGGGTCGTCCTCGGGGGTGCCGAGCAGGTGCAGGGGGAGCCGACCGTGCGGCTGGGGGAGCAGGCCCTGGACCCGGACGGCGGCGGCTGGGACCATTTCGGCGGCTGAGACCGGGACCGGTGCTGCCGCCGGGCACAGCAGAGCCGGCGCCCCCCTGACGAGGAGCGCCGGCAGATGACGGCAACCTGCCGTCAGCGGAGGGTCAGCGGGTGACCTTGCCCGCCTTGAGGCAGGAGGTGCAGACGTTCATCCGCTTGGCGGTGCCGCCCGCGGTGGTGCGGACACGCTGGATGTTCGGGTTCCAGCGGCGCTTGGTGCGGCGGTGCGAGTGCGAGATGCTGTGACCGAAGCTCGGTCCCTTGCCGCAGACGTCGCAAGTGGCAGCCACGGTGTTCTCCTGAAGGTCGTCCGGTGAAAGGTCTCGGGCCCGCAGCAGCGCGGCGCGGGCAACCGGTCCAGCGTACCGGAACCGCGACACGGCGCCCAAATCATCGCGGCGGACGACGACCGTGCGTCGCCGCACCTCCACGGTATGCCTGTGGCGCCGCGGACGGCGTCGGCGCCGGGCACTAGGTTGGTGCCGTGCCCGGACCCGCGCTCGACCTCGTGACCGCCCGCCGCTGGGCGGTCACCGCGCGGCTGTCGCTGGCGGCGGCGCGGGAGCAGGTCGACGCGCTCAACGTCTTCCCGGTGGCGGACGGCGACACCGGCACCAACATGTACCTCACCCTCGACGGCGCGCTGGAGCACGTGCGGGTGCGTTTCGAGAGCGGCGGCGGCACCGACCGGCTCCGGGAGGGGCTCGCCCTCATCGCGCGGGGCATGCTCCTGGCGGCCCGCGGCAACTCGGGCGTCATCCTGGCCCAGCTCACCCGCGGGCTGGCCGACGCGGTGGCCCCCGACGTCGACGTGGCCGGCCCGCGCGAGGTCGCCGACGCCTTCGAGTCCGCCTCGCGCAGCGCGTGGGAGGCGCTCGCCGCACCCGTGGAGGGCACCATCCTCACCGTCGCCCGGGCGGCCGCGGTCGGCGCCCGGGGCGCGGTCGACGAGGGCGCGCAGGACGTCCTCGTGGTCGTCGACGCGGCGCTGGAGGCGGCGCAGCGCGCCCTGGCACGCACTCCCGAGCAGCTGCCCGAGCTGCGCGACGCGGGCGTGGTCGACGCCGGCGGGGCAGGGCTGGTCCTCGTCGTCGAGGCGCTGCACGCCGTCCTCGACGAGCGCCCCGCCGGCGCGGACGGCGAGGTGCCGCACTGGTGGGCCGCGACGCCCGGGCCGACCTCGGGTCGGGGCACGACGTCGGAGGAGGCCGTCGAGGTGATGTACCTCCTGAGCGGCAGCGACCCCGAGCGCGCCGAGCGGCTGCGGGCCCACCTGACGCATCTCGGGGACTCCGTCGCCGTCGCGGGTGGCCCCGCAGAGTTCCAGGTCCACGCGCACGTCGAGGAGGAGGACACCGCCGCGGCCATCGAGGCCGGAGGGCTGGCGGGGGTCGTCAGCGAGGTGCGGCAGACGTCGCTGAGCCCCGGAGACGGCACGGAGGGACGTGAGCACCCGCACCCGGTCTCGCCCCTGCCGCAGGGCATCGGAGTGGTCTCGTGCGCCCTCGGCGACGGGGTGACCCGGCTGATGTCGGACGGCGGCGCCGTGCTGGTGCCCAGCGGTCCGCGTCGTCGCGCCCCGACCGGAGAGCTGCTCGCCGCGGTGCGCGCCAGCACCGGTGCGTCGGTCGTCATCCTGCCCAACGACGGCGACACGCTCATGGTCGCCCGCGCCGCCGCCGCGGAGGCGCGGCGCGAGGGCCTGGAGGTCGAGGTCGTGCCGACCCGCACCCTCCTGGAGGGCCTGGCCGCGCTCGCCGTGCTCGACCCGGCAGGCCGGTTGGGGCCGGTCCTGGACGCGATGACGGCGGCGGCCTCGGCGGTGCACGGGGGTGCGCTCACCCGCGCCGACCGGGCGGCCGAGACCCCGGTCGGTCCGTGCCGACCGGGCCAGTGGCTGGGCATCGTGGACCACGCGATCGTCGCCGTCGAGGACGACCTGGAGCCTGCCGCGCGGTGGGTGCTCGACACGATCTGGCACGACGGGGTCGAGCTGCTGACGGCGCTGCTCGGGGAGGACGCCGACGACAGGTCCGCGACGTCATGGCGCAGGCCCTCGCCGACCGCTGCGCGGGCAGCGAGGTCGAGCAGAGCGTGCTGGACGGGGGCCAGCCCACCTATACCGTGCTGCTGGGGGTCGAGTGATGGCGGGCGCCGGACGCGCCCACCTGCGCCCCGTGGCCGACGGCGAGGGCAACCCGCTCGACTTCGGGCTGCGCGACCTCGTCGGGGCCAGTGCGCAGACGCTGCAGCGGGCGCGGGGGATCAGGACCGTGGGCCAGCTGCTCGACTGGTTGCCCCGCACCTACCTCGACCCCACCCGGCCCACGGCCTTCCGCGACCTGCCGCACGGCGAGGACGTCGTGGTCGTGGGGACGGTGCGCACCGCGACCACCCACCAGATGCGCAACCGGCGCGGCCGCCGGCTCGTCGTGGACGTCGCGGACGACGCGGGCGGGACGATCCAGCTGACCTTCTTCAAGCCCTACGGGCACCAGGACCGGCTCCGAACCGGGGTCCGGGTCGTCTGCTCCGGGCAGGTGGGGGTGTGGCGCGACACGCTGCAGCTGACCCACCCGGACTACGCCACGCTGAGCGAGGGCGGCGAGGGCGGGGCGCAGTGGCTCCTCGACGGTCTGGTCCCGGTCTACACCGCGACCAAGGGTCTGTCACCCATCGTCCACGGCCAGTGCCTCGACCTGGTCTTCCACCAGCTCGACGAGCTGCCGGACCCGGTCCCCGCGCAGGTGCGGCGGCAGGTGGGTCTGCCCGGCCTGCTCGAGGCCTACCGGTTGGTCCACCGGCCCGGCACGGAGGCGGACCACCGCAGGGGCCGGTGGCGGCTCAAGTTCGGCGAGGCCTTCACGGTCCAGGCCCAGCTCGCCCGGGTGCGCCGGTCCAGCGAGGCGGTGCCCGCCCGCCCCCGGGTGCCGGCGGAGCAGGGGCTCGGGCAGCGGCTGCGCGACCGGCTGCCGTTCGCGCTCACCGAGGGCCAGGAGGCCGTCCTCGCCGAGCTCCTCGGCGACCTGGCCCGCGAGGTCCCCATGCACCGCCTGCTCCAGGGCGAGGTCGGGTCGGGCAAGACCGTGCTCGCCCTGTTCGCCATGCTCGCCGTCGTCGACTCCGGCGGGCAGGCGGCGCTGCTCGCCCCGACCGAGGTCCTCGCCGCGCAGCACCACCGCTCGATCAGCCAGCTGCTCGGCCCGATCGCCGAGGCCGGGCTGCTCGGCGGTCTGGAGGAGGGCACCCGGTTGGCCCTGCTCACCGGCAGCCAGTCGGCGGGGGACCGCAAGCAGGCGCTGCTGGCCGCCGCCTCGGGCGAGGCCGGGATCGTGGTCGGCACCCACGCGCTGATCCAGCAGCACGTCCAGTTCGCCGAGCTGGGTCTGGTCGTCGTCGACGAGCAGCACCGGTTCGGGGTCGAGCAGCGCGACGCGCTGCGCGCCAAGGCTCCCGAGGGCACCTCCCCGCACGTGCTGGTCATGACCGCGACCCCGATCCCGCGCACCGTGGCGATGACCGTCTACGGCGACATGGAGATCTCCACGTTGCGCGAGCTGCCCGGCGGGCGCCGCCCGATCAGCAGTCACGTCGTCGACGGTCGACGCCCCGACTGGGTGCGCCGCACCTGGCAACGGGTCGCCGAGGAGGTGCGCGGTGGCGGTCAGGTGTATGTCGTGTGCCCCCGCATCGGGGATCCGGACGACCCGGACCTGCCGGGCTCGGGCACCGACGGTCCGGGCCTGCCGCTGGGCGGAGAGGTCGGGCACGGAGCGCCGCAGGGCGAGGACGGCGCCGACCTCCTCGGTCTGCTCGAGATGCCGGAGGGGTCCGCCGGACCGCCCGGGCTGCACGGGGTCCACCAGGTCGCCCGGTGCCTGCGCGAGCTGCCGGCGACGCGCGACCTGCGGATCGAGGTGCTGCACGGCCGGATGCCGGCCGAGGACAAGGACGCCGTCATGCAGGCCTTCGCCGCGGGGCGGGTGGAGGTCCTGGTCTCGACCACCGTCATCGAGGTCGGCGTCGACGTCCCGGACGCGACGACGATGGTGCTGCTGGACGCCGACCGGTTCGGCATCTCCCAGCTGCACCAGCTGCGGGGGCGGGTCGGCCGTGGCGGTCGTCCCGGGCTGGCGCTGCTCGTGACGCAGGGTGAGGGCGTGGACCCCGCCGCGATCGAGCGGCTGGAGCAGGTGGCCGCCACCACCGACGGCTTCGAGCTGGCTCGCATCGACCTGGAGAGCCGGCGCGAGGGCGACGTCCTCGGCGCCAGCCAGAGCGGCGGCCGTAGCGGCCTGCGCTTCCTGCGGCTGGCCCGCGACGAGGACCTCATCGTGCAGGCGCACGAGGCGGCCTGGCGCACCGTGGAGTCCGACCCCGAGCTGAGTCGCCATCCCGAGCTGGCCGACGCACTGACCCGTCTGGACGCGACCAGCGCCGCCTTCCTGGAGCGGGGGTGAGGCGATGACCAGGATCATCGCGGGGTGCGCCGGCGGGCGCACCGTGCATACCCCTCGAGGCGCCGGCACCCGGCCCACCACCGACCGGGTGCGCGAGGCGATGTTCTCCCGGATCGAGTCGCTGCTCGACCTGGAGGGCTGCTCCGTGCTGGACCTGTATGCCGGGTCCGGCGCGCTCGGGCTGGAGGCGGCCTCGCGCGGCGCAGCCCGTGTGCTCGCCGTGGAGCGGCACCGGGCCACCGCCCGGCTCATCGGGCGCAGCGCCGAGGAGCTGGCGCTGCCGGGCGTCGAGGTGGTCGTGGGTCCGGTCGGCCCGGTGCTGGCCGCCGGCCCGGGCGGGCACGCCTACCACCTCGCGCTGCTCGACCCGCCCTACCCGCTGCCCGACGCCGAGCTCGCCGGCGTCCTCCACGCGCTCGGCTCGGGCGGCTGGCTGGACCCGGACGCGCTCGTCGTGGTCGAGCGCAGCGCCCGGTCGCCGCGGCCGCCCTGGCCGGAGACGCTGCGCCACCTCGACACCCGGCGCTACGGCGAGACCGCGCTGCACCTGGCCGAGCCGACCGGCCCGGCGGGCGCCTGAGCGGCCACCCTGGGAGGATCGCGGCATGAGCGACTACACCATCCCGCGTCCCGTGTCCGGCGACGTCGTCGACCTGATCCTCGACGACCACCGGCTCTTCGAGGCCCTCATGCGCGACCTGCGCGACAGCTCCAGCGACCGTGCCGCGGCCCGCGCGGCCTTCGCCAGCGTCCTCATCGCCCACGGCGAGGCCGAGGAGGAGAAGGTCTACCCCCGGCTGCGGCGCAAGGACGCCATCGACGCGCACGAGGCCGAGCACGGTGAGGAGGAGCACGCCGAGATCAACCAGGCGCTGCTGGACCTGCTCGAGTGCGCCGGCACGGACACGCAGAAGTTCGACGACGCCGTCGAGGCCATGAACGAGGTGCTGCAGCACCACCTCACCGAGGAGGAGCTCACGATCCTCAACCCCGCCCGCGAGGAGGTCCCCGAGCAGGAGCGGCGCGACCTCGGCGCGGCCGAGGTCCGCGGCCGGCACCTCGACGAGGGCGTGGACGCCGAGACCGTCCGTGCTCTGGTCGAGCGGGCCCGGAAGGACGGGTTGCTCGAGGACGAGGGGTGATCGCGGCCCGGTAGGCTCCCTGGCCATGTCGACCCGCCGTTGCGTCTGCCCCGGATCCTTCGACCCGGTGACGCTGGGGCACGTCGACATCGTGACCCGGGCCGCCGCGCTCTACGACGAGGTCGTGGTCGCCGTCCTGCACAACCCTGCCAAGCAGGGCAGCTTCCCCGTGCCGACCCGGCTGGAGCTCGTCGGCGCCTCGCTGCCGAGCGAGGTCGCGGGTCGCGTCCGCGTCGAGGCGTATGCCGAGCGGCTGCTGGTCGACGTGTGCCAGGAGGTCGGGGCCGAGGCGGTGGTCAAGGGGCTGCGCGGCGGCACCGACTTCGCCTACGAGCTGCCGATGGCCCTGATGAACCGTCACCTCACCGGTGTCGAGACGGTCTTCCTGCCCGGTGACCCGGCGCTGGAGCACGTCTCCAGCTCGCTGGTCAAGGAGGTCCACCGGCTCGGGGGCGACGTCTCCGCGCTGGTGCCCGCGCCGGTGCTGGAGGCGCTGCGTCAGATTTGAGCGCGCCGCACCGGCCCGGTAGGCTGGTGCGTCGGTTTGTGTCCCTCCCGTGCTCGCCGTGCACGAGGGCCGAACCCGTTCAGCAGGTCAGACCACACGTGAGGGAATTCGGCATGGCTGCCCAGCAGACGGAGCGCGACTGGGTGTTCGACACCCGGGAGCTGGTCCGCCGGCCCGGGACCATGCGCGAGCTCTCGCGCGAGGTCACCACGACGGAGCCCCTGGGCACCGATGTCATTGCGATCCCGGCGGGCCACCCGGTCCGGCTGGAGCTGCGGATGGAGTCGGTCGTCGAGGGCATCCTGGTGACGGGGACGGCACAGGCCACGGCGAGAGGGGAGTGCGTGCGCTGCCTGGACGAGATCGTCGACGACGTCGAGGTGACCTTCCAGGAGCTCTACGCCTACCCCGACCGCGCGGCGCACCACCAGGAGGTGGGGAGCCGCTCGGGCGACCAGGACGCGAGCGACGAGGACGAGCAGCGCATGCTCGACGGTGACCTGATGGACCTCGAAGAGGTCGTCCGGGACGCCGTCGTGACCGAGCTGCCCTTCCAACCGGTGTGCCGGGAGGACTGTCCGGGCCTGTGCTCCGAGTGCGGGGCGCGCCTGGCGGACGACCCGGAGCACGAGCACGACGTGATCGACCCCCGGTGGTCGGCGCTGGCCGCGATGGCCACGCCGGCAGACGACGACGAGAAGAGGACCTGACGTGGCCGTTCCCAAGCGGAAGATGTCCCGTTCCAACACCCGGCACCGCCGCTCGCAGTGGAAGGCCGCGCCGATCGCGCTGTCGACCTGCCCGCAGTGCCAGGCTGTGGCGACCCCGCACCAGGCGTGCCCCACCTGCGGCACCTACGGTGGCCGCCACTACGCGGCCGCCGAGCGCACCGAGCACCAGGGCTGACCCCGGGGCACCGTCGTGCGTCCCGTCTCCGAGCTGGCCGACTACCTCACCGAGGTGGTCGGCGAGTCCTGTGACGAGGCGCTGCTGCTGCGTGCCCTGACTCACCGGTCCTACTCCTACGAGAACGACGGGCAGCCGCACAACGAGCGGCTCGAGTTCCTCGGTGACTCCGTGCTGGGGGTGGTGGTCACCGACACGCTCTACCGCACCCACCCCGACCTGACCGAGGGGCAGCTGGCCAAGCTCCGCGCGGCCGTGGTCAACTCGCGCGCGCTGGCCGAGGTCGCCCGGGTCGTGGACCTCGGCGGCTTCGTGCTGCTCGGCAAGGGGGAGCAGGCCACCGGAGGGCGGGACAAGGACTCGATCCTCGCGGACACCACCGAGGCGGTCATCGGCTGCGTCTACCTCTCCGCCGGGCTGCCCGCTGCCGCCACCTTCGTCCACCACCTGCTGGACCCGCTGATGCGCCGCAGCGCGGGGCTCGGCGCCGGGCTGGACTGGAAGACCAGCCTGCAGGAGGTCGCCTCGGCGGGCGACCTGGGCCCCCCGCAGTACCTCGTCGACGCCGAGGGGCCGGACCACGACAAGACCTTCACCGCCCGGGCGGTCGTCGCCGACGAGGTGGTCGGGACCGGGGTGGGTCGCTCCAAGAAGCTGGCCGAGCAGCAGGCCGCCGAGCAGGGCTGGCGGCTGCTCACCGAGCGCGCCGCCCAGGTGGTCGCGACCGAACCGACGGTCGAGGACCTCACCGGCGACGGCCCCGGCAGCGGCTGAGGCGTGCCCGAGCTCCCGGAGGTCGAGGTCGTCCGTCGTGGCCTCGAGACGCACGTCGTCGGGCGACGCATCCGCGAGGCCCGGTTGACCGGCGCGCGGGTCGCCCGACGTCACGCGGCCGGACCAGTGGACCTGGCCGCGCGCGTGGCCGGTGCGCGGGTGCTCGCCGCGGACCGGAGGGGGAAGTACCTCTGGCTCGTGCTCCAGCCTCCGGCCGACGACCCCCAGGCGCTGGTCGTGCACCTCGGGATGAGCGGCCAGCTCCTCGTGCAGGACGCGCAGGCGCCACGGGAGAAGCACCTGCACGCCACCCTGGACCTCGACGACGACGGCCCCCAGCTGCGCTTCGTCGACCAGCGCACCTTCGGCGGGCTCGCCCTCACCCCGCTGCGCGACGAGCCGGGGGCAAGCGCGCCGGGTCACCCCGGCGGGCACCCCCACGGCATACCCGAGCCGGTGCTGCACATCGCCCCGGACCCGCTCGAGCCGGCCTTCGACCGGGCAGCGGTGGTGCGCCGGATGAAGGGCAAGGACGTCGCCCTCAAGCGGGTCCTGCTGGACCAGGGGGTGGTCAGCGGTATCGGCAACATCTACGCCGACGAGGCGTTGTGGCGGGCGCAGGTGCACGGGCGACGGCTCGCCTCCAGCCAGACGAAGCCCGCGCTCGGGCGGGTGCTCGACCACGCCGCCGACGTCATGCGCGACGCGCTGGGACAGGGCGGCACCAGCTTCGACGCGCTCTACGTCAACGTCAACGGGGCCAGCGGCTACTTCGACCGGTCGCTGGAGGCCTACGGGCAGACCGGCCGCCCGTGTCGACGCTGCGGGACCGCGATCCGGCGCGAGGAGTTCACGAACCGCAGCTCGCACTTCTGCCCCCGCTGCCAGCCGGCGCCGCGGGTCCCTCGGGTGTGAACGGTCAGCGCCGCTCGTCCTCGGGGTTGGGCGGGGGAGGCGGCAGCTGGCCGCGCCGCGGCTTCTGCGGCTGACGTCCCTCGACCGACTCGCGGGCGACGTCCTGGCGCCGGGCCCGCTCCGCGCCGGCGTCGCGGAAGAGGCGGAACGCCCGAGCCACGAGGTCGGCGACGTGGACCGGGGTCCACCGGCGCAGCGGCAGCCGCTCGGACGGCGGCGTCGCGGTGCGCCCCAGGAGGGCCAGGAGCCCGACGGCCAGGACCAGGAAGAGGAGCAGCTCGACCATCACGGCACCACGTCGGCGGTGTGCAGCGGCTCGTCCTCCTGGGGGTAGCGGACGCCGAGCTCGCGACGGGCGCTCTCCAGGATGGTCATGATCGCCACCGTATCCGCGTGCGGGATCAGCGGGGACTCCGGCAGGCCGAGCTCCAGGCAGCGGTGGAACTCCTCGACCTCGTGCTCGTAGCCGCGTCGGTCACCACCGTCGACCAGCTGCTCCTCCTCGCCCCGGCGGACCGTGAAGGAGGTCGGGTTGTTGATCGGCCCGTGCAGCTGCAGCGACCCCTCCGAGCCGCGCACGAGAGTCTCGGTGCTGCCGTGCGAGAGCGAGTCGGTGAGGACCTGGACCACGGCGCCCTCGGTGGTCATCCACTGCAGGGCCACCAGCGCGTCGGCGCCGGTGGCGACCCGGGAGCCGAGGACGTGCAGGTGGGTGGGGTGACCGGCGAAGAGGTGGGCGAGGGTGACCGGGTAGATCCCGAGGTCGAGCAGCGCCCCGCCGCCGTTCGCGAGGTCGAAGAGGCGGTGCGACTCGTCGTAGTCGAAGGGCACCGGGAGGGCGGCGTGGACGCTGCGGACCGTGCCGATGTCCCCGCGACGGACGCGGGCGAGCGCGTCCAGGACGATCGGCTGGCACCGGGTCCACATGGCCTCCACCGCGAGGACCCCGGCCGCGCGGGCGGCCTCGAGCACCTCCTCGGTGTCGTGGACGGTCAGCGTCGTCGGTTTCTCGACGAGCACGTGCTTGCCGGCCCGGACGCAGGCCAGCGCCTGCTCGCGGTGGAAGGGGTGGGTCGAGGAGATGTAGACGGCGTCGACCTCGGCGTCGTCGACCAGCTCGGCATAGCTGCCGTAGGCGCGAGGGATGCCGAACTCCTCGGCGAAGGACCGGGCGCGATCGCCGTCGCGCGCCGCCACGGCGACCACCTCGCCCCCCTCGACCGCGGCGATCGCCTGCGCCAGGGCCCGGGCGATCCCTCCGGCGGCCAGCAGCCCCCATCGCACGGGCCGGTCGGCGATCGGGGTGTAGGCCGGCGGGGTCGCGGTCGACGGGTCGGTCATGGGTCCACCGTAGTCTCGGTGGCATGGAGCGCGCGCTGATCTTCGTCCGCGGCCGGGTCCAGGGCGTCGGCTTCCGCTGGTGGACGCGGGCGCGGGCGCTCGAGCTCGGCCTCGTGGGGCATGCCCGCAACCTGCCCGACGGCCGGGTCGAGGTGAACGCCCAGGGCGAGCGGGTCGCGGTGGAGGCGCTCGCGGGGCTGCTGCGCGAGGACCCTTCCACCCGCAGCCGCCCCGGGAGGGTCGACGGCGTGGTGGTGCAGTGGCACCAGGTGCGGGAGGGGCTGACGGGGTTCCTGGAGCGCTGACCCCGCCGACGAGCTCGAGGAGCCGGGTGTGGCGGCCGGGTCGCGGCATACCCGGCAGGTATGTTGACCGGACCACCGACCCGGCGACCAGTGCGGAAGACCCAGCCACATGTATGTGAAGAGCCTGACCCTCAAGGGCTTCAAGTCGTTCGCCTCGGCGACGAGCATGCGGCTCGAGCCGGGCATCACCTGCATCGTCGGACCCAACGGCTCGGGCAAGTCCAACGTCGTCGACGCGCTCGCCTGGGTGATGGGGGAGCAGGGGGCCAAGAGCCTGCGCGGCGGCAAGATGGAGGACGTCATCTTCGCCGGCACCTCCGGCCGCCAGCCGCTGGGTCGCGCCGAGGTCTCGCTCACCATCGACAACACCGACGGCGCGCTGCCGATCGACTACAGCGAGGTGACGATCACCCGCACGATGTTCCGCACCGGCGGGTCGGAGTACGCCATCAACGGCACCTCCTGCCGCCTGCTCGACGTGCAGGAGCTGCTCTCCGACTCCGGCATCGGGCGCGAGATGCACGTCATCGTCGGCCAGGGGCAGCTGGACCAGGTGCTGCGCGCCACCCCCGAGGAGCGGCGCGGCTTCATCGAGGAGGCGGCCGGCGTCCTCAAGCACCGCAAGCGCAAGGAGCGGGCGCTGCGCAAGCTCGAGACGATGGAAGGCAACCTCACCCGCCTCACCGACCTGACCACCGAGATCCGCCGCCAGCTCGGGCCGCTCGGCCGGCAGGCGGAGACCGCCCGGCGGGCCGCGACGATCCAGGCGGAGGTGCGCGACGCCCGGCTGCGCATCCTCGCCGACGACCTCGTCCAGCTCACGAGCGCGCTGGAGGCCGAGCTCGCCGACGAGCGGGCCCTCATCGAGCGACGCACCCGGGTGCAGGAGGCGGCGCGGTCCGCCGAGACCAGGGTCGCCGAGCTGGAGCAGGAGCGGGCCGCGGCGGCGCCGGCGATCACCGCGGTGCAGGACCGGTGGTATGCCCTGTCCTCCCTGGTGGAGCGGGCCCGGGCCCTGGGTGACCTCGCCGCCGAGCGGGTGCGCCTGCTCGGCGCGGAGGCCGAGGAGCTGGCCGCGGAGGAGAGCGGTCGCTCCCACCGTGGCCGCGACCCCGAGGAGCTGCGTGCACAGGCGGCGCGGGTCCGGGAGGAGGAGGCCGCGCTGCAGGCCCGGGTGGCCGAGCTCGCGGCCGCGCTGGCCGACGCGGAGGGGGCGCGGGCGCAGGCCGAGGACGCGCACGCCCAGGAGCAGGCGCGGCTCCAGCGGTTGGCGAGGGCCGCGGCGGACCGTCGCGAGGGGCTGGCTCGGCTGTCCGGGCAGGTGGCCGCCCGACGCTCCCGGCTCGAGGCCGGCGAGGGCGAGGTCACCCGGCTGCAGCAGGTGGCCGCGGCCGTCGTGCAGCGGGCGGAGAAGGCCGAGCAGGACTACGCTGCTCTCGAGGGCACGGTCCTCGACGTCGAGCAGGGCGAGGAAGGGCTCGACGAGCACTACGAGGCCGCGGAGCAGCGCCGGGCCGAGGCGGGCGAGGAGGTCGAGCGGCTGACCGAGGAGCTGCGCGCGGCGCAGGCGGAGCAGGCGCAGTGGGGGGCCCGGGTGGAGGCGCTGTCGCTGAGCCTGCGGCGCACCGACGGCGCGAGCGCGCTGCTGTCGGCCGACGGCGTGACCGGCGTGACCGGCACCGTGACCGACCACCTCGTGGTCGAGGCCGGCCGCGAGGCCGCGGTCGCGGCCGCGCTGGGCTGGGCCGGTGAGGCGCTCGTCGCCGACGGGCTGGGCCAGGCGCAGGACGCGCTGGCCTGGCTGCGCGACCAGGACCAGGGGCAGGCCGGTCTCATGGTCCCCGAGCTGGTGACGGGGGAGGCCGACGACGGTGCCGAGCGGGAGCGCTGGCCCGAGCTCCCCGGGTATGCCGTGTGGGCCGCCGACATGGTGCGCGCCAAGGACGGGGACGAGGCGCTGCGGCGAGCGGTCACCGGACTGCTGGAGCAGGTGGCCCTGGTCGACGACGCCGACGACGCCGCGCTGCTGGTGCGGGCGCTGCCCGGCATCACGGTGGTCACCGGTACCGGGGACGTCTACGGCCCGGGATGGGTCCGCGGGGGGTCGTCGGCCGCCCCCAGCATGTTGGAGCTGACCTCGGCGCTGGAGGAGGCGCAGAGCGGGGTCCAGGAGGCGACGTCGCGCGCCGAGCGGGCGACCTTCGCGCTGAGCTCGGCCACGGAGGACCTGGAGGAGGCGCTGCGCGGCGCCGACGAGGCGCTGGACGCGTTGCACGACTCCGACGCGCGGATGACCGCGGTGGCCGAGCAGCTCTCCCAGCTCGGCCAGACGATGCGCACGGCACGGGCCGAGCACGAGCGGGCCACCACCGCCATCGGCACCGCCGAGGAGTCCCTGGCCACGACCCGCGCCGAGCTCGCCGAGCTGGAGCAGCGGCTGGCCGACGCCGAGCAGCTCGCCAGCCAGGAGGGGACCGAGGAGCCGGACACCACCGAGCGGGAGCGCCTCGCCGAGGCGGCCGCCCGGGCGCGGACGCTGGAGACCGAGGCACGGCTGGCCCTGCGCACCCAGGAGGAGCGCGTCACCGCGCTGTCCGGCCGGGCCGACAGCCTGGAGTCTGCCGCCGCGGGCGAGCTCGCCGCCCGGCGGCAGGCCGCGCAGCGGCGGGAACGCCGGGGCCGGGAGCGTGACACCGCCGCGGCGGTGCGTGCGGGGGCGGGCTACCTCCTGGCGCGGGCCGAGCAGGTCGTGGAGCGGGCGGCGCAGGAACGCTCCCGCGGGCAGGCGGAGCAGGCGGAGCGTGACCAGGCGCTCGCGACCGCCCGGCAGCAGGCCCGCGAGCTCGCCGACGACCTGCGTGACCTCACCGACTCCGTGCACGCCGACGAGATCGCCCGCGCCGAGCAGCGGCTGCGCATCGAGGCGCTGCAGACCCGGTCCGTCGAGGAGCTGGGTGTGGACCCGCAGACGTTGCTGGACGAGTACGGTCCGCACCTGCCCGTCCCTGTCATCCCCGGACCGGACGACCCCGCCCCGGACGACCCGGACGCGGACCTGCCCGAGGCCCAGCCGTTCGTCCGGGAGGCCCAGGACAAGCGGCTGCGCAAGGCGGAGCGTGCCCTGAACCAGCTCGGCAAGGTCAACCCGCTCGCCCTGGAGGAGTTCGCCGCGCTCGAGGAGCGGCATACCTTCCTCACCGAGCAGGTGGAGGACCTGCGGCGCTCCAAGGAGGACCTGCTGGAGATCGTCCGCTCGGTGGACGAGCGGGTGGAGCGGGTCTTCACCGAGGCCTTCCACGACACGGCCGCGCAGTTCGAGCGCGTCTTCTCGCGCCTCTTCCCGGGGGTGAGGGGCGGATCACGCTCACCGACCCGGACAACATGCTCACCACCGGCATCGAGGTCGAGGCGCGGCCCCCGGGCAAGAAGATCAAGCGCCTCTCGCTGCTCTCCGGCGGGGAACGGTCGCTGACGGCGGTGGCGCTGCTCGTCGCGATCTTCAAGGCCCGGCCCAGCCCGTTCTACATCATGGACGAGGTGGAGGCCGCGCTCGACGACACCAACCTGGGCCGGCTCATCACCCTCTTCGAGGAGCTGCGCGACTCCAGCCAGCTCATCGTCATCACCCACCAGAAGCGCACGATGGAGATCGCCGACGCGCTCTACGGCGTCTCCATGCGTGGCGACGGCGTGACCACGGTGGTGAGCCAGCGGATCAAGGACGTCGCCGCCGACGGGGTGGAGCAGCCCACCCGCCGCCGCGCGCCCGCCCCCGAGCCCGAGCCGTCGCCCGCATGACGGTGGTCTTCGGCGGCGCCGAGTTCCCCGCCTACGTCATCGATGACGAGACGCTGCGCGAGGAGCTGCTCGACGGGGAGGAGACCCGCGAGTGGGTCGAGGAGACGCCCGAGGACCCGCACGCCGTCGCGCTGCTGCGGATGCTGGGCGAGCTCGACGCGGCGCTGGCCGCGGGGCAGGCGCGCCTGGCCGAGCAGGACGCTGGGTCCTCCCCCTGGGCGCTCGCGGCGGTCCGGCTGGCGCACGTGCACCACTGGCGGGGCGAGTATGCGCCCGCGCACGCGCTGCTCGACGCCGCGGAGGAGATCCTCGCCGGCGACGACCCGCGGGCCGCCCTGGTCCACCAGCACCGGGCCAAGGTGCTCCTCGACGAGGGTCGACCGGAGGAGGCGCACGCGGCCGCGTCGCGAGCCCTGGCGCTGCGGGAGGCCGCCGGCGACGCGGGGCTCATCGCCTCCACCCGGCAGACGCTGCGCCGCATCGAGCGGGACCTCGCCCGCTGACTCCCCGACCGGCCGCACGGTCTGTGTCGTGTGATTCCGCTCACCCTGAGGGCGACACGCCCGCGACACGCCGGGCGTCAGATCGGCTCCGGCGCACACCGAGCGGCACACTGGTCACATGCTTGCACTAGTCCTGGCCATGCTGCTGTGTGTCGCCCTGGGCGCGGGGGTCGTGGGGTACGTCATGATCGAGGCGCGTCGCGAGGGCCGGGGAGAGTTCTGGACCCCCGAGGGGGAGGAGCTCATCGCCGGGGCGCGTCGGCGCGGCGAGCAGGTCCGGAGCCGCGGAGAGCAGCTCGGCCGCTCCGCCGCCCAGCGCACCCAGGCGCTGCGTGAGCGCCGCCGCTCGGCGTCCACCGCCCCGTCGGCGCAGGACGACTCGCCGGGTGAGTACCCCGCCGCCAGCTGAGGAGCTCTCAGGCGCGCAGGTGCCGCAGGTAGCGCTCCGGCGCCTCCAGGAACCGCCGGTAGTGGTCGACCATGTCGAGCCGGTCCCACGCGGTCTCCCGCATCCCCTCCTCGGAGCACTCGAGCACCACGGCCCCGGGCAGGGCGGCCAGGACCGGTGAGTGCGTCGCCATGAGGACCTGCGCCCCCGGCCGGGCGGCGATCTCCACGAGCTCGGACAGCAGGTGCAGCTGGGCCTCGAAGGACAGGCCGGCCTCGGGCTCGTCCCAGACGAAGAAGCCGTCCCCCTGGTAGCGGCGCGAGCCCAGAAGCTCGACGAAGGCTTCCCCGTGCGAGAACCGGTGGAAGTCGTGCCGCACCGTGTCCTGCAGATAGCTGAACAGGCCGTGCATCGTCTCGGCCCGCACGAAGTAGCCCCACCGGGAGGCCCCCGGGCCCCGCACGACGCGCAACCACTGCGCGAGGTCGGACTCGGTCGTGCGCGTCCGATGCATCGCGCCGGTGGAGCCGCCCTCGGCGTTGAGGCCGTAGGTCATCGCCACCGCCTCCAGGATGGTGGACTTGCCCGAGCCGTTCGGCCCGACGAGCACCGTGGCCCGTCCGAGGTCGAGGCCCTCGGCGATCAGCTGGGCGACGGCCGGGATGGTCCGCGGCCAGGTGTGCTCGTCCGGCAGCGCGGACTGCGGGTCGCGCTCGACCCGTCTGACCGGCACCGGGGCGCGCTCCTGGGGCGTCGGCATACCTGCACGGTATGCCGGGGCGCGGACACACTTCGCCCAGCACGCTGCTGCGCGCGCCCGGCGCCGGTCGCGCGGTGCGGATCGGCCGAGCCGGTCTGAGAGACTGACGTCGTGGGACCGATCAACGAGCTCTGGGAGATCCTGACCCTCGTCACCGTCGTGGTGCTCGGGGGTCTCGCGCTGCTGGTGGCGCTGGTCCGCGGTCGAGGTGGTGACTCGGCGACGCTGCCGCCCGCCGGCACGCGGCGGGAGGAGGACTCCGATGTCCTCACCGAGGAGCGGTCCGAGCCCTCCGGCGAGGTCGAGAATCGCGGTGGTGGGGTCGCGGTCGAGGAGCCCGAGGCGCCCGCGCCCACGCTGGAGCGGCCGGACTCGGCCCGCGGCCGGCTGCAGCGGCTGCGCGCCCGGCTCGCCCGCTCCAACAACGCCATCGGCAACGCGCTCCTGGCGCTGCTGTCACGCGGTGGCCTCAGCGAGCAGGACTGGGAGGACGTCGAGGACACCCTGCTCGCCTCCGACCTCGGCGTGGAGGCGACCCAGGAGCTCGTCGACTCGCTGCGGACGCAGGTCAAGGTGGACGGCACGACCGACGCGGCCCAGGTGAAGCAGTGGCTGCACGACGACCTGCTCCGGCTCGTCGACCCGACCCTCGACCGGCGGATCGCCGCGAGCCGCGAGGGCGAGCACCCGGCGGTCATCCTCGTGGTGGGCGTCAACGGGACCGGCAAGACCACGACGGTGGGCAAGCTCGGTCGGGTGCTCGTCGCCGAGGACAAGGACGTGCTCTTCGGCGCCGCCGACACCTTCCGCGCCGCCGCCGCCGACCAGCTCCAGACCTGGGGTGAGCGGGTGGGTGTGCCCACCGTGCGCTCGCACACCGAGGGCGCCGACCCCGCGTCGGTCGCCTACGACGCCGTCAAGGGCGGGGTGGACGCCGAGGTCGATGTCGTGCTCGTCGACACCGCCGGGCGGCTCCACACCAAGCGGGGCCTCATGGACGAGCTCGGCAAGATCAAGCGGGTCGTGGAGAAGGTGGCCCCGGTCGGCGAGGTGCTGCTCGTGCTGGACGCCACGACGGGGCAGAACGGCATGCGGCAGGCGGAGGAGTTCGCCCGGGAGGTCGCGATCACCGGGATCGTCCTGACCAAGATGGACGGCACCGCCAAGGGCGGCATCGTCGTCAACGTGCAGCGCAAGCTGGGCGTCCCGGTGAAGCTCATCGGGCTGGGCGAGGGCCCGGACGACCTGGCGCCGTTCGACCCGGAGGCCTTCGTCTCGGCGATCGTCGGCTGACAGGCGGCCGAGGACACGAGCCGCGAGGGACGAGCGGGGAGGCCCGGAGGGTGCCGCGGAAGCCGACCGTGGGATCGTCGGCTGACGGCTGACGGCTGACGGCTGACGGCTAGGAGTGGGGTGCCCGGGCGGTGCGGTCGACGACGGCCGAGCTCTGGGGTGAGTTGCGCGGGTCGTCAGGACTGCTGAGCGCCCAGCCGACCGCCGCGGTCCCGAGCCGGCCGAGCGGGTCGAGCGCCGCCAGCGCGGGTCGCTCCAGGGCGCGCAGCGGCCCCGGCAGACGCAGCCCGAGCAGGTCGCGGGCATACCCGGGCAGCATCTGCACCGCGCCGGCGGCGAGCATCCAGAATCCGGGTCGCGCGGCCCACGGCAGCGGCGGCTCGGCCAGCAGGAAGCGGGCGACGTCGAGCGCCCCCTCGCTGGCCTCCAGCTCGGGCCGGTATGCCGCGAGCGACTCGGCCAGACCCCGCGCCGTGCGCGGCGGGTCGAGCACCCCGAGCTCCTCGGCGGCCCACGCCGCCTGGTCGACGTAGCGGTCCGCCTCGGTGGGAGTGAGCGGGGTCCGCGCGTAGTGCTGGTGGGCCAGGAGGAAGCTGTCGATCTCGGCGACGTGCACCCAGCGCAGCAGGTGCGGGTCGGTGGCGGCATACCGTCGCCCGTCCGTCGCGGTCCCCCTGACCGTGCGGTGCACCCTGTTGATCCGGTCGATCACGCGTTGCGCGGAGTCCACCGGCCCGTAGGTCGTCATCGCGATGAACTCGCTCGTGCGTTGCAGCCGGCCCCACGGGTCGCCGCGGTAGCCGGAGTGCTCGCCCACGCCGGCCATCGCCAACGGGTGCAACGCCTGGAGGAGCAGCGCGCGGATGCCCCCGGCATACATCCCGGCGTGGCCATGCACCCGGCAGATCGGGTCGGAGGGGACGAACCGGCGCTCTCCCGGAGCCAGCCAGATGGCCGCGGCCCGGGGTGCGGCGTCCGGTCCCGCCACCCGCTGCCGCAGCGCCTCGGCGAGGCGGTTGCGGGCCTGCTCGGCGAGTCGGGGGGAGGGCACGGGCCCAGTATGCGCAGCCGGAGGGGCCCGGTGCGCGCCGGAGGTGACCCAGCGGCGGACCGGTCGGCGCCGCGCGGCACGTATCGTAGGGCGGGTGTTCACCAGTCTCTCCGACCGCCTGACGCAGACCTTCCGCAACCTCAAGCGCAAGGGCACCGTCACCGAGTCCGACCTCAACTCCACCATCCGCGACATCCGGATGGCGCTGCTGGACGCCGACGTGGCGCTGCCCGTGGTCAAGGAGTTCACCGGCCGGATCCGCGAGCGGGGGCTGGGCGCCGAGGTGCACCAGGCGCTGAACCCGGCGCAGCAGATCGTCAAGATCGTCAACGAGGAGCTCGTCGCGATCCTCGGGGGCCAGACGCGGCGGCTCAACCTCGCCAAGAACCCGCCCACCGTCATCATGCTCGCCGGCCTGCAGGGCTCGGGAAAGACCACCTTCGCGGGCAAGCTGGGCAGGATGCTCGCGGACCAGGGACATACCCCGATGCTCGTGGCCGCCGACCTGCAGCGCCCCAACGCCGTCACCCAGCTCGAGGTCGTCGGCGAGCGCGCCGGGGTGCCGGTCTTCGCGCCCGAGCGCGGCAACATCTTCGGCCACGACGCGACCCTGGAGTCGGGGGAGGGGACCCGCAGCTTCGGGGACCCGGTCGACGTCGCGGTCGACGGGGTCGAGGAGGCCCGCCGCAAGAACCACGACGTCGTCATCATCGACACCGCCGGCCGGCTGGCCGTCGACGTCGACCTCATGCGCCAGGCGCACGACATCCGGGTCGAGACGAGCGCGCACGAGGTGCTCTTCGTCATCGACGCGATGATCGGGCAGGCCGCGGTCGACACCGCGAAGGCCTTCGCCGACGGCGTCGGCATCACCGGCACCGTGCTGTCCAAGCTCGACGGCGACGCCCGCGGTGGCGCCGCGCTGTCGGTCGCGACCGTCACCGGGCAGCCGATCCTCTTCGCCTCCACCGGGGAGGGGGTCAAGGACGTCGAGCTGTTCCACCCCGACCGGATGGCCTCGCGCATCCTCGACATGGGCGACGTGCTGACCCTCATCGAGCAGGCGGAGAAGGCCTTCGACCAGGCTCAGGCGAAGGAGATGACCCGCAAGTTCCTCTCCGACGAGGACTTCACCTTCGACGACTTCCTCGAGCAGATGTCGGCGATCAAGCGGATGGGTTCGCTGAAGCAGATGCTCGGGATGATGCCCGGGATGCAGGGGATGAAGGCGCAGCTGGACTCCCTCGACGAGCGCGAGTTCGACCGGGTCGAGGCCATGGTCCGCTCGATGACCCCGCTCGAGCGTGGCCACCCCAAGATCCTCAACGGCTCGCGCCGCGCTCGCGTCGCGCGCGGCTCCGGTGTGAGCGTCGGCGAGGTCAACCAGCTCATCGAGCGCTTCGGCGAGGCGCAGAAGATGATGCGTCAGCTCAAGAAGGGCGGCGGCATGCCCGGTATGCCGGGGATGCCCGGCATGGGCGGCGCCGGGGGTGGCGCCAAGAAGGGCAAGCAGCAGCAGCGCAAGAAGGGCAAGTCGGGCAACCCGGCCAAGCGGGCGCAGCAGGAGCGGGAGGCCGCGGCCAAGGAGCAGGCGGCCCGGGAGCGCTCGCTGGAGAGCGCCTTCGGCGGTGGGGCCGCCGGGCTGGAGGACGACCCTGGGCAGGGCAACGACCTGTCCGGGCTCAAGCTGCCGCCGGGCTTCGAGAAGTACCTCGACGGCGGCAAGGGCTGAGCGCTCGGTCGAGGTCCACCTGGGTGCGCTCAGCGACCGAGGAGGTCATCCGGTCGGGAGCAGCGCACCCTTTCGAAGCGTGAGAAGTCCGTGTCATAGCTGACGATGCCGGCGTTCGCCTCGAGAGCGATGGCGGCGAGGTGGGCGTCGCTGACCAGGTTGCCGCCGCTACCCACCTCGCTCAGGATCGACTCCATGAGGGTGAGGTGTGCCCCGCCGGGCTCGAGCATCCTCGCCCCGGGAGCGCCCAACCAGGCACGCACGACCGCCATCGCCTGGCCAGGCTGGAGCGGGTGGGGGAACAGGCCCACCTTGGTCGACAGCCGGACGAAGGCGGTGAGCACCAGCCAGCTGAACCCGACCGTCTCACTACCGCTGAGGGCACCGTCCAACCACCGGCGGGACGCCTCGTGGTGTCGCGCCGACGGGTTGACGGCATACAGGAGGACGTTGGCGTCGACGACCCTCACTGACCGGTCCTGGCCTGTCTGATCAGTTCTTCGTCTCGAGCTCGCCGCTGAGCTGCAGCGCGCGGTCGAGGTTCACCGTCGGCTCACCGAGGTCGTGCACCTGGGTGCGGAAGGGCGCGGGTGACTGGCGGCCGGTGCTCCCCGCGCGGATGGCGTCGTTCAGGGCCCGCTTGAAGGAGACCCCCGGCGCAGCATCTCCTGCCGGATCAGGGACTCCGTGTCCGGGTCGAGCGTGACCGTGGTGCGCATCGTGACAGCATAGCATCACTCATGAGGATGTCTGATGACACGTGACGAACAGTGATCTGTGGGTGCCGCGTGCCAGAGTGGAGGCATGACGGGGACACGCTGCACGATCATCCCGGGCTACCTGCTGGCCCGGATCGCCCAGGCCGACCCGGAGGTCGCTCCGGTCGTCCAGGCCACGCTGCAGGACAGCGAGCGGACGCGGGGGCGCCGGGAGCTGATGGCGACCCGGTGGCCGGGAGGAGAGCCGCCGTCCCAGGGGACGATCCTGCCCACGACGCTGCCGCTGCGCGGCTGCCCGCCGAACCGGTCGTCGACCCCGACCTGGCGCGGACCGTCGTGCCCCCGACGACGCGGCGCCCCGGCGCAGCATCTACGACGCTGGTGGGGCGACCACGCTGCCCGGCCGGTTGGTCCGCGGCGAGGGTGACCCGCTAACCGGCGACGTCGCTGCCACCGAGGCCTACGACGGCCTGGGCGCGACGTGGGAGCTGCTCGCGCGTTCCTACGGCCGGGACTCCCTCGACGGTCAGGGCATGCTGCTCGCGGCCACGGTCACTACGGGCGCGACTACGACAAACGCCTTCTGGGACGCCGGCAGATGGGTCTTCGGCGACGGGGACGGCGTCTATTTCCGGCGGTTCACCGCGAGCCTGGACGTCATCGCGCACGAGCTGGGTCACGGGCTGGTGCAGTACACCTCTGGCCTGACCTACGTCGGCCAGCCGGGCGCGCTCAACGAGTCGGTCTGCGACGTCCTGGGTGCGCTGGTGCGGCAGCGGCTCCTGGGGCAGGACGCCGGCTCGGCCGACTGGCTCATCGGCGCCGACCTGCTCACCGATCGCGTCCAGGGCGTGGCGCTGCGCTCGATGGCCGCTCCCGGCACCGCCTACGACGACCCTGCCCTCGGCCAGGACCCGCAACCGGCGCACATGGACGACTACGTCGACCTGCCGCACGACGCCGACAACGACAACGGCGGGGTGCACATCAACTCCGGCATCCCCAACAAGGCGTTCCACCTCTTCGCCACCGGGCTCGGGGGACGGGCCTGGGAGCGGGCCGGCCAGGTCTGGTACGACACCCTCGCCACCCGCGGCCGGATCGCGCGGGACGTCGACTTCGCCACCTTCGCCGCCGCCACCGCGGAGTCCGCGCGGGAGCGGTATGCCGATGCCCCGGAGGTGCTCGACGCCCTGCTCTCGGCCTGGGACGGCGTGGGGCTGCCGGTCTCGTGACGCCCCGCTTCACGCGGGAGGAGTTGCACTCCTACCGGGGGGCCGAGGTCCCCGACCTCCTCCCGGAACCGGGCTCGGGGCCGAGGGTGCGGCTGCTCTTCGTCGGGATCAACCCCGGCCTGTGGACCGCCGCGACGCTGACCCACTTCGCCCATCCGGGCAACCGGTTCTACCCCGCGCTCGAGCGGGCCGGGATCAGCGGGCGTCGCATCGACCCGGCTGCTGGGATGGACGACGAGGACCGTGACCACCTGCTCGACCGGGGCATCGGGATCACCAACCTCGTGCCCCGGGCCACCGCCCGCGCCGACGAGCTGAGCGCCGTGGAGCTGCGTCAGGGCGGCGAGCGGCTGCGCGACACGGTGCGCCGGGTGCGACCGGCGGTCGTCGCCGTCGCGGGGATCACGGCATACCGCAGCGCCTTCGGGGTGCGCGGGGCGACGCCCGGCCGCCAGCCCGAGCAGCTCGAGGGTGCCGAGCTGTGGGTGGTCCCCAACCCCAGCGGGCTCAACGCCCACGAGACGGTGGAGTCGCTGGCGCACGCCTACGCCGAGCCTGCCCGGGCGGCCGGGGTCGTCTGAGACGGACAGCGGGGGAGGGGCTAAGCGAAGCAGCATCACGGGCTGGTTGACCAAGGGGGGGGCGAACCCCGACATTGATAGACAGCTGCCTGTTGATGGAGGATGACGTATGCATTGGGAGACGACCTCCGACGGTTGGGCACGACGGCAGCGAGTTGTCGCCGGCGTCGGGCTGGTCGTGACTGCCGTATTCCTCCTTCTGGGAGCGCTAGGTGTCGATCAATGGCCCTGGCTGGGTGCAGCCGTGACGGGATTCGTCACGGCTTGTGGTTGGCTGCTTACTTTGGGAGGGGCCCGCCTCGAGAGCCGACAGGAGCGCGAAAACCTGGCTAGGCGCTTCCGGGTGGAGGTGGTGCCCATCACCGAGATCAATCCCATTGACGTTGGGGTAGCCGCCGCGGATCATGACCTGCTAGGTGGGGGCGAGGTTCCTGCCTACATTCGACGCCCCTTCGATGAGCGTATCCGCGGCAACGTTGCAGCAGCCCGCGACGGGAAGCTCTGGATTGTGCTCGTCCAAGGGCCGTCGAAGGTGGGCAAGTCGCGAGCCCTTTTTGAGGCACTGTCGGCACTGCAGCCGATTCCGGTGGTAGTGGCCCCAGTCGATGCTGATGCGCTAATTTCTCTACTGGTTCCGGGACAGGAACCAACCATTCCGGAAACGGCTTGTGCGGTCCTATGGCTTGATGATGTTGAGCGTTTTGTAAATCAAGGTCTGACGACGCAGCATTTAAGGGCGTGGCACAACTCTGGCCCGAGACGTATTGTTGCAGCAACCGCTGGCGGGGCCGTGGTTGCGGCGGAGCGGCCGGAAGAATTTGCCTCAGTTTTAGACGAGCTGCGCCGGCTTGCCAATGTTGCGCTCATTACAGCTGCCGAAGACACCGACCCCGGCGAGCTTGAGGAACGGTTGCCTGCAGAGCAGGTCAGTATGATTCGTAAGCACGGCTTGGCGGCCTGCCTGGTCGCGGGGCCAGCCTTGATCCGCAAGTTGGAGACGGCCAAGCATGCCGATGGCTACCCCCCTTGTTGGGAGGGGGTGCACCTCGTCGAGGTGGCTGTGGACTGGGCCCGCTGCGGACGCACTGACCCGATTTCCGAGGAAGTGCTGCGGGAGCTGTGGGAGTATGATCCCCCCGAACACATCGTTCCTACGGACGATGCCTTTAGCGCCGCGAAACAGTGGGCGCTTCAACCAGTTTCGGGACGCCTTAGCTTGCTCCGACATAGCCAGGGATACTCCGCTTTCGACTACATTGTCAGGATACGTTCCGAAGACACCTCAAAACTCCCCTCGGATAATACCTGGGATCTTGCGATCGAAACCGGCACGAGTCTCTCGGCCGGTTTGGTCGGGCTCGTAGCGGTGTCGACCGGGCTCTTGGAGGTTGCCGCACGAGCGTTTGCTCGAGGCGCGGAAGCCGCAGACGCGGAGGTTGCTGCGGTTAGTCAGTACAACCTTGGGGTGACAATGGGTGACTTGGGTCGCGGAGAGGATGAGGTTGCGGCCTATGAGTTGTTGGTCTCTCGCTATGGAGAGGATGAGAGGCTGGGTGTCCGGGAGCGGGTCGCTGCAGGGATGAGGAACCTCGCGATCACGTTTGGGGGGATGGGCCGTGAACAGGATGAGGTCAAGGTCTACGAGTCGTTAGTGTCTCGGTATGGGGATGATGAGGCACCATCGATCAGGGCACAGGTCGCCAGTGGGATGGTTGCGCTCGGGGTGACCTTGGGTGGGTTGGGATTTCGAAAGAAGGAGGTCTCGATCTATAAGTCGTTGGTGTCTCGGTATGGGGAGGATGAGACGGCAGCTGTCCGTGAGCAGGTGGCCGCAGGGATGGCCAACCTCACTATCAAGCGGGGCGATTTTGGGCGCGGAGAAGCTGAGCAAGCGGCTTGTGAGTCGCTACTATCTCGATACGGGGGTAATGAGACACCCGAGGTAAGAGCGCAGGTCGCAAGGGGCATGGTCGGTCTTGGGGTGACGTTGGCTGAGTCGGGCCGGGGGAGGGAAGCCGTCGCCGCCTTTCGGGAATTGGTTTCTCGGTATGCGGAGGATAAGTGTCTGAGGGTCCGGACGCAGGTCGCAAGGGGCATGGTCGGTCTTGGGGTGACGTTGGGCGAGTTGGGCCGTGGGAGGAGGAAGTCAAGGCCTACGAGTCGTTGGTGTCTCGGTATGGTGAGGATGAGGCGCCAGAAGTCCGGGAGCAGGTCGCAGCCGGAATGAGGAATCACGGGATCACATTGGGTGCGTTGGGGCGCCCGGAGGAAGCGGTGAAGGCCTATGAGTCGTTGGTGTCTCGGTATGGTGAGGATGAGGCGCCAGAAGTCCGGGAGCAGGTCGCAGCCGGAATGAGGAATCACGGGATCACATTGGGTGCGTTGGGGCGCCCGGAGGAAGCGGTGAAGGCCTATGAGTCGTTGGTGTCTCGGTATGGTGAGGATGAGGCGCCAGGAGTCCGGGAGCAGGTTGCCAAGGGAATGGTGAGCCTTGGGATCGTTCTGGGTGGATTGAGCCTTAGAGAGGAGGAGGTTGCGGTCTATGAGTCCTTGGTGTCTCGGTATGGGGAGGACGAGGAGCCAGGGATTCGAGAGCGAGTTGCCTCGGGGATGGTGAATCGCGGGTTCACATTGGGTATGTTAGGGCGCGGAGAGGAAGCGGTGGCGGCATATCAGTCGCTGAAGTCATGCTATGGGACGGATGAAACGCCAGGGGTTCAGGACCGAGTCGCCGCAGGCCTGGGCAACTGGGCTCAATTTGAATGGGGCCGCGGTTCCGATGACGTTGGTTTGGCCTTAACCCACGACGCTCTTCAGCGACTGAGTGAAGACCCTGCTAACGAGGAGCTTCGTGCCGAATTGTGGCTGTACCTCTTTGCGCATTCAGTGGAGGACCGCGACTCGGCGAGGTCGGAGTTGCAGGCTCTCTTGAGCAAGGGTGTGTCGACAGGACCTTGGTCCTTCTCGCCAAATCTTGAGCGGCTGCGAGTGGTAGGCGATCCTCGCCTTCCACTCGTCGAAGTGACGGTAGCGGCCCTAAGGGAAGGGGATCCAGCTGGTCTCCAAGCTTTCGCCGAGTGGCAAGAAGCGTCATCAGGGCCTCCCACATGAGGAAGTCATGCATTCTGTCGTGTTCCAGGAATTAGTTCTCTTCACGACTGATTCAGGGTCCTTCAAGCCTATGGACAAAGGTCGCACTGGTTTCAGCGCCCGGCCGGCCTCCGCGGCTTCCAGAGCTGCTCGCTGGCGACCGGCACGAAGCCCGCCCGCAGGAAGAAACGCAGCGACCGGGCGTTGCCCGGGGTCACCGAGGCCAGGACCACCTCACCGGCCGGGCGGCGCGCCAGGATGCCGTCGAGCAGGGTGGCGGCGTGGCCGTCCGCGGCCTGGATGCCGACCTCCGGCAGGCCGCCGATCCCGCGGGAGAGCGTCGCCAGCGAGCTGACGCCGCGGTCGGGCAGGCCGTAGACGTCGATCTCGGTCCGCCACTCGCCGGCGTGCGCGGCGCGGTCGGTGCCGGCGAGGTCGGGGCGGGGGACCAGCGGCCCACCGGTCCCTGTCCCGCGCCCCACGAGCAGCGCGTCGAGGACCCCGATCGGGCCCTCACCCGCGAGCGTGGTCGCGATCCGCGGGTCGTGCGCCCCGCCGAAGCCGTGGACACCCAGGGCCGCGAGCTCGCCGTCGGTGACGTCCTCGGTCACGGCCATGACGGCGTGGCCGGTGAAGGCGATCGCGCCCTCGACCCCGTCCCGCCACGGTGCGGTGCGCGAGAAGCCGCCGTCCGGTTCTGGGAACCGACCGTCGGCGGCCGCCCGCAGCATCGCGCCGAGGTCGACGCGCGGGACACGCAGCGGCTCGCGGGTGGGCATACCGGGGTCGGACACGAAGGGGGAGTCTACGGCCGCACTGCTCGACGCTACGGTGAGGATCCACGGCGAAGAAGGCGAGGCGAGCGATGAGCGCACCGGTGCTCCACGTCACGGGTCAGATCCTGGTCGGTCCCGAGGAGGTGCACGACGAGATCTGGGTGGTCGACGGCCGGGTCAGCCTCAGCGCCCCGACGGGTGGCGAGGTCGAGACGATCCGGGGGTATGCCCTCCCCGGGCTGGTGGACGCGCACTGCCACGTCGGCCTCGAGGCCCAGGGTGCGGTGGACGACGCCCGGGCCGAGGAGCACGCGCTGGCCGAGCGGGACGCGGGCGCGCTGCTGCTGCGCGACGCGGGCAGCCCGGCCGACACGCGGTGGGTGCAGGACCGGGAGGACCTGCCGCGGCTGATCCGCGCGGGCCGGCACATCGCCCGCACCCGGCGCTACATCCGCAACTTCGCCTGGGAGATCGAGCCCGAGGACCTCGTGGCCTACGTGCGCCAGGAGGCGCGCGCCGGTGACGGGTGGGTCAAGCTCGTGGGCGACTGGATCGACCGGGAGACCGGTGACCTGGGGACCTGCTGGCCGGTCGACGTGCTCACCGAGGCCATCGCCGCCGCGCACGAGGAGGGGGCACGGGTCACCGCGCACTGCTTCGGGGAGCAGTCGCTGGTCGACTTCGCCGCCGCCGGGACCGACTGCATCGAGCACGCCACCGGGCTGGTCGACGACACCATCGACACCTTCGCCGCCCAGGGCATCGCGATCGTGCCGACCCTGGTCAACATCGACAACTTCCCGGGCTTCGCCGACGCCGGGCGCGGCAAGTTCCCGACCTACGCCGACCACATGATGGACCTCTACGCCCGGCGACACGAGACGGTCGCCAAGGCGCACGAGGCGGGCATACCGGTGTATGCCGGGACCGACGCGGGTGGGCAGCTGCCGCACGGGCTCGTCGCCCAGGAGGTGGAGGCGCTGACCCGGGCCGGGATGAGTGCGACCGAGGCGCTCGGGGCGGCCACCTGGTCGGCCCGCGAGTGGCTGGGGCGCCCCGGCATCGCCGAGGGTGAGTCGGCCGACCTCGTCGTCTACCGCGAGGACCCGCGCGCGGACGTCAGGGTCCTGGCCCATCCGGAGCACGTCGTCCTGCGCGGGCACCGGCACCCCCGGTCGGGGGTCTCCGGCTGACCGACCGGGTGGCTGGGTGTCGTCCTGGCTGCACATCCGCACCGCGGTGGCCGGGGGTCGTCCCGGCACCACCCCCCCACCGCGGTCAGGCGGCGCCGGAGGTGGCCTCCTGCGCGTCGGCGGACTCGTCCTCGGGCTCGCCGATGCCGAGCAGGACGTCGTAGGCCCGCTGGGAGAGGAAGGCCGGCGGCTCGGTCGCCACCACCGAGTCCCGGAGCAGCTCCACGGCGTGCCCGAGCAGGTCCTCGCGCGCCCCACGGCGACGCAGCAGCGCCACCTCGTCCTCGAGCATCCGGTCCAGCAGCAGCGTCGACATCGTCGGACCCTCGGCCAGCCGGGTGCCGTGCGAGAGCCACTGCCACAGCTGCATGCGGGCCAGCTCGACGGTGCCGAAGTCCTCGACGTGACCGGCGAGCGTGGCGGTGCCCTCCCCGGCCAGCCACCCGGTGAGATAGGTCAGCGACGAGCGCATCGCCGTGCGCACCCCGGTCAGGGTCGACGCGCCGGGGATCGCGCTGACGTCACGCAGCGCCTCGGCATCCGGAGCCGCGTCGGACGCCCGGCCGGGCGAGGGTGCGTCCTCGGCCGGAGCCTGCCGCTCGCCCCGCCGCCGGTCGCGCTCCTCGAAGGGCTGCCGGGCGACCGGCACGAGAGCGGGGTGCAGCACCCATGCGCCGTCGAAGCCCTGCTTGGCCTCGCGGGCCTTGTCGCGGTGCACCCGCGCGTGGGTCATCGCGGCCGAGTCGTCGAAGGGGCCGCTGGCGGCGAGCGCGATCGGTCCACCGATGGCCTGGACGCCCCGCCGGTGGCAGGTGCGCACGATGAGGTCGGTGTAGGTCCGTAGGAACCGGGTGTTCATGGTGAACGCGTCCCGGTCCGGCAGCACGTGGTCCGGCCGGTCCCCGTAGGTCCGCAGGTGGGAGAAGACGTAGTCCCAGCGTCCGGCGGCCAGCCCGGTGACCCGCTCCCGCAGCGCGTGGACGATCTCGTCCAGCTCGTAGGCCGCCTGCACCGTCTCGACGAGCACGCTGACCCGGGTGCATCCGGTGGGCAGGCCGAGCGCCTCCTCGGCGGCGGTGAGCATCCGGTCCCACCACTGCGCCTCGGCGGCCGACTCGACCTTGGGCAGGTAGAGGTAAGGGCCGGTGCCCCGCTCGAGCAGCAGCCTCGCGCAGCGGGCGAGGAAGGTGACGGTGTCGACGAGCGAGGCCGCCGCGGACTGCCCGTCCACCTCCAGGTGGGCCTCGTCGAGGTGCAGCCCACGCGGCCGGACCATGAGCGTGGGCACACCGGGGTCCGGGTCACCGGTGCGGGTCCCCGCCACCTCGAGGATGACCTCCTGGGCGGCCACCAGCCGGCGCGAGGTGGGCACCAGCATGTCCTCCAGGTCGGCCACCCAGACGTCGGCGCCGGAGGCGAGCGCGCCCTTGGCCTGCTCCGCGGTGGCCGCGGTCGCGAGCTCGACACGGCGGTGGGTCAGGTCCGCCGGTGGCGGCGCCACCTGCCAGGCGTCGTCGGCGCGCAGCTGCGCGGTCTCGGAGCGGGTGTGCAGCTCGGTCCCGGCGCGCACGCCCCGCGACTGCTCCTTGCGGCCGCGCAGCAGCTCGGCGCGGGACTCCCGCAGCGCGCGCTCGAGGTCGGTCAGCGTCGCGAGCTGCTCGTCCTCGAGCAGCGCCTCGGGGTAGGTCTCCATGACCTCATCCTCTCGGGTGGACGGCCGCGGTGGCCAGGGCGATCCCTGGCCACCGCGGTGGGTTCCGGTCGCTGTGGCCGCACCTGGCCACCGCGGTGGGTGCGGTTGCGGCTCAGTGGAACTGCTCGGACTCGGTCGAGCCGGACAGCGCGGTGGTGGAGGACTCCGGGTTGACCGCGGTGCTGACCGCGTCGAAGTAGCCGGTGCCCACCTCCGCCTGGTGCTTGACCGCGGTGTAGCCCGAGGAGGCCGCAGCGAACTCCGCCTCCTGCAGCTCGACATACGCGCTCATGCCGGTCCGGGCATACCCCTGGGCGAGCTGGAACATCGAGTGGTTCAGCGCGTGGAAGCCGGCCAGGGTGATGAACTGGAAGGCGTAGCCCAGGTCGCCGAGCTCGTCCTGGAAGGAGGCGATCTCGCTGTCCGAGAGCGCCGACCTCCAGTTGAAGGACGGGCTGCAGTTGTAGGCGAGCTTCTGCCCGGGGAAGTCCTTGTGCAGCTCGGTGGCGAACTCCCGCGCCAGGCCGAGGTCCGGGGTGCCGGTCTCGACCCAGATGAGGTCGGCGTAGGGCGCGTACGCCTTGGCCCGCGCCAGCACCGGCTCGATGCCGTTGCGCACCCGGAAGAAGCCTTCGGAGGTGCGCTCGCCGGTGGTGAACTCCTGGTCGATCTCGTCCACGTCGCTGGTCAGCAGGTCCGCCGCGAGGGCGTCGGTGCGGGCGATGACGACCGAGGGCACGCCCAGGACGTCGGAAGCGAGCCGGGCCGAGCTGAGGGTGCGGACGTGCTGCCCGGTGGGGATGAGCACCTTGCCGCCGAGGTGGCCGCACTTCTTCTCCGAGGCGAGCTGGTCCTCCCAGTGCACACCGGCCGCACCGGCCGCGATCATCGACTTCATCAGCTCGAAGACGTTGAGCGGCCCGCCGAAGCCGGCCTCGGCGTCGGCCACGATCGGGGCGAAGAAGTCGGTGCTGGTGTCCCCGTTCATCCAGGCGATCTGGTCGGCGCGCTGCAGCGCGTTGTTGATCCGGCGGACCACGGCCGGGACCGAGTTGGCGGGGTAGAGGCTCTGGTCGGGGTAGGTCTGGCCCGCGAGGTTGGCGTCCGCCGCGACCTGCCACCCGGAGAGGTAGATGGCCTCCAGCCCGCCCTTGACCATCTGCACCGCCTGGTTGCCGGTGAGGGCGCCGAGGGCGCGGGTGAACGGCTTGGTCTCCAGCGCCTCCCACAGCTTCTCCGCGCCGCGGCGGGCGAGGGTGTGCTCCTCGACGACGGAGCCGCGCAGCCGCACGACGTCGTCGGCGGTGTAGCGGCGCTCGACCCCGGACCAGCGGGGGTTGGTCTGCCAGTCGCGCTCGATCTCCAGCGCCTGCTGGGCGGCGGGAGCGGTGGTGCTCTGCTCGGTGGTCGTCGTCATCGTCGTGCCCTTTCCCTGTGGCGACGGGGTGTGTGACACCACTCTGAGGGGCGGATCGGGGGTCGGTGCTGGTTCCGCGGTGTCAAGAATCGCCGAAGTTTCGCTAAGGTGGAGGTATGCCGTCCTCCCACCGTCGGGTGCTGCCGTTCCGTCCCTCCGAGCGTCTGGAGGGCACCGACAGTCCGTCCTCCGGTGCCGCCGACCCGGTCTCGGTCGGCCGCCGGGTGCGGCACCACCGCCGCGAGGCCGGTCTGACCCTCGCCGACGTGGCCGCCCGCGTCGAGCTGTCGACCTCGGCCCTGTCGCTCATCGAGAACGGTCGCCGCGAGGCCCGTGCCTCCGTGCTCGGCCGGCTCGCGACCGCCCTCGACGTCGATCTCACGGCGTTGCTCACCGGCGGGCCGCCGAGCCGTCGGGCGGCGCTGGAGGTGCGCTGGGAGCGGGCGCAACGGGCCGAGGGCTTCCAGACCCTGGGGATCCCGCCGGTGCGGGTGGGCCCCGGCCTGCCGGACGACGCCCTCGAGGCGCTGGTCGGGCTCTACGAGAGCGTCGTCGGGCTGCAGCAGCAGCGGGCGGCGACCCCGGAGTTCGCGCGCCTGGCCAACGCCGAGCTGCGCGCCCGGATGCGCGAGGCCGGCAACTACTTCGCCGACATCGAGTCCGCCGCCGCGGCGCTCGTCGAGCAGGTCGGGCATACCCAGGGCCCGCTGTCCCGCGAGGCGGTGAACCGGATCGCGCGCCACGTCGGCTTCGAGATCGTCGCCGTCCCGGACGTGCCGGCCTCGACCCGGACCGTCACCGACCTGGCGCACCGGCGGATCTACCTGCCCGAGGGCGGCGGGCACGACCCGCGGGCCGCGGCGCTGCAGGCCCTCGGTCACGTCGTGCTGGACCACCAGCCCCCGCGCGACTACGCCGAGTTCCTCGCCCAGCGGGTCGAGATCAACTACTTCGCGGCGGCCACCCTCGTGCCCGAGAGCAGTGCGGTGCCGCTGCTGCGCCGGGCCAAGGCCGAGCGCGACATCGCGCTGGAGGACCTGCGCGACACCTACGCCGTGTCCTACGAGACGGCCGCCCACCGGTTCTGCAACCTCGCGACCGAGCACCTCGACCTCCAGGTCCACTTCATGCGGACCAGCGCCGACGGCGTCATCTACAAGGCCTACGAGAACGACGGCGTGCGCTTCCCCATGGACGCCTCGGGAGCGATCGAGGGCGCGCGGGTCTGCCGGTCCTGGACCGCCCGGGTCGTCTTCGACCAGCCCCGTGGCTCGGTCTACCACCAGTACACCGACACCGGTCGCGGGACCTACTGGTGCACCGCGGTCGCCGAACCGACCTCGGCCGGGCTCTTCTCGATCAGCCTCGGGGTGCCCTTCGACCAGGTGCGCTGGATGCGCGGGCGGGACACCACGCAGCGACGGGTCTCCCGGTGCCCCGACCCCCGGTGCTGCACCCGACCCCCGGCCGGGCTGGCCCGTGCCTGGGACGGACAGGTCTGGCCCAGCGCCCGGGCGCACTCGCACCTGCTCGCCGTCATGCCGCCGGGCGTCTTCCCGGGGGTCGACGAGACCGAGGTGCTGCGCTTCGTGGCGGGGCACGCCCCCGAGGGCGAGGACGGGGAGGCGACCGACGCCGCGCCGGAGCAGGGGGAGCGTGCCGATGTGGCACAATGAGGCCGTACCCATCTGCGGTCGGCCCTCTCACCGTGCCCGGATGTGTCCATCGCCACCGCGGCGCCGTGCGTGTTCTTCCCCACGCGGACGCCGGGTAGCCCACCACAGACAAGACTGAGGAGACACCGCACACGTGGCTGTCAAGATTCGCCTGAAGCGCATGGGCAAGATCCGTGCACCGTACTACCGCGTCGTCGTCATGGACTCGCGCACCAAGCGCGACGGCCGGGCGATCGAGGAGATCGGCAAGTACCACCCGACCGAGGAGCCCTCGCTCATCGACATCGACTCCGAGCGGGCGCAGTACTGGCTCGGCGTCGGTGCGCAGCCGACCGAGCAGGTCGCCGCGCTGCTCAAGGTCACCGGTGACTGGCAGAAGTACAAGGGTGAGGACGGTGCCGAGGGCACGCTGAGGACCCGCGAGCCCAAGGCCGACAAGAAGGCCCTCTACGAGGCCGCGCTCGCCGCCGCCGACGGCGAGGACACCTCGGGCGCCACCACGCAGAAGCGCAAGAAGGCCGACAAGGCGGAGAAGACCGAGGCCCCGGCCGCAGCGACGGGCGACGAGAAGGCCGAGGAGGCCGCGACCGAGGCCCCCGCCGAGGAGACCGCCCCGCCCGCCGACACCGAGGGCTCGGCCGCGGCCAGCACCGGCGAGGGTGCCACCGAGGACTCCGCCACCGGCTCCGAGGGCGACGCGAAGACCGACGAGGCCTGAGCGTGCTCGAGGAAGCCCTGGAGCACCTGGTCAAGGGCATCGTCGACCACGACGGTGACGTCGCCGTGCGGACCAAGAACGCCCGCCACGGTGAGGTCCTCGAGGTCCGGGTCCACCCTGACGACCTCGGCCGCGTCATCGGTCGGCGGGGCCGGACCGCGAGCGCGCTGCGCACCGTGGTCGGCGCGCTCGCCGGCGGGGACAAGGTCCGGGTCGACATCGTCGACACCGACCGCACCCGCTGACGCGAGGCGTCCCGCTTGACGGCCCGTCCCGGCACCACCGCCGGGGCGGGCCGCACGCGTCCCACCCGCAGCCCGTCCCGGAGGACGGCACACCCGACAGGAGCACCATGACCGAGGCCTTCGTCGCCGCTCGGATCGGCAGGCCGCACGGTCTGCGGGGCGAGGTCACCGTCCAGGTGCACACCGACGACCCCGAGGGGCGTTTCGTCGTGGGGGAGAGCTTCACCACCGAGCCGGCCGCGACCGGGCCGCTGGTGCTGCGCTCGGTGCGGCAGCACCAGGGGATCTACCTGCTCGCCTTCGAGGGGCATACCGACCGGACCGCGGCCGAGGGGCTGCGGGACACCCGGCTGCTCGTCACCGACGACGAGGACGACGCAGCCGAGGGCGAGGAGGACGGCTGGCGCGAGGACGACCTGCTGGGCTTCGCCGTCGTCCTCCCCGACGGCAGCCCGCTGGGCGAGGTGAGCGCGCTGCACGTCCGCCCGGTGCAGGACCTGCTCGAGGTCATCACCCCCGGCGGCGAGGTGCTCGTGCCCTTCGTCGACGAGCTGGTGCCCGAGGTGGACGAGGACGCCCGCCGGGTCGTCGTCGACCCGCCGCCGGGTCTGCTCGAGCTGGGGGAGTGAGAGGTATGCCGCTGCGTCTCGACGTCGTCACGATCTTCCCGGACTACCTCGCGCCGCTCGAGCTCTCCCTGCTGGGGCGGGCGCGGCGCGAGGGACTGCTCGAGGTGCAGGTGCACGACCTGCGCGACTGGACCCACGACCGGCACCGCACCGTCGACGACACGCCCTACGGCGGTGGCGCCGGGATGGTCATGCGGCCCGAGCCGTGGGGCGAGGCGCTGGACGCGATCTGCACCTCGGTCCCCGGGCGGACGCCGCGGATCGTCGTCCCGGGCCCCGGCGGTGAGGTCTTCACGCAGGCGACCGCCGAGCGGCTCGCGGAGCAGGAGGACTGGCTGGTCTTCGTCTGCGGCCGCTACGAGGGCATCGACGAGCGGGTCTACGACGAGTTCGCCTCCCGCTACCCGCTGTCGGTGCTCAGCCTGGGCGACTACGTCCTCAACGGCGGCGAGGTCGCCGTCCTGGCGATGACCGAGGCCATCGCCCGGCTGCTGCCCGGCATGGTCGGCAACGAGGCGTCGCTGGCCGAGGAGTCGCACACCGGGGGGCTGCTGGAGTATCCCGTCTACACCAAGCCCGCGAGCTGGCGGGGGCACGAGGTGCCCGACGTCCTGCTGTCGGGCCACCACGGCCAGATCGCGGCCTGGCGGCACGAGCAGCGACTGGCCCGCACCGCGCAGCGCCGCCCGGACCTCATGGAGCGCTACCAGGCCGGTCGCTGATCTTCTGGACCGACGTTTCTGGGCGGCGGGTCCCACGAACCAAGGTCCAGAAGGCTCAGGGGCGGACGATCTCGTCGTCGGAGTAGCCCTGCAGGTAGAGCAGGGCGGTGAGGTCGCCGTGGTTGACCCGGACCGGGGCGCGCGCGGCCACCGCCGGCTTGGCGTGCAGGGCGACGCCCAGCCCCGCGAGCTGCAGCATCGGCAGGTCGTTGGCCCCGTCGCCGACCGCCACGGCGTCGGCGGGGGTCAGCCCGAGGCGGGACGTGATCGCGCGCAGCGCGGCGACCTTGGCGTCCTGGCCGACCACCGGTGGGACCACCCGGCCGGTCAACCGCCCGTCGGCCACCTCGAGCGTGTTGGCACGGTGCTCGTCGAAGCCGAGCCGTGCGGCGACCACCTCGGTGAAGTGGGTGAAACCGCCCGACACGAGCGCGGCATACCCTCCGTGCGCCGCCGTCGTGGCGAGCAGCTCGGGTCCGCCCGGCGCGAGGGTGATGCGCTCGTCGAGGACGGTCCGGACGACGTCGACGGGCAGTCCCTGGAGCAGCCCGACCCGTTCGTGCAGCGCCTCGGCGAAGTCGAGCTCACCGTTCATGGCTCGCGCGGTGATGGCGGCCACCCGCTCGCCCACGCCCACCTGCGCGGCGAGCTCGTCGATGCACTCCTGCTCGATCATCGTGGAGTCCATGTCGGCGAGCAGCACCCGGCGCCGCCGTGCTCCCCGGGGTTGGAGGACCACGTCGATCCCCCGCGCCTGCCAGGCCTCCCACGTGCCCTCCTCCAGACCGGCGTCGCCGTCCAGCTCCACCTCGACCGCGGCGCCGGGGCGCAGCCAGCGCGGCGACGACGTGGCACGGTCGCCGCTCACGTCGTGCACCGCGGACTCGCCCAGGTCGCGGGCCGTGGGGTCGCTCAGCAGGGTCAGCAGGGGCACCGCCCGATCGTAGGCGGCGGACGGGTATACCCGCGCACCTGCGTCGACCGGGCCGGCGCGGACTTGGAGGCCGTGGCGCCCCTCTGGCAGACTGGATCCTCGCGTCCCGGCGTCCGTGCCGAGCATCCCGTGCCCCTGCCACAGGGGGAGCGTGCGGGTGGCACCCGACGGAGACGACACCACGACGACCCGTGCCGTGCCGCCCACCGGCGGCGCCGAGCACCGATCGCCGCGGGTGACCTGTGGCACCTGCGAGCAGGAGACAACCATGCACAAGCTCGACGATCTCGACGCCGCCAGCCTGCGGAGCGACATCCCCGACTTCCGCGCCGGCGACACCGTCGACGTCCACGTGAAGGTCATCGAGGGCAACCGCTCCCGTGTCCAGGTCTTCAAGGGCGTCGTCATCCGCCGTCACGGCGGTGGCCTCGGCGAGACCTACACCGTCCGCAAGGTGTCCTTCGGCGTCGGCGTGGAGCGGACCTTCCCGCTGCACTCCCCGAACATCGAGAAGATCGAGGTCGTGAGCCGCGGCGACGTGCGCCGCGCCAAGCTCTACTACCTGCGCGACCTGCGCGGCAAGGCGGCCAAGATCCGCGAGCGCCGCGACAGCGTCCCCGCGATGAAGGGCGGCGCGCCCGCCGCCCAGGCACCGGCCCAGCAGGACTGAACACCGGCTCGGCCGCAGAACCACCCGATCCCTCGCCGGCCCCCGGCGGGGGATCGGTCTGTTACCAGGCTCCCGGGTTAGGGTCGGGACGACTTCAGGACGACGCAAGGACGGCAGCAGGTGAGCGACCCCACGCGGGACACCCGGGCGCAGGGCGGGTCCGACGACCTCGGGCCCCGGCCCGCCCCGGAGCGCGAGGAGGGGCAGAGGCAGGAGCCCCGGCGGCGGGGCGGCTTCCTCGCCGCGGTGCGGGAGATCGCGGCCATCGCCGCGACCGCCCTCGTGATCTCCTTCCTCATCAAGACCTTCCTGGCGCAGGCCTTCTGGATCCCCTCCGGCAGCATGGAGAACACGCTGGTCTACGGCGACCGGGTCATGGTCAGCAAGCTCCAGGTCGGGTCCCTGGGGGTGGACCGGGGGGACATCGTCGTCTTCGAGGACCCGGGGGGCTGGCTGCCACCGGTCGAGCGGGTCGACCGCGGCCCGCTCCTCAACGGGACCCTGCGGGCGCTGGAGTTCGTGGGCGTGGCGCCCTCCTCGCAGGGCAACCACCTCATCAAGCGGGTCGTCGGTATGCCGGGGGACACCGTCGCCTGCTGCGACGAGGACGGCAGGTTGAGCGTCAACGGGGAGCCGCTGGAGGAGGACTACCTCTACCCCTCGGACCAGCCGAGCACGAGCGACTTCGAGATCACCGTGCCCGAGGGCCACATCTGGCTCATGGGCGACCACCGCTCCAACTCCCGCGACTCGCGGGCCAACGACGACGGCACCGGGGAGCAGGGATCGGTCCCGCTCGACGACGTCGTCGGCCAGGCGGTCGTGCTCCTCTACCCGTTCGACCACTTCGACTGGTTCGGCGTGCCCGAGACCTACGCCGACGTCCCGGACGCACCGTGACCACCACGACCCGCCGACCAGCGAGCCGCCGACCGAGCCTGCGGGTGGAGCGCACCCTGCAGCGGGAGGGCTACGAGCTGCTGGTCGGGATGGACGAGGTGGGGCGCGGGGCCCTGGCCGGACCGGTCAGCGTGGGCGTAGTCGCCATCGGTGCGACCTGCCGCAGCGCCCCGCAGGGGGTCAAGGACTCCAAGCTGCTGACCCCGGCCGCGCGCGAGGGGCTGGTCCCGCGGATCCGCCGCTGGGCGCACGGGCACGGGGTCGGTCATGCCTGGCCGTCGGAGATCGACGCGATCGGCATCATGGCGGCCCTGCGCCTGGCCGGGGAGCGCGCCCTCGCGCAGCTCGGGGGACTGCGACCCGACCTGGTGCTGCTCGACGGCAACCACGACTGGCTCACCGACCCCGAGCGGGTGGGTCTGCTCGGGCTCGTCGACGGAGCCGCACCGCCGCCGGTCCGCACGATGATCAAGGCCGACCTGCGCTGCTCCTCGGTCGCCGCCGCCTCGGTCCTGGCCAAGGTGGAGCGCGACGGGCTCATGGTGCAGGCCGCGCGCGAGGAAGGGCACGAGGCATACCTCTGGGAGCACAACAAGGGGTATGCCGCGCCGGAGCACCAGGAGGCGCTGCGCCGTCTCGGTCCGTGCGCGTGGCACCGGCGCAGCTGGAACATCGCCGCGGCGGGTACGGTCGTGGGGCGCGAGGAAGGGATGACGGAGTGAGCGCGGAGGACCTGGAGAAGTACGAGACCGAGGCCGAGCTGGCGCTCTACCGCGAGTACCGCGACGTCGTCGGGCTGTTCACGCACGTCGTGGAGACCGAGCGCCGGTTCTACCTCGCCAACGAGGTCGACGTGCAGGTGCGGGCCAAGGATGGCGAGACGTGGTTCGAGGTCACGCTACCGACGCCTGGGTGTGGGACGTCTACCGGCCCGCGCGCTTCGTGAAGAAGGCGCGCGTCATCACCTTCAAGGACGTCAACGTCGAGGAGCTGGCCAAGTCCGACCTGGACGTCAAGGGGCTCACGGACCACGGCTGAGGCGGCCCTCGCGCCACCGCCGTGGCTCAGTCGTGGCGCGGGAAGCCGAGGTCGATGCCGCCGTGCGTGGCGGGGTCCGGCCAGCGGGCCGTGACGGCCTTCTCCCGGGTGAAGAAGTCGAAGGCCCGGACCCCGTAGGCCTTCGCATCGCCGAACAGCGAGGACTTCCACCCGCCGAAGGAGTAGTAGGCGACCGGCACCGGGATCGGCACGTTGATGCCGATCATGCCGACCTGGATCTCGTGCTGGAAGCGGCGCGCGGCGCCGCCGTCACGGGTGAAGATCGCGGTGCCGTTGCCGAAGGTGCCGGAGTTGATGAGCTCCACCCCGTCCTCGTAGGACGGGACCCGGACCACGGACAGGACCGGTCCGAAGATCTCCTCGGTGTAGGCACGGCTGCTCGTGGGCACGCGGTCGAGCAACGTCGGGCCCAGCCAGAAGCCGCCGGGTCCCCGTCTGGAGTGACCTCGCGCCCGTCCACGACGACGTCGGCGCCGTCCGCCGCCGCAATGTCGATGTAGGAGGCGACACGGTCGCGGTGCTCGCGTGTCACGAGCGGCCCCATGTCGGGATCGCGGCGCCCGTCACCCACGCGGAGCCGCCCGATGCGCTCGGTGAGGCGCTCGATCAGCTCGTCGGCGACCGGCTCCACCGCCAGCACGACGGAGATGGCCATGCAGCGCTCGCCGGCCGAGCCGTAGCCGGCGTTGACCGCCGAGTCCGCGACGAGGTCCAGGTCGGCGTCGGGCAGCGCGAGCATGTGGTTCTTGGCACCGCCCAGCGCCTGGACCCGCTTGCCGTGCCGGGCACCGGTCTCGTAGACGTGCTGCGCGACGGGGGTGGACCCGACGAAGGAGAGCGAGGCGACGTCGGGGTGGGTCAGCAGGCCGTCAACCGCCTCCTGGTCGCCGTGGAGCACGCTGAAGACGCCGTCCGGCAGGCCCGCCTCCTGCCACAGCCGGGCCATCCACACCGCGGCCGAGGGGTCCTTCTCGCTGGGCTTGAGGACGACGGCATTGCCGGCGGCGATCGCGACCGGGAAGAACCACAGCGGCACCATCGCCGGGAAGTTGAACGGTGAGATGACCGCGACCACGCCGAGCGGCTGCTTGAGGGAGTAGACGTCGACCCCGGTGGAGACGTTCTCCGAGAACGCGCCCTTGACGAGGTGCGGGAACCCGGTGGCGAGCTCGACGACCTCGAGCCCGCGCTGGATCTCCCCGAGCGCGTCCGCAAGGACCTTGCCGTGCTCAGCGGTGATGATCGTCGCCAGCTCGTCCTTGCGCTCGTGCAGCAGCTCCCGGAAGCGGAAGAGCACGGCCTGGCGCTGGGCGAGAGAGGTGTCCCGCCACCCGGGGAAGGCGGCGCTCGCGGCCGCCACCGCGGCCTCGACCTCGGCCGGGCCCGCCAGGGCGACCCGCGCGCTCTCGGTCCCGCGCGCCGGGTCGTACACCGGCGCCGTGCGCGGGTCGGTTCCCGGCGTCTCGACGCCGCCGATCCAGTGCGCGACGAGGGGCAGGTCGGGAGCGTCGTCGGTCTGCATGCTGCCCATGATGCTCCCTCAGGGCCGGGGGTCGTCCACACCCCTCGACGGCCGCTGACCTTCTCCACAGATCGGCGCCGGCCTCTTGAGGTCGACGCCGACGCGTCGTCTGCTGGTCCGAAGCGGGCGCGCGACGCGTCCGCCGAGAGGGGGAGGACATGGCAGCAGGTATGCCCTGGGCGCGGGCCCGGGCGGTCGGTGACCGGGGGGAGGACCTCGCCTGCGCGCACCTGGAGTCGCTCGGCTGGCAGGTGGTCGACCGCAACTGGCGGTGTCCGGAGGGCGAGCTGGACGTCGTCGCCGAGGACGGGCGCACCCTGGTCTTCTGCGAGGTGAAGACGCGCCGGTCGGTGCGCTTCGGTGAGCCCGTGGAGGCGGTGGGTGCGGACAAGGCGCGGCGCCTGCGGACACTGGCGTGGGCCTGGCTGGAGGCTCACGACCGGCGGGGCGCCGCCTTCCGCATCGACGTCGTGGGCGTGCTGCGGCCGCATGACGACGAGCCGGTCCTGACCCACCTGCGGGCGGTGGCCTGATGGGCCTGGCCCGGACCCACGCGGTCACCCTGAGCGGAGTCGAGGGACGCCTGGTCACCGTGGAGGCGCAGGGGGCCGACGGCCTGCCGGCGACGGTGATGACCGGGCTGGCGGACAACGCGTGCCGGCAGGCCCCGGACCGGGTGCGCCCGGCCCTGCGCAACTGCGGCATGTCGATCCCGCCGCGGCGCTGGACGATCAACCTCTCGCCGGCGGGGGTGCCCAAGACCGGCAGCGGGCTGGATCTGGCGATCGCCGTGGCGATGATGGCGGCCGAGGACCACGTGCCGGCCACCGCCGTCGCCGGGGTGGCCCAGATCGGCGAGGTCGGCCTGGCCGGCGACGTCCGGCCGGTCCCGGGGGTGCTGCCCATGGTCGTCGCGGCGGCCGACGGTGGTGTCACAGACGTCCTCGTCGCCGCCGACGCCGCCCGGGAGGCCGCGCTGGTGCGTGGTGTCCAGGTCCACCCGGTGCGGACGCTGGGGGAGGTCCGCTCCTTCTTCCGGGCGCGGGCCGAGGGCGGCCAGGTCAACTTCCCGATGCCGCCGGCCACGCCCCGAGCGGTGCAGGCCGTGCCCGACCTGGGGGACGTCGTGGGCCAGGCCGTCGCACGGCAGGCCCTGGAGATCGCGGCCGCGGGCGGGCACCACCTGCTCCTCGTCGGTCCGCCGGGGGCGGGCAAGACGATGCTGGCGGAGCGTCTCCCCGGCCTCCTGCCCCCGTTGGAGGGTCCGGACGCGCTCGCCGTCACCGCCATCCACTCCGTGCTCGGCGCCCTCGCCGTGGACGACCGGCTCGTGTCCGAGCCGCCCTTCGTCGCACCCCACCACACCGCCTCGACCGCGGCAGTCATCGGTGGCGGCTCGCGCGCCGTGCACCCGGGGGCGGTCTCGCGCGCCCACCACGGCGTGCTCTTCATGGACGAGGCCCCGGAGTTCCGCCGCGACGTGCTCGACGGGCTGCGGCAGCCGCTGGAGTCCGGCGAGGTGGTCATCGCCCGTGCCGACCGCCACGTGCGTCTGCCCGCGCGCTTCCAGCTGGTGCTGGCCGCCAATCCCTGTCCGTGCGGCAGCGCGGGCGGACAGTGCGTGTGCCCGCCGTTCCGGCGCAACGGCTACCTCGGACGGCTGTCGGGGCCGCTGCTGGACCGGGTGGACCTCAAGCTCGCGGTGAGCGCCGTGACCCGAGGGGACCTCGCGCTGCCGCCGGGCGAGCCGACGGCCGTGGTCTCCGAGCGGGTGGCTCTGGCACGGCAGCGTCAGCAGGAGCGGTGGCACGAGCTGCCCTACCGGCTCAACAGCCAGGTCCCGGGTGCGTTGCTCCGCGAGGAGCCGTGGCGTCCGGCGGCGCGCGAGCGTCGACCGCTGGAGCTGGCGATGGACCGCGGTGCCCTGACCCTCCGCGGGCTGGACCGGGCCCTGCGGGTGGCCTGGACGCTCGCGGACCTGCGCGGCGCCTCCCGGCCCGGGCTGGACGACGTGACGCTGGCGCTCGACCTGCGCACCCCGACGGGGGTGAAGGTCGCGTGAGCCAGGTGCAGGACCCTGAACGGCGGGCCCGGATGCTGCTCTCGCGGCTCGCAGAGCCCTACGACGAGAAGGTGCAGCAGGTCGTCGCCGAAGACGGGGTGGAGGCCGTCGTGGGCTACGCGCTGGAGGGCGGCAGGGTGCCGGGCGGTCCGGACCTGCACCGGCTGGCCGCTCGCGTCGAGCGGGCCACGACCGTCGACGAGGCCCACGTCGCGAGGCTGGTCGGTGCGAGGGTGCTCGTGCCGGGGGACGAGGAGTGGCCCCACTGCCTCGACGAGCTGGAGCAACCGCCGTGGTGCCTGTGGGTCACCGGTCCGGGGCGCCTGGACGAGCTGGTGCGGCGCAGCGTCGCGGTGGTCGGGGCCCGGGCGAGCACGGCCTACGGCGACCACGTCACCGCCGTGCTGTGCACGGACCTGGTGGGCCGCGGTTTCACCATCGTCTCGGGGGCAGCCTTCGGCATCGACGCCGCTGCCCACCGGGCGGCCCTGGCGGCGGACGGGTGCACGGTGGCGGTCCTCGCGGGGGGTGTCGACGTCGCCTACCCCCGTGCCAACGCCGATCTCATCGAGAGAGTCCGGCGCACCGGCCTGGTCGTGAGCGAGACGCCCCCAGGGGGCGCCCCGGCCCGGATGCGCTTCCTGGCCCGCAACCGGATCATCGCCGGGCTGGCGCAGGGCACGGTGGTGGTCGAGGCGGGACTTCGCTCCGGCGCGCGGTCCACGGTCAAGCACGCCCGCGAGCTGGGCCGCCATGTCATGGCGGTCCCCGGGTCGGTCGAGAGCCTGATGTCTCAGGGTGCCCACGCCGAGATCCGCATGGGGGCAGAGCTGGTCACCGACGGAGCCGAGGTCGCTGAGCTGGTCGGGCACATCGGCGCGGACCTGGCCCCGGTGAAGCGAGGTGGCCGGCAGGCCGCCGACGACCTCACGGAGGAGCTGCGTCGCGTGTGGCAGTGGTTGCGACCCCGCTCCTCCAGCGGGGTCGACGAGGTCATGGTGCGCAGCGGCCTGAGCCTGGCGGAGACGCTCGGCGCGCTCCGCTCGTTGGAGCGGGAGGGCCTGGCCGAGGAGCTCCTCGACGGCTGGCAGCGCCGACCCACGGGGGTGCGGTAAGCATGGCCGGCCGACCGTGGCGCCACGTCCTCGCGGTGACGGTGGCTGCCGCCCTCGGCCTGGTGTGGCCCCTGCCGGCCCCCGCCCAGCCGGCCCCGGTCCACTCGACGACGACCGTGCCGACCCCGCGGCCCGAGGCGGGCACCGCCGGGGCGACGGCCTCCGTGGTGATCGGTGTCCGGACGGCTGCGCCCGCATCCGAGGACCGCGAGCGCACCGCGCTGTGGGGGTGGCCGCTGGCGGGGGAGCCAGGCATCGTGCACGGCTTCGACCCGCCGCGGCAGCGCTGGGGCGCCGGTCACCGCGGGATCGACCTGGCCGGTGTGGCGGGGGAGTCGGTGCTCGCCGTCGACGACGGGGTCGTCACCTTCAGCGGGGTGGTGGCCGGTGTCGGCGTCGTGAGCGTGACCCACCCAGCGGGCTGCGCAGCACCTACCAGCCGGTGGCCGATCGCGTGGGGCGCGGCGCCCGGGTGGCGCGTGGTGACCGGCTCGGACACCTCGACGAGGGCGGTCACTGCGTGATCCGGGCCTGCCTGCACCTCGGGGCGGTGCGGAACCGGGACGACTACGTCGATCCCACCCCGCTGCTGCTGGGGGTCGAGCTGACGTTGCTGCCGGTCGACCGGTGAGGCAGGCAGGCACGCACGACGACGCGGGGTGAGGCACACTCCTTCGGTGACCCAGCCGCGGCGGACCCCAGCGCCCGACACCGGTCTGAGCCGTCACCTCGCGAGGGTGATGGACGACCTGGTGACCATCCCGGGCACCCGCATCGGCATCGGCCTCGACGCGGTCCTGGGGCTGCTGCCCGGGGCCGGAGACATCCTCGGCTCCGGGATGTCGGCGGCCATCATGTACGACGCCGCCCGTCGCCGGGTCCCGCTTCTCGTGCTCGCGCGGATGGCCTGGAACATGCTGCTGGACGCAGCTCTCGGGCTGGTCCCCGTCGTGGGTGACGCCGCGGACGTCGCGCACCGCGCCAACCGGAAGAACTACCGGCTGCTGCAGGCGTCCCTCGCCGAGGGACGCACCTCGACGCGCTCGGGTCCGGTCTACCTCCTGCTCGCGGCACTGCTCATCGTCCTGCCGCTGGTGATCGGGATCGCGATCGGCGTCCTGGTCCTGGTGGCGCTCTGGTCGGTGCTCACCCGGTGACCGCGGGGCGCGACCTGCCGCTGGGCCGGCGTCAGGGTGGCCGCTGCGGGATGCCTCAGGCCCGGGGGTGCGCCTGCTGGTAGGCCGCGCGCAGCCGGTCCACCGACACGTGCGTGTAGATCTGCGTCGTGGCCAGGCTGGCGTGGCCCAGCAGCTCCTGGACGGTGCGCAGGTCCGCGCCGCCCTCGAGCAGGTGGGTGGCGGCGCTGTGCCGCAGCCCGTGCGGCCCCATCTGCGGGGTGTCCGGGAGGTGCGCCAGCAGCGCCTGCAGGGTGGAGCGCACCTGCCGTTGGTCCACCCGACGGCCGCGACGCCCCAGGAAGAGCGCGGCACCGGACTCGGCGGTCGCCAGCCGCGGGCGGCCTCCCGCCAGCCAGAGGGCGAGCGCCTCGGTCGCCGGGGCGCCGAAGGGCACGACCCGCTCCTTGTCGCCCTTGCCGAGCACCCTCGCCGTGCCGGCCTCGAGGTCCACGTCGTCCACGTCCAGGCCGGTGAGCTCCCCGACCCGCATCCCGGAGGCGTAGAGCAGCTCGAGCATCGCGCGGTTGCGCAGGTGGACCGGGTCGTCGTCGTCCGCGGCCACGGCCGCCAGGTCCAGGAGCTCGCCCGCCTGCGGGGCGCGCAGGACTCCCGGCAGGTGCTTCTCCTTCCCCGGCGCGGCGAGGCGCAGCGACGGGTCGGCGGTGATCCTGCCGGTCTGCTGAGCCCACCGGAAGAACGTCTTCGCCGCCGCCGCGCGCCGGGAGACCGTCGAGCGGGAGGCCCCGGCCGCCCCGATGCTGCCGAGCCAGGCCCGCAGGTCCGGCAGGCGGACCTCGGCGCTCGACCGCACCCCGCGGTCGGCGAGGAAGACGTCCAGCGCGTCGAGGTCGCCGAGGTAGGCGCGCACCGTGTGCACCGACCGACCCTTCTCCACCCGCAGGTGCTGCTCGAAGGCCTGCAGCTGCGCGGCCACACCCAGCGGGCCGCTCACGTCGCCCGCTCCACCCGCGTGCCGGCGACCCGGTCGTGGACGCCCTGCCCACCCGTCAGCGCCGGAACAGCGCAGGCTGCCAGCAGCGCGAGGGAGAGGACCAGGAAGACCACGGCCCACCCCGTCTGCAGCTCGAAGAGCATCCGGCTGACGCCCAGATGGGCCAGCTGCCAGGGCGACGCCTTGACCAGGTTGCGTCCCCACACGGCTCTCCCGGCGCTCCCGGGTGTCGGCCCGACCACGACGAGGCCCGCCCACCGCTTGCCGAGCGTGGCGCGCCGGCGCGAGGCCTCGGTGATCGAGAGGTAGAGCCACCACGGCAGGACGGTGATCAGGGTGAAGATCAGATCGGCCACGAGCAGCCCTCGCACGGACGTCGCCGATGCCCCGGGCAGGTCCAGACGGGGACGAGGAACGCCCCGACGGCCGTGAGCACACCGATCCAGACCCCGATCACCAGCCAGTCCCCGAGCCACGACCGCACCCGCGCCACCGGCGCCGGGCGCCGGGCCGCACCTGACGAGGAGGTGGCGAGGGAGGTCATACCGGTGAGGGTGTCAGGCCCGTCCCAGACCCTGCAGACGGCGCGCCGCCTCGCGCAGCACCTCGTCCTGCTTGCAGAAGGCGAAACGGACCAGGCTCCGCACCGGGCCGGGGTCGTCGCAGAAGACCGAGACCGGGACGCCGACCAGCCCGAGCTCCTCGGGCATACGCCGGCAGAAGTCGACCGCGTCGTCCACCCCGTGACCGGCCAGGTCGGCGATGACGAAGTAGCTCCCGCCGCACGGGCTGACCGGCACGTCGACCTCGGCCAGCGCGGCGGCGAGCAGGTCCCGCTTGGCCTGCAGCCGCGCCGCGAAGCCGGTGAAGAAGTCGTCGGGCATCCGGAGCCCGTGCGCGACGGCGGGCTGCACGTGCGTCACCCCGACGAAGGTGAGGAACTGCTTGACCGCCGCCACCGCGTCGACGAGGTGGGCCGGTCCGCTGACCCAGCCGGTCTTCCACCCGGTCAGCGAGAACGTCTTGCCGACCGAGGAGATGGTGAGCGTGCGCTCGAACATGCCGGGGAGGGTGGCGATCGGGGTGTGCCGCCGCCCGTCGAAGACCAGGTGCTCGTAGACCTCGTCCGCGACAACCAGCAGGTCGTGCTCCTGCGCGATCGCCGCGATCCCCTCCAGCTCCTCCCGGCTGAAGACCTTGCCCGTGGGGTTGTGCGGGGTGTTGAGCACGAGCGCCCGGGTGCGCCCGGTGACGGCGCCGCGCATCGCGTCGAGGTCCAGCTCCAGATCCGGGAAGCTCAGCTGCACGGTCCGCCGGACGCCGCCGGCCATGGCGACCGCGGCGCCGTAGGAGTCGTAGGACGGCTCGACGAGCAGCACCTCCTCGCCCGGTTCGACGAGCGCGATGAGGGAGGCGGCGATGGCCTCGGTGGCGCCGACCGTCACCAGCACCTGGGTGGCCGGGTCCAGCGGTATGCCGTACCAGTGGTCCTGGTGCTCGGCCACCGCCTGGCGCAGGTCCGGCAGCCCGCGGGCGGGGGCGTACTGGTTGAGCCCGTCGCGCAGCCCCTGCGCCGCGATCTCCCGCATCTGCGACGGTCCGTCGGTGTCCGGGAAGCCCTGCCCGAGGTTGACCGCGTCGAACTCCAGCGCCCGCTGGGTCATCTCCGCGAAGACGCTGGTGCCGAAGGGTCGCAGCCGCTGCACGAGGGGATCGCTCATGCCGACACCGTAACGATTCGGGGCCGGGGCTCCCGGTCCCGTACGATGGGAGGCACGTGCGTCTCGTCCTGCCCTCGGGCGGGTGTGACGCGCGAATTCGCGCCCGGGCGCGACCGGTCCGCACCGCATACCTGCGAGGTATGCCGGCCAGCGGCCGGTGGCGCACCCCGCGGTCCCGACGGATCTCGCACCAGCGATCCGGCGGGTGGGGAGCGTCCCCGGGCCAGGACACAACTGCAACCGAGAAGAAAGCGAGACCACGGCATGGCCGTCGTCACCATGCGCCAGCTCCTGGAGAGCGGCGTCCACTTCGGGCACCAGACCCGTCGCTGGAACCCCAAGATGAAGCGCTTCATCATGACCGAGCGCAACGGCATCTACATCATCGACCTGCAGCAGTCGCTGACCTACCTCAACGAGGCCTACGACTTCGTCAAGCAGACCGTCGCGCACGGTGGGTCGATCCTGTTCGTCGGCACCAAGAAGCAGGCGCAGGAGTCCATCGCCGAGCAGGCGACCCGCGTGGGGATGCCCTACGTCAACCACCGCTGGCTGGGCGGCATGCTCACCAACTTCCAGACCGTCTCCAAGCGCCTCACCCGCATGAAGGAGCTCGAGGAGATCGACTTCGACGACGTGGCCGGCAGCGGCCGCACGAAGAAGGAGCTCCTCATGATGAGCCGCGAGTACGAGAAGCTCGCGAAGACCCTCGGCGGCATCCGCGACATGCAGAAGGTGCCCTCGGCCGTGTGGGTCGTCGACACCAAGAAGGAGCACCTCGCGGTCACCGAGGCCCGCAAGCTCGGCCTCCCGGTCATCGCGATCCTCGACACCAACTGCGACCCGGACGAGGTCGACTACAAGATCCCGGGCAACGACGACGCCATCCGCTCGGTCACGCTGCTGACCCGCGTGGTCGCCGACGCCGTCGCCGACGGCCTCATCGCCCGCTCCGGCGGTGGCAGCGAGTCCGGCGCCGAGAGCGAGGGCGCCGAGAACGAGCCGATGGCCGAGTGGGAGCGCGAGCTGCTCGCCGGCGCGGAGGAGACCTCCGAGCAGACCCCCGCCGAGACCGCCCCCGCCGCGGAGGCGCAGGCCGCCGCGACGGAGGACGCCGAGGCGACGCCGGCCGCGACCGAGCAGGCCGAGCAGGCCGAGCAGGACGAGGCGCAGGTCGACACGCAGGCCGACGAGGCGCAGGTCGACACGCAGGCCGACGAGGCCCAGCCGGTCGAGGCCGACGCCCAGACCACCCAGTCCTGACGCACCGTTCGACGAAGGAGCACAGAAGCACTCATGGCGAACTACACCGCCGCTGACATCAAGGCGCTGCGCGAGTCCACCGGCGCCGGGATGATGGACGTCAAGAAGGCGCTCGACGAGGCCGACGGCGACACCGCGAAGGCCACCGACCTGCTGCGGGTCAAGGGGCTCAAGGGCGTCACCAAGCGTGAGGGCCGCTCGGCCACCAACGGTCTGGTGCGCGCCCAGGTCGACGGTGGCGTCGGCACCCTGGTCGAGGTCAACTGCGAGACCGACTTCGTCGCCAAGGGCCCGAACTTCGGCGAGCTGGCCGACCGCGTCCTGGCCCAGGCCGTCGCGGTCGGGGCCACCGACGCCGACGCCCTGCTGGCCTCGGAGCTGGACGGCAAGACCGTCAAGGAGGTCCTCGACGACGCCAACGCCACCATCGGCGAGAAGATCGAGGTGCGCCGCGTCGCCCGCGTCGAGGGCGACCAGGTCGTGTCCTACCTGCACAAGACGATGCCGGACCTGCCCCCGCAGATCGGCGTCCTCGTCGCCACCACCGGTGGGGACGAGCAGGTCGCCCGCGACATCGCGATGCACGTCGCGGCCTTCTCCCCCTCGGTGCTCACCCGCGACGAGATCGACGCCGAGACCGTCGCGAGCGAGCGGCGCATCGCCGAGGAGACCGCCCGTGAGGAGGGCAAGCCGGAGCAGGCGCTGCCCAAGATCATCGAGGGTCGCGTCAACGGCTACTTCAAGGAGAACGTGCTGCTCGACCAGCCGTTCGCCAAGGACAACAAGAAGACGGTCGCCAAGGTGGCCGACGAGGCCGGGGCGCAGGTGACCGGCTTCGCCCGCTTCAAGGTCGGCGTCTGACGCCAGCCTGAGCGGTCGCCGGAAGGCCGGGTCCCCGTCGGGGCCCGGCCTTCCGGTCGTCCGGGGAGCCGGTCAGAGCCCGAGCACGTCCGCCGCCCGGGTATGCCGGCGGGCCTGGTCCACCAGGGCGTCGCGCTCGCCGTCGTCGTGCAGCAGGCCCAGCACCAGCACCCGGAAGAGCAGCCCGCGCGCGACATCGTCGGTCGGGATGTCCAGGGACGGGCCGAGGTCGGGGTCGGCGCCGTGCCAGCACACGGCGTCCGCGACGACGATGCCCTCGGCATAGCTCACCGGTCGCCACACGGGTGAGACGTCGATGATCGCGGGGGTCTGGCCGGGAGCGAGGAGCACGTTGCCCGCCAGGTCGGCATGGACCACCTGGCGCTGTCGGCTCGTGGCGGCCCCGATCGTGCGACGCAGCCGTTCCGCCAGGGGCGCGAGCACCGGGGGAGGTTGCAGCGTCTCCTCGCCCCAGACCGCCCGGTCCGCCCGCGCCCACGGGTCGTCGCGGCGAGCCACGAGGTCGGGGCACGGCAGCCGCGCCGTCGCCCGGTGGAAGCAGCGCGCGGCCTCGACCAGTGCTCGCCAGTCGACCGGTCCGTCCTCCGCGCCCGAGCCGCCCACGTAGGCGCTCGCGGACCATCCGTCCACGACCCAGGACCCGTCAGTGGCCGAGAGGACCGATGGCAGCAGGAAGCCCTCCTGGTCGACCTCGGCCAGCTCGGTGCCCAGCCAGCGGACGAGGTCCGGGTCCTGGTCGGGCTTGAGCACGGCCCCGTCGACCTCCCAGCACGTCCCCTGCCCGCCGCGGACCGGGCAGGTCCCGCCCCGCAGCCCGAACGACTCGAGCACGGACGGGGAGGGGCTGCGCATACCCCCAGTGTGCCGAGAGCCGGGGCCGGGACGGTGCGGATCGCCGCTCCTGGGGTGGTGTGGCAGGATCGAGCGACCGCCCGGCACGACCTCAGGAGGATCCGCATGACCACGACGGTGCCCGAGCACGAGACCGCCGCCGCGCCCGAGTCCGACGACTCCCCGAGGCGGGTCCTGCTCAAGCTGTCGGGGGAGGCCTTCGGGGGCGGCAACGTCGGCGTGGACCCGGACGTGGTCAAGGGGATCGCGCACCAGATCGCCGACGCCCACCGCTCCGGGGCGGAGATCGCGGTCGTCATCGGCGGCGGCAACTTCTTCCGCGGGGCCGAGCTGCAGCAGCGGGGGATGGAGCGCGCGCGGGCGGACTACATGGGGATGCTCGGCACCGTCATGAACTGCCTGGCGCTGCAGGACTTCCTGGAGAAGGAGGGCGTCGACACCCGGGTGCAGACCGCGATCACCATGGGCCAGGTCGCCGAGCCCTACATCCCGCGCCGCGCCATGCGCCACCTGGAGAAGGGCCGCGTCGTGATCTTCGGCGCCGGCGCCGGTATGCCCTACTTCTCCACCGACACCGTGTCGGCGCAGCGGGCGCTGGAGATCAAGTGCGACCAGGTGCTCATGAGCAAGCACGGCGTCGACGGGGTCTACACCGCCGACCCGCGCACCGACGCCGACGCCCGCAAGCTGGACCGGCTCACCTTCTCCGAGGCGCTCACCGGCAACCTGCGGGTGGTGGACGCCGCCGCCTTCAGCCTGTGCATGGACAACGCGCTGCCGATGCTCGTCTTCGGCATGGACGGCGAGGACTCCATCACCCGCGCCATCAAGGGTGAGAGGATCGGCACACTCGTCACGGCGGGCTGACCCGCCGCCGCACACCGACCAGCCGCACGGGCGGCATACGCGATAAGGAGCACGACATCATGTCCGAGGTCGTCGAGATGGCCCTCCTGGAGGCCGAGGAGAAGATGGACAAGGCGCTGGACGTGGCGCGCGAGGACATGGCGTCCATCCGCACCGGCCGGGCCCACCCCGGCATGTTCAGCAAGCTCGAGGTGGACTACTACGGCGCCCCGACGCCACTGCAGCAGCTGGCCAGCTTCAGCATCCAGGACGCCCGCACCGTGCTCATCACCCCCTACGACAGGGGCGCGATGAAGGACATCGAGAAGGCGCTGCGCGAGGCCGACCTCGGCGCCAACCCGAGCAACGACGGCAACGCCATCCGCATCGTCATGCCGCAGCTCACCGAGGAGCGTCGCCGGGAGTACATCAAGCTGGCGCACACCAAGGGCGAGGAGGCCAAGGTGTCGGTCCGGCACGTGCGGCGCCACGCCAAGGACCAGATCGACAAGGCCGTCAAGGACGGCGAGATCGGCGAGGACGAGGGCACCCGGGGGGAGAAGGACCTGGAGTCGCTGACCAAGCGGCACGTGGACGTCGTCGACGACATCCTCAAGCACAAGGAGGCCGAGCTGCTCGAGGTCTGAGCAGCCCGAGCCCCGGCGACCACCCACCCTCATGACGGAGCCCACCTCCGGCGCCCCGGCCCAGACCGGGGAGGCGCCGACGACCCGTCGGGAGGCGCGCGCCGCGCAACGCGCCGCGCGGGCCGCGGAGCCCGGGCGCACGCCACGGGCCGGGCGCAACCTGCCCGCCGCCATCGGCGTGGGGGTCTTCCTGGGCGGACTCATCATCGCCAGCCTGGTCTTCTGGAAGCCGGCCTTCGTCTACCTCGTCACCGCCGCCGCGGTCGTCGGCGTGTGGGAGCTCGTCGGGGCGCTGCGCAGCGGCCGGGTGTCCCCGCCGCTGCCGCCGGTGCTCGCCTCGGTCGGGCTGGTCCCGCTCGCCTACTACGGCGGCGCCGACGCGCTCGCGGTCGGCTTCGCGACCGCAGCCGCCCTCGTGCTGGCCTGGCGCAGCGTCGGCGACCCGGAGGACGCGGCGCGGGACGTCGCCGGCGGGGTCTTCATCGTGGCCTACGTGCCGCTGCTCGCCGGGATCACCTCGCTGATGCTCGCCCAGCCGGACGGGGTGGGCCGCATCATCACGTTCATGCTGGTCACGGTGGCCTCGGACACCGGAGGGTATGCCGTGGGCGTCCTGCGGGGGCGGACGCCGATGGCACCCTCGCTGTCGCCGAAGAAGTCGTGGGAGGGCTTCGCGGGGTCGGTCGGCACCAGCACCCTGGTGGGCGTGGCCTGCGTGACGCTGATCCTCGACGGACCCTGGTGGGCGGGTGCCGTCGTCGGCGCTTTCGCCGCAGCCTTCGCCACCGTGGGTGACCTGGCCGAGTCGGCGATCAAGCGCGACCTCGGCATCAAGGACATGGGCAGCATCCTGCCGGGCCACGGCGGCGTCATGGACCGGCTGGACTCGCTCGTCGTCACGGCGCCCGTCTGCTGGGCGCTGCTGCGGCTCTTCGTCTGAGGGATGCGGCAGGTCGGGGCCCGACCTGAGACACTGGGGACGCCATGACCACCGAGCTCCCCACCCCCTCCACCGACCGCCCCGCCCCGGGCCAGCTGACCTTCCGCGCGCCCCGGCGCGGCAAGGCGCCCACCCACCTCGCCGACCACGACCTGGCCGGGCGCAAGGACTGGGCGCGCGAGCTGGGCATCCCCGCCTTCCGCGCCGACCAGGTCAGCCGCCACTACTTCGAACGGCTCGTCACCGACGCCGAGCAGATGACTGACCTGCCGAAGGCCGGGCGCGGCGAGCTCGTCGACGGGCTGCTCCCGCCGCTGCTCACGCCGGTCCGCACGCTGTCCGCCGACGACGGGGAGACGCTCAAGCAGGTCCACCGCCTGCACGACGGGGCGATGGTGGAGTCGGTGCTCATGCGCTACCCGGGTCGGGTGACGATGTGCATCTCCAGCCAGGCCGGGTGCGGCATGAACTGCCCGTTCTGCGCGACCGGTCAGGCCGGTCTGACGCGCAACCTGTCCACCGCGGAGATCGTCGAGCAGGTCGTCGCCGCCGCCCGCGCGCTGCGGCACGGGGACCTCCGTGGAGGCGCTGAGGAGAGCGACGAGGGTGGCGGTGACGTCCAGGAGGCACTGCGGGTGTCCAACGTCGTCTTCATGGGGATGGGCGAGGCGCTGGCCAACTACAAGGCCTCGCTCGGTGCCGTCCACCGGCTCGTCGAGGCGGCTCCGGAGGGGCTGGGTATGTCGGCGCGCGGGATCACCATGTCCACCGTGGGGCTGGTGCCCGGGATCGACCGGCTGGCGGGAGAGGGCATACCCATGACCCTCGCGCTGTCCCTGCACGCGCCGGACGACGAGCTCCGCGACGAGCTGGTCCCGATCAACACCCGGTGGAAGGTGGACGAGGCGCTGGACGCCGACGCTACGCTACTTCGAGGCGACCGGGCGACGCGTCTCGATCGAGTACGCCCTCATCCGGGACATCAACGACCAGGCCTGGCGCGCCGACCTGCTCGGGGACAAGCTCGACGCCCGCGGCCGCGGCTGGGTGCACGTCAACCCCATCCCGCTCAACCCGACGCCCGGGAGCAGGTGGACCGCCTCGCGCCGGGGGGTCGAGCAGCAGTTCGTCGAGCGTCTGCTGGCTCACGGCATCCCCACGACGGTGCGGGACACCCGCGGCTCGGACATCGACGGCGCCTGCGGCCAGCTCGCCGCCTCGGTCTGACGCCGGGGCTATCTTGGGGGAGAACGACGACGAGGGGGTCGACCGATGTCGGAGGACGTGGCCAACCCGCGCAAGGCCGAGTTGCGCCGCCTGGTGGAGCGCGCGGAGACGATCGAGCAGGAGCTCGACGACGTGCTGAGGCCGGCCCGGGACGCCCTGGCCGCCGGCGCCTGGGTGTCATCCGCCGCGCGGCCGTTCGAGGAGGGGCTGCAGGAGGCCCGACGAGATCTGCTCCGTGGCGCGGAGGCCACCACCACGGCCCTCCGGGCCGAGTGGTCGACCACGCCGGCCCGGATCCCGGCGGGGGAGCCGAGGTAGTCGTGCCCCTCACCCAGATCCACCTGGCGGCGATGCGGCGGCTCATCGAGGACGTGCGGGCCGTCGGCGACGAGGGCGAGAGCACACACCGGGAGCTCTCCGGGTTGCTGGACCAGGCGGACCTCGGCTCTGGGGACGCCGCTGCGGTGCGGACGGCCGGGGACTGGCTGACCTCGCAGGTGCCGATGCTGCGCCGCAGGCTGGCGCTGGCGGAGGAGGTCGAGGCCTCGACGCCGGGGATCCAGGCCAGCGTGCAGATCGACGAGTCGCAGCTGTCCGAGCTCACACCCGAGGAGGCCGAGGAGCTCGCGCAGGAGCTCGCCGACCAGATCGCCGACGGCCCGTACACGCAGCGGCTGGCCGAGCAGCTCGGCGAGCATGCGAGCGACCCCTACTTCGCCTCGGCGCTGCTCGACGCCCTGTCCCCGGAAGAGCTGGCCGCATACCTGGAGTCCGTGGACATGGAGGTGCAGCGGACCGGGCAGGCCGACCTCGACTACGCCCGCACGCACGGGGGCGTCATGAGCGGGCTGCGGCTCGCCCTGCAGACCGCTGCCCGGGCGGAGGAGCTGCCCGAGGGGTATGCCGAGGCTCTCGCCGAGGTGATCATGACCGGGGACGGCGAGGACGCCGTCGCGCTCGCCGACTTCCTGTCCGCCACCCAGGGGCTGCACGCCGATATCGCCGTCCCCACCGCGGACGCCCGAGCGGTGATCGAGGGATACCACGAGCTGGTGGACGAGGGCGTCCTCGCCGACCCACCCGCCGCCTACCTGCGCGAGTGGCTCCAGCACGTCCAGGCCCAGGGCGGTGATCCGGTCGCGCTGGCGCAGCAGGAGGGTGTCGACGACCGGACCTTCGACCTCCTCGAGGAGCTCGAGGTCATGCGCGACCCGGACGGTCGCGCCTACTTCCTCATCACCACGAAGCACGGTGAGGACGCTCGACGGATCGCCGAGCTGACCGAGCTCCTCGCGGGCGGGGAGCCCTCGAGCAACGCCTGGCGGCGGGACGCCAACTCCTGGACCTTCGACACCTGGTTCGGCGATGGTGACATCGATCTCGTCCTCGACGACGGCGCGGCCCTGGCAGCGACGCCCCACGGCATCTTCATGGCGGTGGGAGAGGACCGGCTCATGCCCAGCACGACGGATCTGTTCGCCTACGAGGGTGGGACCATGTGGGGCGAGATCTTCATGGTCAACGACGAGTCGAGCGACCCGGCGGCACGGCTGAGGGACATGGTCGAGAACGACACCAAGGACCCGCCCGACTCGATCCATCCGTTGTGGCGGGTGCTGCGCCACGAGAAGGTGCACGCCCAGCAGTGGGCACGGTACGGCTACTCGGGCTTCATCGCACGCTACCTGTGGCACAACCCCCTGGACCCGTGCGGTCACCCGATGGAGGAAGAGGCCGGCTTCGAGGACGGGGGATACTTCCAGTGCGTCGACTGATGCCCCGGGCGACCGTGGCTCCGCTCTTCCTGGTAGCTCTGGCGGGATGCTGGAGCGCGCCCGAGGATCCCGAGGGATCCCTCGTCGGTCTGCGCCAGGTCGACGGCCGGCTCGAGTTCTGGGCCGGGCGTGAATGCGCTGGTGTGGCCGGCGTGGACGTCACCGTGGGCGAGGACGCAAGCACGGACGCGCAGGAGTGGGGGATGGTCGCCGACGCGGGCACCGGGACGGTGGAGACCGTGGTGGTGGGGCAGCCGCCACCTGGCTTCAGCGGAGACGCTGCCACCCCGACGAGCGGGGAGCAGGGTCCGGTCACCGTGGTGGTGCGCGGTGAGGACGGCACGGCCTTCTCCAGGACCACGTGGTCGGGGATGGATCTCGCGCCGCCCGCGGACGACCCGTCGGCCTGGCTCACGCCGGACGGGGAATGGGTCACCGAGGGCGATGCCGAACGCCTCGCCGACGACGGGATCGTCGCGCCGCTCTGCAGCTCCTGAGGACTGCGGGAAATACGCGCCGCCCCGGGGCACCCCGGTGCCTCAGCCGCGCCCGGTCACCAGGTCGGCAGCCTCCTCGACGGTGTCGACGAGGTGCAGTGCGCCGCCCATGGACCGGCCCTGACCGAGTGCCTGGAGCAGCGGCCAGACCGGCAGCCGCTCGGTCCAGTGCTCGCGGCCCACCAGCACCAGCGGCGCAGGTCCCTCCTCCGGTGCGTCCACCTCGTAGTAGAGCCGGGTCGCCATCTGGAAGATCTCCTGCACCGTGCCGGCCGCGCCTGGCAGGACGACGAGGCCGCCACGGGAGTGCGCCAGCAGCAGGTCCTCACGCAGCGCGTTGCTGAAGAACTTCGCGATGAGCTGGCCGAAGGCGTTCGGCGGCTCGTGGCCGTAGTACCAGGTCGGGATGCCCACGCTGCGCAGCCGACGCGGCACGACCGCCTCGCCCGATCTCGCCCGCAGCCCCAGCGCGGGCTCCACCCACGCGCGGACGTCCGGCGCGAAGCCGGGCACCCGGCCGAGGGAGTCGAGCGCGGTCTGCAGCAGCTCCTCGTCCGCGGCCCAGGCGCCGAGGTTGGCGGCCTCCATCGCCCCTGGCCCGCCACCGGTGAGCACCACCGCGCCGTCCTCGGCGAGGCGGTGCCCCAGCAGTGCTGCGGCGGCGAACTCCGGGGTGCCGCGCTGCAGCGCGTGCCCACCCATGACCCCGACCGCCCGCCGGTCGGTCAGCACCCCGGCCAGGGCGTCGGACATCGCGTCGTCGTGGATGGCGCGCAGCGCGGTGACGTAGGCGTCGTGCCGCAGCACGGCGTCCTCGAACCAGCGGTAGGCCCGGGCGTCGGGCGTCTGGGCGTACCCGTCCTGCTCGAGGCCGGCATACAGCTCCTCGGCGGTGTAGAGGTGCCCGCGGTAGGGGTCGATCGGCGCCTGCGGTGCCGCGGGGAAGACCAGGGCCCCGCCGGCCCGCAGGTGGGCCTCCACCTCGTCGTCGAGGTGGCCGCCCAGGACCACCAGGCCACCCAGGTCCGCGCGCTCGAGGAGCAGCTCCCGGTCGGCGGTGAGGTCCAGGCCCTGCACCCGCAGCGGGGGGAGCGGCCCGTCAGACTCCAGCCATCGCCGCCAGGTCGCCCGGTCCTCCACCTCGCGCGGGCCGTCCCCGGCCCGCGGCTCCACCCTGCGGTAGCGCACCTCCGCCGTGCGCCCGGCACCGACCCGCAGGTCGGAGACGTCCTCGCTGACGGGCTGGCGGCGCTGCATACCTCGCGACCCTATCCGCCGCCCGTCGCAGGATCGGGACCGCCGGACGGTGACGTGTGGCGCGGCGTCCGGCGCGGGTGTGTGATGGACCCATGAGCGCGATCAGCGACCCGGCGTCCCCGCAGGCCTACCGAGACCTCGTCGCCGGGAGCCTGACCGACCCGGTCGACTTCTGGGGCGGGGCCGCCGGGCTCGTCGACTGGATCCACCGACCCGCCCAGGTCCTCGACGACAGGGACCCGCACTTCCCCCGCTGGTTCCCCGACGGGACCCTGAACGTCTGCTACAACGCCCTCGACCGTCACGTCGTCCACGGGCGCGCCGACCAGACCGCGCTGATCTACGACAGCCCGGTCACCGGCACCACCCGGCGCTACACGTATGCCGAGCTGCTCGACCTCGTGGCCCGGTGCGCCGGCGTGCTGCGCGACCTCGGCGTGGGGCAGGGGGACCGCGTCGTGGTCTACCTGCCGATGGTGCCGGAGGCGGTGATCACGATGCTGGCCTGCGCCCGGATCGGTGCCGTCCACTCCGTGGTCTTCGGTGGCTTCGCCCCGGCCGAGCTCGCCGCCCGGATCGAGGACGCCCGGCCCACCGTCGTGGTGTCCGCCTCGTGCGGCATCGAGCCCTCCGGCGTGGTGCCCTACAAGCCCATGCTGGACGCCGCCATCGAGCGCTCCGGGCATACCCCCGACCACTGCGTCGTCGTGCAGCGCGAGCAGCAGCCGTGCGAGCTGGGGGAGCGCGACCTCGACTGGGCCACGCTGATGCACCCGGACGCCGTCGCGCCCGCGGCGTGCGTGCCGGTGCGCGCGACCGACCCGCTCTACGTCCTCTACACCTCGGGGACCACGGGCCGGCCCAAGGGCATCGTGCGCGACAGCGGCGGGTATGCCGTCGCGCTGCGCTGGTCGATGACGCACCTCTACGGCGTGCAGCCGGGCGAGACGTGGTTCTGCGCCTCCGACGTCGGGTGGGTCGTCGGCCACTCCTACATCGTCTACGCCCCGCTGCTCACCGGGGCGACCACGGTCCTCTACGAGGGCAAGCCGGTCGGCACCCCGGACGCGGGAGCCCTCTGGCGGGTGGTGGCCGAGCACGGCGCCGTCGCGGCCTTCACCGCCCCGACGGCGATCCGGGCGGTCACCAAGCAGGACCCGGCCGGGGAGCTGATCGGCGGCCACGACCTGTCCGGCTTCCGCGCGCTCTTCCTCGCGGGGGAGCGGCTCGACCCGGACACCTGGTCGTGGGCGACCGAGCACCTCGGGGTGCCCGTCGTCGACAACTGGTGGCAGACCGAGACCGGCTGGCCGATCGCGATCAACCCGGTCGGGCCCGACGGCGCGCTCTTCGAGATCCGTCCGGGCAGCCCCGGACCGCCGACCGTGGGCTACGATGTCCGCGTGCTCGACCCGCAGGGGATGGAGGTACCGGCCGGCACGGAGGGCGCCATCTGCCTGCGGCTGCCGCTGCCGCCCGGGACCTTGCCCACGCTGTGGCAGGACGACCAGCGCTTCGTCGACTCCTACCTGTCCGCCCACGAGGGCTACTACCTGTCCGGCGACGGAGGGTATGTCGACGACGACGGCTACGTCTTCGTCATGGGGCGCACCGACGACGTGCTCAACGTCGCCGGTCACCGGCTCTCGACCGGCTCGCTGGAGGAGGCGCTGGCGGGGCACCCGGCGGTGGCCGAGTGCGCGGTCATCGGCGTCGCCGACGACCTCAAGGGCCAGGTCCCCCGGGCCCTGGTGGTGCTCAAGTCGGGGACCGACACCGGTGAGGCCGGGGTGGCCCGGCTGCGGGAGGAGCTCGTCGCGCGGGTGCGCTCCGAGGTGGGGGCGGTCGCCGCGCTGCGGCGGGTCGACGTCGTGGACGCGCTGCCCAAGACCCGGTCGGGCAAGATCCTGCGGCGCACGATGCGGCAGATCGCCGACGGGGAGACGCCGATGGTGCCGTCCACCATCGAGGACCAGGGCGTCCTCGACACCCTGCGGACGGTCCTCCGCGAGTAGGCGTCGGCGTACCGGTCCGTGACGACGACGTCCCGGGCCTGATGCTCCTATGACCTGTCAAGCGGCTGGATCGAGGGTTGATGGTGCTTGCGGTGGGGCTGTGTCGTGGGCGAGTTCGGCGCGGATGGTGGGCAGGAGCTCGCGGACGAGGTAGCGCTTGAGGCAGCGGATGATCTCGGGTTTGCTCAGGTTCTGCTCGCTGCGTCGGGCCCGGTAGGCCTTGGTCCTGTCGTCGTGGCCGAGACGGACCATGATGATCCGCCAGAGGGCTTCGTTGGCGTGCCTGTCACCGCCGCGGTTGAGCCTGTGGCGGTCGGTGCGTCCGGAGGATGCGGGCAGTGGGCTGACCCCGCACAGTGCGGCGAAGGAGGCCTCGGACCGGATGCGGTCGGGGTTGTCACCAGCGGTGATGAGCAGCTGAGAGGCGGTATCGGGGCCGACACCGAAGTGGTCCAGCAGTCCGGGGGCGGTGTGCTTGACCAGGGCGTCGAGGTCGGCGTCGGCCTCGGCGATCTCCTCGGCCAGGACCAGGCAGCGGCGAGCGGTCCGGCGCAGCGCGAGCTTGACCGCCTGCTCAGGCTCATGCAGGCGGTCGCGGTCCGGGCGCAGCCGCGCACACGCCTCGACGCGGGTGGTGCCGCTGAGTCCGTGCAGCTGCTCGCGGACCGAGTGCGGCGCGGTGATGACCAGCTGCACCAGGGCGGAGCGGGCAGCGACCATCGCCTTCATCGCGGCCCTCTTGGTCGCCTTCAGCGCGCGCAGCGACTCCACCGGCCCGGTGCGCGTCTTGGGTGTCGTCGTGGCCGTCCTGGCCAGCACGGCCCGGGCTGCGGCCTCGGCGTCCAGCGGGTCGCTCTTGCCCCGCTGACGACGCTGCTTGCGATCCGCGCGGTCGACCTCGACCACGTCCACGTCCTGGGCTGTGAGGTAGCGGGCGAGCTGGGCACCGTAGGACCCGGTGCCCTCGACCCCGACGCGGTCGACCTGCCCGTGCGAGCTCAGCCATCCCAGGGCTCGCCTGTTACCCGCCGCGGTCGCCGGGACACTCCTGGTGCCCAGCAGCCGGCCCTGGGCGTCGAGCGCGGCCAGGGTGTGCGTGTCGGCGTGGGTGTCGACCCCGCCGATGACGGTAGATGTCACCATGATTGGCGTCCTTCCGACTCTGATCCAGTTGGTTGGACACGCACCACCGGTCGGGCGGACAGCACAGTGACGAGGCCTACGCCAGGCTCCTATCAGGTCACGATCCGTCTGGCTGGTGCGTGCGCCCCGTCCGGCGACAGATCAGGCCAAAGGCACCAAGCCGGTGGACAACAGGGTCAGCCGGGCGGGACTTCCATCGAGCGTAACGACGGCACCAACAGCATCACTGTGGACAACTTCTGCGGCGGAGCCGCCGACCTGCCTAGCCTCGACACCGAGCCGGACGCTCCAGGTCCGGACCGACAGGGAGGGGCGCAGATGGCAGACGTCGTGCGCGTGGACGGCGACCAGCTGGCCGCCGCGGCGCAGCAGCAGGACGGGGCAGGGGCCGCGCTGGAGGACCTCGCCGACGGGGTGGCGCGGGTGCTGACGATGGTCGCGCACGGGGCGGGCGAGGGTGCGCTGGCGCAGGCTGCCCAGGCCGTGACCGGGCGCTGGCGCGGCGGGCTGCACGAGCTGGGGCAGCAGGGCAGGTCGCTCGCGCGGGCCACCCGGCAGGCGCGGGAGGACTACCTGCTCGTCGAGCGGCTCCTCAGCGGCGGGTGGCGTGCGCACGGACCGGCGGGGTGGACGCCGTGACCGGCTCGGTGCTGACCGTCTCGCCGGAGGAGCTGGAGCGGGCAGCACGGTTGCTGCGCGAGGCAGGAGCCCAGATCGAGTCCGTGGCCGAGCAGGTGCTGGGCAGTAGCCCCACGGAGGGCGGATGGTCGGGCCTGGCCGCGTGGCAGGCCCGCGCCCGCGTGCAGACCGTGCACCGGGTGACCCGGTCCGCGGCACGGCCCTCGCAGCACGCTGCGCGCGCCGTGGCCGAGTGCGCCTCGGCGGCACGTGGCGCCACCGAGGAGGTGCTCCGGTGGCAGCGGGCCGGGGAGCGCGCGGCGGGGGAGTCCGCGGCACTGCGTGCGCCCGGGCCGCCGCCGGAGCCTGCGCTCGAGGCCCTGTGGCGGCGACGGCTCGAGCAGCTGGAGCAGGAGGTGCAGACCGCGCGCCGGCGGGTCCAGGAGGTCGAGGAGGACTTCCGCACCACGCAGGAGCGCAGCGCGCAGCAGGTCCGGGAGGCCGTGGACCTCTTCGACGACGTGCGCCGGGTCGCCGAGGTCCCGAAGAAGGCACTCGCCGCCGTGGGGTATGCCTGGGGCACCGTCGAGCGGGTGGTGCGGACCACGCAGGTGGTGATCCACCGGGCCCGGGCCCGGTGGGCCCGCGCCCTGCAGGTGCGTCAGGTGGCCCTGCGGCGCGCCCAGCGGGCGCTGGGCCGGCTGCGCGCGCTGGGCCGGCTGCGGGACGCGCCGAAGCTGCTGTCGCGGGTCCGTCTGGTCCCCGGTCCGGTCGGGATGGTCGCGGCGTGGTTCACGGCCTGGTCGGACGTGAAGGACGGCGGCGGCTACTCCGGGTGGCGGGGCGACGTCACGCGGGTGCTGGCCGGTGGTGGGTTGATCGGGGGTGTGCTCGTCGTGGCCACCCCGGTCGTGCCCGTGGCCGGCCCGATCGGAGTGGGGCTGCTGGCCGCCTACCAGGCGTGGTCGGCCGGCAACGCCGCGGTCGACGGTGCCGTCATCGCCGCTCGCTACCTGCGTCGGGAGGCCCCGCGGCTGGCGCGGCGGGTGGGGGAGGCGACGGTGCGGGCGCACGGCCGGGCGCTCACCCGGCTGCGGTCGGCGCGGGTGGCGCTCGGCCGGGCCAGGAGCGCCCTGACCCACGAGGTCGGGCGCCGGGTCTCCGACGTCCGCGAGACGGTGGCGCCGGTGCTGGAGCCGCTGCGCGACCCGCGCCACCGGGTCGTGGGGCTGCCGCCCGGGGCGCCGCTGCGCCTCCCCGCCCGGGAGCTGGTCGACCAGGTCGTCGGGCGGCTGCCCGACATCGAGCCGGTCCGCGACTGGTGGCGTCAGCTGGGGGACCCGATCCTCATGCCGGTCGTCCCCCTCCCACCGAAACTCCCGGTGCCGGTGGACCTGGGCCGGTGGGGACCGTGACCGGCGTCGATCCCTCCGCGGCCGAGGTGCCGGGCGTGGGCACCGGCCCGCTGCTCGTGGTCACGCCCGAGGAGCTCGACCTGCTCGAACGGGCGCACGCGGCCCACCTCGGGCTCGACCCGCAACCTGAGCCGCTGACGGAAGGCGCAGACCTCCAGCGGCGCGAGGGTGCCCGGGACGAGGCGCTGCGCTCGCTCCAGGGGCGTGGCCTGCTCGACGCCCACGGTCGGCTCGTCGAGGACCAGCCGCTGGCCGAGCTGGTGCTCCTGCTGCTCGACGTGCGGCTCGCCGCCCGTGCGCTCCTGGTCGTCGAGCGGCGCCTGGCAGGCGCGGAGGACCGTCCCGACCTGCGGCTGCTGCACCTGATCGAGGCCGGGGGAGTGGTCGAGGACCAGCACCACACCGGCTGGCACGGTCTGGATCTGTGCCTCGAGCCGTCCGACCTGACCGACCGGGCCCTCGCGCCGGTGCTGCCACCGGACGCGGTGGCCGGGCAGGGCGAGGCGATGGTCCTCGACCTCGGCGATCCCGACGCCGCGGCGGCGCGGCTGCGGGCATCGGTGCTCGCGGAGCTCACCCTGGTGCGGCCCGAGCCCGTCGCGGGCGCGGAGCCCGGTCCAGGGTCCACCCCCGAGGTCGGCCCGGAGGAGTCGGTCCTGCTGGCGGTCGGCGAGCACGGCTGCCACCTGGCCCGGCCCGGGACCGGCACCGACGGGGAGGTCGGCGGGCCGGTCTTCGAGCCCGTCACGCCCGGCGACGTGCGTGACCTCGTGCGGGGGTGGGTGGACCGCGTCGTGGAGCCGGTCGCGCCGGACGGCATACCGTAGGCCGGTGAGCGACCACGCCCCCGAGCCGCAGCAGGCGCTGCTGACCCGCACCGTGCTGCTGCGGATGGCCGGGGAGCTGGCCGCCTCCGGCGAGCCGGTGGTCGACGTCGAGCGGGCGGTGCGCTCGCTGGGTGCGCGGGCCGGCTACCCGGGGGTCCAGGTCGCCGCCAGCCCGACCGCGGTCTTCCTCAGCCTCAGCGCCGGGACGCCCGCCTCGATCGCCCCGGTGCGCGGCCCGCTCCGGCTTGACCAGTGCGCCGCGGTGCACGCGGTGCGCCACTTCCTGGACACGGGACGGCTGACGATGGCGCAGGCCGAGACCGAGCTCGACGCCATCCGGGCCCTCCCGCACCCCTACCCCGCCTGGGTGCGTCACCTCGGCCTCATGGGGGTGTCGGTCGGGATCTCGCTCATCCTGCAGCCCGGCCTGCCCAACGTCGCCGTCGCCGCGCTCGGGTCCCTCGTGGTGAGCCTGCTCCTCACGCAGTCCGGGCGGCACACGCTGCTCGGTTCGCTGCTGCCCTCGCTGGCTGCCTTCGCCGTGGCGCTGCTGGCCTTCGGCGGGTACCAGCTGGGTCTGCTGGACGGCCCGCTGCGCACGCTCATCTGCCCGCTCGCGGTGCTGCTGCCCGGCGCGCTGCTGGTCACCGGTGTCAGCGAGCTGGCGCAGGGCGCGATGGTCGCCGGGGCGTCCCGCGTGTTCTACGGGATGGTGCAGCTGGGCCTGTTCTCGCTCGGCGTCGTCGGCGCCTCGATGGTCCTCGCGGTGGACCAGGGCGCCTTCGCCAACGTGCGGGTCGAGGGCCCGGGTCTGTGGGTCGCACCCCTGGGGCTGGCGCTCATCACGATCGGCATCACCCTCTCCGAGGCCCTCCCGTGGTCGTTGCTGCGGTGGTCGGCGCTGGTCCTGGTCCTGACCTTCGCCGCCCAGCTGGCCGGGCAGCAGAGCGCCTCGTCGTTGCCCATCGGAGGGTTCACCGGCGCCGTCGTCGCCTCCTTCGTCCCCGCGCTGCTGGGACGCTTCCGGGAGGACGTGCCGCGGCTGGTGGCCTTCCTGCCCTCCTTCTGGCTGCTCGTCCCCGGGACCGTGGGTCTCATGGGGGTCAGCCAGATCGGGGTCGGCACCGGGGACGGCGCGACGCTGCTGGGGACCGTCGGGATCGTGGCCTCGATCGCGCTCGGCCTGCTCATCGGCTCCGCGCTGGCGCTCCCGGTGTCCCGGCCGGCCGCCACCTGGCGGCGCCGCACGGCACAATGAATCGGTGAGTCCACGGAGCCTGACCCTGCTCGGGTCGACCGGATCGATCGGCACCCAGGCGATCGACGTCGTCCGCGCCCACCCGGACCGGTTCCGGGTGCAGGCGCTCGCCGCGGGCGGGGGAGACCTGGGATCGCTCGCCCGGCAGGCGGCCGAGCTGCGGGTCGACCAGGTGGCGATCGCCAGGGACGACACCGGCGCGCGTTCCGAGCTGGCCGACGCCCTGGGCGAGGCGGCCCGGGCCGCCGGGCTCCGGGCATACCGTCCCGAGATCCACACCGGGCCGGACGCCGCCGAGCGGGTGGCGGGCCAGGGCGCAGACGTCGTGCTCAACGGCATCACCGGGAGCATCGGGCTGCGTCCCACCCTCGCCGCGCTCGCCGCCGGGAGCACGCTGGCCCTCGCCAACAAGGAGTCCCTGATCGTCGGGGGCACCCTGGTGACGCGGGCGGCCCGACCCGGCCAGATCGTGCCGGTCGACTCCGAGCACAGCGCCATCGCCCAGGCGCTGCGCGCCGGGGCGCGCGGCGAGGTCCGCAGGCTCGTGCTCACCGCCAGCGGGGGTCCCTTCCGTGGTCGGTCCCGCGCCGAGCTGGCCGACGTCACGCCGCAGGAGGCGCTGGCTCACCCCACCTGGGACATGGGGCAGGTGGTCACCACCAACTCCGCGACCCTGGTCAACAAGGGCCTGGAGGTGATCGAGGCGCACCTGCTCTTCGACGTGCCCTTCGACGCGATCGAGGTGGTGGTGCATCCCCAGTCGATCGTGCACTCCATGGTCGAGTTCGTGGACGGCTCGACCCTCGCGCAGGCCTCGCCGCCGACCATGCACATCCCCATCGCCCTCGGTCTGTCCTGGCCGGAGCGGTTGGCCGACGTCGCTCCGGCGTGCGACTGGACCCGGGCCTCCACGTGGGACTTCCTGCCGCTGGACGACGAGGCCTTCCCCGCGGTGCGGCTGGCCGAGCAGGTGGGACGGATAGGGGGCACCGCTCCCGCGGTCTACAACGCCGCCAACGAGGTCTGCGTCGCCGCCTTCCACGAGCACCGCCTGCCCTTCCTCGGCATCGTCGACGTGGTCGCCGAGGTCGTCGACGAGCACGTCGGCGGGAACTCCGCGTCGCCGTCAGGGGTTGACCTGACGGTGGAGGAGGTGCTCGCCGCCGACGGCTGGGCGCGCGAGTCCGCCGCGCGTAGCATCGACCGACGTCCCCGGGACTGACTAGGAGTTCGCCGCATGCTGTACCTGCTCGGTGTGGTCGTGGTCTTCGTCGGCATCGCCGCGTCGATCGCGCTGCACGAGATCGGGCACCTCGTCCCGGCCAAGCTCTTCCGCGTGCGGTGCACGCAGTACATGGTCGGCTTCGGCCCGACACTGTGGTCGACCCGGCGCGGGGAGACGGAGTACGGCCTCAAGGCGATCCCGCTCGGTGGCTACGTCCGGATGATCGGGATGTTCCCGCCCCGCCCCGGTGACGACGGACGGGTGCGCGCGAGCAGCTCCAACCCGCTGCACCTCATGATCGAGCAGGCCCGCCAGGACTCGCTGGAGGAGGTCCGGCCCGAGGACACCGACCGCGTCTTCTACAAGCTGCCGGTGTGGAAGCGGGTGGTCGTCATGGCGGGCGGCCCGCTGATGAACCTCGCGATCAGCGCCGTGCTCATCACGCTGCTGATGACGATGCAGGGCCCCGCCTTCGTCCGACCGGTCGTCAGCGAGGTCGCTCCCTGCGCCAACACCGTCGTCACCGACGAGGACTGCACCGGGCAGGAGCCCTCGCCCGCGGCCGCAGCCGGTTTCGAGGTCGGGGACACCATCGTCTCGGTCGACGGCACGCCCGTGGACGACTGGGCCGACACCACGTATGCCATCCAGAACGCCGGCGAGCAGGCCACCTTCGTGGTGGACCGGGACGGTGCCCGGCAGGAGCTGACGGCGGACCTGGTGCTGCGGGAGCGCCCGCTGGTCGGCGCGGACGGGCTGCCGGTGCTCGACGAGCAGGGCGAGAACGTCTACGGGGAGGTCGGCTTCCTCGGCGCCTCGCCCACGATCGTGCACGAGCCGCAGCCGATCACCGCGGTCCCCGGCATGGTCGGGGAGATGTTCACCGGCACGGCACGCATCGTGCTCACGCTGCCGCAACGTCTCGTGGACGTCTCCCAGGCGGCCTTCGGCACCGAGGAGCGCGACCCGAACGGACCGATGTCGGTGGTGGGTGTCGGCCGGGTCGCCGGCGACGTCACGCAGGACGGCATCGAGGGCTTCGTGGAGAGCGCCGGGGAACGCTTCTGGCTGCTGGTCTCGGTCCTCGCCTCGCTCAACATGGCGCTGTTCGTGTTCAACCTCATCCCGCTGCTGCCGCTGGACGGCGGCCACGTCGCGGGGGCCCTCTGGGAGGGGGCGAAGAGGACCTGGGCGCGGATCTTCCGGCGTCCGGACCCGGGTCCGGTCGACACCGCGGCCGCGCTCCCCATCGCCTACGCCGTCGCCATCGGTCTGCTCGGGATGACCGTCCTGCTCATCTACGCCGACATCGTGCGGCCGATCCAGCTCGGCTGAGGTGTCCAGCGACCACCCAGGGATCCGTCAGCGCCGGGTGCGACAATGACGGCATGACTGCTGGTGCCCCCATCTCCCTCGGTATGCCCTCGGCCCCGCCGCCCGTGCTCGCGCCCCGGCGTCCGACCCGCAAGATCAAGGTCGGCAAGGTCGAGGTCGGGGGCGACGCACCGGTGTCGGTGCAGTCGATGACCACGACCCCGACGACCGACATCAACGCCACGCTGCAGCAGATCGCCGAGCTGACGGCCACCGGCTGCGACATCGTCCGGGTGGCCTGCCCCACCCAGGACGACGCCGACGCCCTGCCCGCCATCGCGCAGAAGTCCCAGATCCCGGTCATCGCCGACATCCACTTCCAGCCGAAGTACGTCTACGCCGCGATCGACGCGGGCTGCGCGGCCGTGCGGGTCAACCCCGGCAACATCCGCAGGTTCGACGACCAGGTCAAGCAGATCTCGCAGGCCGCCAAGGACGCGGGGGTCTCGCTGCGCATCGGTGTCAACGCCGGGTCGCTGGACAAGCGGCTGCTGGAGAAGTACGGCAAGCCCACGGCCGAGGCGCTCGTCGAGTCCGCGGTGTGGGAGGCCAGCCTCTTCGAGGAGCACGACTTCCACGACTTCAAGATCTCGGTGAAGCACAACGACCCGGTCGTCATGGTCCGGGCCTACGAGATGCTCTCCGAGCGGGGGGACTGGCCGCTGCACCTCGGCGTCACCGAGGCCGGCCCGGCCTTCCAGGGCACGATCAAGTCCTCGGTCGCCTTCGGCTCCCTGCTCTCGCGGGGCATCGGCGACACGATCCGGGTCTCGCTGTCGGCCCCGCCGGTCGAGGAGGTCAAGGTGGGCAACCAGATCCTGCAGAGCCTCAACCTCAAGCCCCGCAAGCTGGAGATCGTGTCCTGCCCGTCCTGCGGTCGCGCGCAGGTCGACGTCTACACCCTGGCCGACGAGGTGACCGCCGGTCTGGAGGGCATGGAGGTCCCGCTGCGCGTCGCGGTCATGGGGTGCGTCGTCAACGGCCCCGGCGAGGCCCGGGAGGCCGACCTCGGTGTGGCCTCCGGCAACGGCAAGGGCCAGATCTTCGTCAAGGGCGAGGTCATCAAGACGGTGCCCGAGAGCCAGATCGTCGAGACCCTCATCGAGGAGGCCTCCCGGATCGCCGAGGAGATGGGCGAGGGTGAGGCCGGGGACGAGGTCGCCGGCTCGCCGACCGTCACCGTCGGGTAACCCGCTCGACACACGGGACCGGTAACGTCTGGTCATGGCGCCCGACCCCATCAGCCGGCAGACCGCCCGCCAGTCGACGTGGCACGAGGTGTGCCAGGCCTACCACTTCGTGGAGCGGGCAGACCTCACGGTGGTGCACGAGCACATGCCGCCGGGCACGGCGGGCAAGCCGCACAGCCACCAGGGCTCGCGCCAGTTCTTCTACGTCCTGGCCGGGACGGGCACGATGACGCTCGGGCAGCGCGAGGTGCGGGTGCCGGCGGAGTCGGGCATCGAGGTGCCACCGCGCACGCACCACTACATGCGCAACGACGCCGAGGACGACCTGGAGATGATCGTCGTCACGACACCCCGGGCGAGCGGCACGCCGCACGTCAGGGAGCGTCCGCTGGGCCGGGACCGTGGCGGGCTCGTCGTGGGCTCCCACCTGCGCCATACGCGCTTCGGCGACCTCTCGACGGTGGTGCGCTTCGAGGAGGCCATGGACACCAGCCCCTTCCTCGGGCAGGGCGGCCTCGACTGGCACAGCGCGGCGCTGGACGACCCGGACCTGGAGCACTGGGTGCTGGTGGACCGGCTCGACCGGGTCATCGCCTTCGGCGTCCTCGTCGGCGTGAGCGAGGGCGACGTCGTCGAGATCCGGCGCATGGTGGTCGCGCCCGAGGGCCGGGGGCAGGGCCTGGGCCGGTTGCTGCTGCGGCAGCTGCTCGAGCACGCCCTGGCCAACCCCGGGGTGCACCGCGTGTGGCTCGACGTCAGCGCTGACAACACCCGCGCGCGGTCGCTCTACCGCGCGGTCGGATTCGTGGAGAAGCAGCCACCGGACTGGGCCACGCTACTCGAGAACGGCGTCTACATGGAGTGGGGGGACACCCGCCTATCCTGAGGCGGTGAGTGCGCCCGGATTCCTGCCCCTGCGACAGCTCGTGCTGGTCGACCTGCTGGGGCTGCTGCTCGCGGTGCGGCCGGGGGAGCGTGCCGTCGTGGCCCTGGACGGGCCGGACGGGGTGGGCAAGAGCCATCTGGCGCGCGAGCTCGTGGCGCTGGCACCGCACGTGGCCGGCCGGGAGCTACACGTGGTCTCGGTCGACGGCTTCCACCACCCCGCTGCGCACCGGCACGCCCGCGGCAGCACGGGGACGACCTGCTACGAGGACTCCTACGACTACGACGCCCTGCGCCGCGCTGTCCTGTGGCCGTTCCGCGCCGGCCAGGACGTCGTGCCGGCCGTCTTCGACGTCGCCCGCGACGTCCCGGTCTTCCCCGAGCCGGTGCCACTGGCCGAGGACGCCGTGCTCCTCGTCGAGGGCGTCTTCCTGCGCCGCCCCGAGCTGCGCGGCGAGTGGGACGCCACCGGTCTGGTCAGCGCCCCGCCCTCGGTGACCGTGCCGCGCGGCAACGCCCGCTTCCCCCGCCTCGCCGGGGCGGACGATCCCGCCGACGAGTCCAACGCGCGCTATGTTGAGGCCCAGGAGATCTACCGGCTCCAGTCCCGCACCTGGGCCCCCGACTGGATCCTGGACAACACCGACCTCCAGCGCCCCGAGCTGGTCTGGCCGGACCCCGACGAACCGCAGTGGTTCGAGCAGTGACGAGGAGCTGACCGCATGCCCCTGGCGCCCGTGCCCTACCGCGTGTCCCGGACGACCCGCATCGAGGCAGCACCTGAGCGGGTCTTCACCGAGCTCGTCGACTTCCGCCGCTGGCGGGACTGGTCGCCGTGGGAGGGCGTTGACCCCGACATGGAGCGCTCCTACTCGGGTCCGAAGTCGGGCGTGGGCTCGGGGTATGCCTGGGACGGCGACAAGCAGGCGGGGTCGGGGTCGATGACCATCACGGGTGCGCAGCGCCCCTCGCGGGTGGACCTGGACCTCCACTTCGAGAAGCCGTTCCCCGCTGACAACGTCATCCGCTTCGACCTGGACCCGGAGGACCTGGGTGTGGCGACGATGGTGACCTGGAGCATGTCGGGGGAGCACACCGGCCTCATGCGCGTCCTGGCCCGGGTGATGTCGATGGACAGGCTGGTCGGCAAGGACTTGGAGAAGGGCCTGGCCCAGCTCAAGGACCTCATCGAGCCCTGACCCACCGAGCGCCGCTCGTGATTGCTCTGCGCCCCACCGAGCGTCGCTCGTGGTTGCCGGAGGGCAATCATTCGCGACGCTCGGTGGGTCAGAGGACCTTGGCGAGGAAGTCCTGGGTGCGGGCCTGCTGCGGGTTGCCGAGCACCTCGCGCGGGTCGCCCTCTTCGACGATGACGCCGTCAGCCATGAAGACCAGCTTGTCGCCGACCTCGCGGGCGAAGCCCATCTCGTGCGTGACGACCATCATCGTCATGCCCTCGGCGGCCAGCGTCTTCATGACGTCGAGCACGTCGCCGACGAGCTCGGGGTCCAGGGCCGAGGTCGGCTCGTCGAAGAGCATCATGTCCGGGTCCATCGACAGCGCCCGCGCGATGGCGACCCGCTGCTGCTGGCCACCGGACAGGTGGGCGGGGTAGGCGTCCACCTTCTCGGTCAGCCCGACCCGCTCCAGGTTGGCCCGCGCGACCTGCTCGGCCTCCTTGCGCCCGCGCTTCTTCACCCGCTGCTGGGCGATGGTGAGGTTGCGCAGGACGGTCATGTGGCTGAAGAGGTTGAACTGCTGGAAGACCATGCCGATCCGGGAGCGGACGGCGTCCAGCTCGGTCTCCGGGTCGGTGATGTCGATGCCCTCGATGAGCACCTGACCGGCGGTGGGCTCCTCCAGCCGGTTGACGCATCGCAGCAGCGTCGACTTGCCCGAGCCGGAGGGGCCGATGACGCAGACCACCTGCCCGGCGTCCACGTGGAAGTCGATGCCGGTGAGCACCTCGTTGTCGCCGAAGGACTTGTGCAGGTCGCGGACCTCGATCGCGGGGGCGCTGGGGTCGACCTGCTGGGTGGGGTGGAGTGCCGTCATGTCAGCGGGACCTCTTCTGTCGGCGCTCCAGCCAGGCGACCAGCTGGGTGAGCGGCAGCGTGATCGCGAGGTAGAGCAGGCAGGCGAAGACCAGCGACGTCGCCGTCCCGGCGGAGGGGCCGCTGGTCATGAAGTCCCGAGCCATCGTCGTGAGCTCCTTCTCGTTGACGGCCATCCCGACGACGAAGAGCAGCGAGGTGTCCTTGATGAGGATGACGAGCTCGTTGGTCAGCGGCGGGACCACGATGCGCAATGCCTGCGGCATGACGACGGTGGCCATGGTCCAGGGACCGTTCATGCCCAGCGACCGGGCCGCCTCGGTCTGCCCCTTGGGCACCGCCTCGATGCCGGCGCGCAGCGTCTCGGCCATGTAGGCGCCGGCCACGAGCATCAGGGCGACCAGCCCGGCGCCGATGGTGCCCCCAGGCGGGCGCCATCCGAAGGCGATGGGCACTCCGAAGGCCATGAAGAGGATGACGACCAGGGCAGGCAGCCCGCGGAACAGCTCGATGTAGGCCGTGGCCACCCAGCGGAACGGGGCGATCGGGGCCAGCTTCATCAGCACAAGGACCAGCGCCAGCACGAAGCCGCCGACGAAGGAGATCAGCGTGTAGAGGACGGTGTTGCGCGCGCACCGACGCTGACGAAGTCCTGCCAGTTCTCGGTGAAACCCTCGCGCATGAAGAAGTTCTCGCGGATCGCCTCTCGGTCGGCGACCAGGACGAGGCCACCGACCAGGAGGACGAAGAGGGCGTACAGCGAGAGCCGGACACCCCGCTGCCGCTGGGTGCGGGTCAAGGAAGGCATCTGCGTCGTCGACTCAGCCCTCGGCGCTGAAGTAGGTGTCGTAGATGGTGTCGTAGTCGCCGCTGTCCCGCAGCGCGCTCAGCTGCTCGTTGACCGCCTCCACCAGCCCGGTGTTGTCCTGCTGCATGGCGAAGCCGTACTGCTCGTCGGTGGAGTACTCCTCGACGATCATGAAGCCGCCCTGGCGGGCGTTCTCCACGTTGACCGGCAGGTCCTGCAGGATGGCGTCCACCTGGCCCGCCTGGATCGCCTGGAACATCTCGGGGTTGCCCGGGAAGGCGGTGATGGTGGCGTCCGCGGCGTTCTCCTGCGCGTAGGCCTCGCCGGTGGTCGACTGCTGCACGGCGACCCTGGCCCCGGCGAGGTCCTCGATGCTGGCGATGTCGGAGTCCTCGGGGACGAGCAGCGACTGCTGGGAGTCGTAGTAGCCCTCGGAGAACGCGAGGTTCTCCTGCCGGTCCTCGGTGATCGTCATGGCCGAGGCCGCGACGTCGCAGTCACCGGAGTTCAGGGCCAGGCCCGACTCGAGGGCGTCGAAGGAGGAGTCCTTGACCTCGAGCTCCAGCTCCAGCCCGTCGGCGATGGCCTGCATCAGGTCGATGTCGAAGCCGCTGTAGCCGGACTCGGTGGAGGAGTCCTCCATCTCGAACGGCTCGTAGGGGACCTCCGAACACACCGTCAGCGTGCCCTCGGTGATGAGCTCCATCTCGGCGGCGCCGGCCTCACCACCCGAATCGGAGTCGTCGGAGCCGCAGGCGGCGAGGGAGAAGGCCAGGGCGCTGGCCGCGATCACGGGAAAGAGCGAATTCTTCGTCATGGGCGCACCATACGTCCGGCCCGGGCGAGACATGCTCACCCGGGCCGGATCGTGACCGAATCGATGCCTGTCAGGCGTCCGCGGCCTCCTCGACCGCCTCCTCGGCGGCCTCGGCGTCCTCGTCCATCCAGTCGAAGGTCTTGGTGACCGCCTTCTTCCACTGGCGCAGGAGCCGCTCGCGCTCAGCCTCCTTCATCTGCGGGCTCCAGCGCTGGCCCTCCTCCCAGTTGTCCACGACGTCCTGCTCACCGGAGAAGAAGCCGACGGCGATGCCCGCGGCATACGCCGCGCCCAGCGCCGTCGTCTCCGCCACCTTCGGGCGGACCACGTCCACGCCGAGGATGTCGGCCTGGAACTGCATGAGCGTCTCGTTGGCGACCATGCCGCCGTCGACGCGCAGCTCGGTGAGCTCGACACCGGAGTCGGCGTTCATCGCGTCGGACACCTCCCGCGTCTGGAAGGCGGTGGACTCCAGCGCCGCCCGGGCTATGTGATTCCTGTTGACGTAGCGCGTCAGCCCGACGATCGCGCCGCGGGCGTCGTCCTTCCAGTAGGGCGCGAAGAGCCCGGAGAAGGCCGGGACGATGTAGCACCCGCCGTTGTCGTCGACCTGGGTCGCGAGCTTCTCGATCTCCGGCGCGTCCGAGATGAGGCCGATGTTGTCCCGCAGCCACTGCACCAGCGAGCCGGTCACCGCGATCGAGCCCTCGAGGGCATACACCGCATCCTGGTCCCCGATCTTGTAGCAGACGGTGGTGAGCAGACCGTTCTCGCTGGGGACGATCTCGGTGCCGGTGTTGAGCAGCATGAAGTTGCCGGTGCCGTAGGTGTTCTTGCTCATGCCCTTCTCGAAGCAGGCCTGCCCGAAGGTGGCGGCCTGCTGGTCACCGAGGATCCCGGCGATTGGCACCTTGAGCTTGGTGCTCTCGCCGTAGACCTCGGCCGAGGACTTGATCTCCGGGAGCATCGACATCGGTATGCCCATGTCGCCGGCGACCGTCTCGGACCAGGACAGCGACTTCAGGTCCATGAGCATGGTGCGCGAGGCGTTGGTCACGTCGGTGACGTGCACGCCGCCCTCCGTGCCGCCGGTGAGGTTCCACAGCACCCAGCTGTCGGTGTTGCCGAAGAGCAGGTCTCCGGCCTCGGCGCGGTCCTTGGCCCCCTCGACGTTGTCGAGGATCCACTTGACCTTCGGGCCGGAGAAGTAGGTCGCGAGCGGCAGCCCGCAGATGTCCTTGTACTTGTCCGCGCCGTCGTCACCACCCAGCTCGGCGACGATCTTGTCGGTCCGGGTGTCCTGCCAGACGATGGCGTTGTAGACCGCCTCACCGGTGTTCTTGTCCCACACCACCGCGGTCTCGCGCTGGTTGGTGATGCCGATCGCCGCGAGGTCGTCGTTGCCGAGACCGCCCTTGCCGAGCGCGGTGCCGATGACCTCCTTGGTGTTCTCCCAGATCTCGGCGGGGTCGTGCTCGACCCAGCCGGCCTTGGGGAAGATCTGCTCGTGCTCCTTCTGACCGACCGAGTGGATCTCGCCGCTCTTGGTGAACACGATGGCTCGGGTGCTGGTCGTTCCCTGGTCGATGGCCAGGACGTAGTCAGCCATGGACTTGCTCCTTCACGTCGTTGTGCATGGTCGATGGGGGAGTGCGGTCAGCCGTAGAGGGCAGCCACGAGACCGGCGATGACACCGCCGATGAGCGGGCCGACGACCGGGACCCAGGAGTAGCTCCAGTCGCTGCTGCCCTTGCCGGGGATCGGCAGCACCGCGTGCGCGATGCGGGGGCCGAGGTCTCGTGCGGGGTTGATGGCATACCCGGTGGGGCCACCGAGGCTGGCCCCGATGCCGACGACGAGCAGCGCCACCGCGAGCGGGCCGAGCTCGTTCGGCGTGTTGCCGAACATGATGACGACGAAGACCAGCACGAAGGTGCCGATGATCTCGGTCGCGAGGTTCCACCCGTAGTTCCGGATCTCCGGCCCGGTGGAGAAGACGCCCAGCTTCGCCGCGGGGTCGCCGTCGGCGTCGAAGTGCTGCTTGTAGGCGACCCAGCACAGCACCGCGCCGAGGAAGGCGCCGAGCATCTGGGCGGCGAGGTAGACGACCATGTTGCCGACGTTGGCGGCGACACCGGGCGCGAACTCCTCGGCCCCGTTGGCCAGCAGACCCACGGTGACAGCCGGGTTGATGTGCGCCCCGGACTTGTAGGCGGTGAACACGCCGGCGAAGACGCCGAGGCCCCAGCCGAAGTTGATGAGCAGCCAGGCGGCGCTGGCACCACCGCCGGTGCCCTTGGTCTTGGGCAGGATCGCGTTGGCGACCACGCCGCAGCCGAAGAGCAGCAGCATCATGGTGCCGAGCACCTCGGAGACGAAGATCTCTCCCACGGGATGTTTCCTTTCGTGTCACCTACGGGTCCGGGCGGGCGCCCGGTCCCGTCAGTCGGACGCCTCGGCCCCCGAGCCCATCGCCTCCAGCGGGGCGACCTCACCGAGGTCCCCCCGCACGCGGGCGGCGCTCTGGTCGTCCGGCTCGGCCGCCGCGGCGATCTCCGCCTCGGCGCGCGCCGTGTAGGCCTCGATCTCGGACTGCGTCCGCGCCTCGTCCCACCCGAGCTCGGCCGCGGCGATCGCGGCGATCTCCGGCACCGTGTGCAGGCCCTTGTCCGGCGCCTCGTAGATAAGCCGGGTGCGGCGCATCATGAGGTCCTCGAGGTGCAGCACGCCCTCGGTGCGGCAGGCGTGGGCGACCTCGGCCCGCAGGTAGGCCGTCGAGTGCTCGAGCGTCTGCGCGAGCGAGGGATCCTGCTCGATCATCGCCAGGAGCTCCTCGACGAGCGAGCCGTAGCGGTGCAGCAGGTGGTCGGTCATCTGCTCGGACCAGCCGAACTGCTCGCGCAGCGCGGGCATACGGCGGCGCATCGCGGCCTCGCCCACAGCGCCGAGCAGCGGGATCTGGTCGGTGATGCAGGGCAGCTCCGCGGCGCGACCGCCGAGGGCGAAGTCGACGGCGTCCTTGGCCATGACGCGGTAGGTCGTGAGCTTGCCGCCACCGATGACGGTCAGGCCGGGCACCGGGCTGGCGACGGTGTGCTCCCGGCTGACCTTCGCCGAGTCGGTGCCCTCCTTGGTGCCGGGCTGGAGCAGCGGCCGCAGACCGGCATACCAGCCGACGACGTCGTCGCGGGTGAGCGTGGTCTTGAGGACCGCGTTGGCGTGGTCCAGGACGTAGTCGATGTCCGCCGCCGTGGCCACCGGGTTCTGCCGGTCCAGCTCCCACGGCGTGTCGGTGGTGCCGAGGATCCAGTAGCGCGACCACGGGATGAAGAAGAGCACCGACTTCTCGGTCTGCAGGAACAGTCCCGAGGTGCCCTGGATGAGCTCGCGCGGGATGACCAGGTGTATGCCCTTGGACGCCAGGACGTTGAGGCCGCCGTCGGTGTCGGCCAGGTCGGAGACGTCGTCGGTCCACACCCCGGTGCAGTTGATGATGTGCCGGGCGCGCGCCTCGAAACGCTCCCCGGTCTCGAGGTCGGCCAGCTCGGCCCCGATCGCGGTGCCGTGCTCGTCCTTGACGATGCGGACCACCTCGGTCCGGCTGGCGGCGTGCGCGCCGTAGGTGTGGGCCGTCCGGACCAGCGTCGACACGAGCCGTGCGTCGTCGACCGTCGCGTCGTAGTACTTCACGGCACCGATCGCGGTGTCGTGCCGCAGGTCCGGGAACTGTTTGCTCAGGCCGCTTCGCGTCGTGTGCTGGTGGATGGGCAGCGCACGGCGGCCCGGCATGATGTTGGCGAGCAGGTCGTAGAGGGTGACGCCGGCTCCGTAGTAGGCGCGCTGCCAGACGCGGTGCTCCAGCGGGATGAGGAAGGGCATCGGCTTGACCAGGTGCGGTGCCAGGGTCTTGAGCAGCAGCCCGCGCTCGGTGAGCGCCTCGTGGACCAGCTTGAAGTCGAGCATCTGCAGGTAGCGCAGGCCGCCGTGCACCAGCTTGGTGGACCACTGCGAGGTCCCCGAGGCCCAGTCCTGGGCCTCGACGATCGCGGTCGACAGGCCGCGGGTCGCGGCGTCCAGGGCGGTCCCCGCCCCGGTCACGCCACCGCCGATCACCAGCACGTCGAGCGGTTCACCACCCGTCGCGGAGTCGCGGAGCGCCCGGAGGGCCTGCTCGCGGCTGGCGGGGCTGAGTGATCGTGGCTGCATGTGGTCGCCTCTCGTGTCCGTGGTGATACTGCGCGCTCACGATCCTGCCGTGCGGTGCTGCACCGCGCAACAGCGCCGTGGGGTCGGAACCGCGGCCGCACCGGTGTCGCCCCCACGACGGTCGTGCGGCAGGCTGGGGGCATGCTGCGCACACTGGGCTCCGGGACCGGGGGCGTGCGGGCCTACGGGCTCCAGGACGTCCGGCGTGCCCTGGATGTGTGCGCGCAGGACCCGGTGACCAACGTCTTCGTCGCGGCGCGGATCCAGGAGAGCGGCCTGGTGGGCACGCGTGGCCCGCTGTTCGGCTACGAGGCCGCGGGGGAGCACGCGCTGTGCTGGTGCGCGGCCAACGTCGTCCCCGTGGCGGCGAGTCCTCGGGCGATCGGTGCGCTGGCCGGCAAGGTCGTGAAGCGGCGTGCGTCCGCCAGCTCGATCTTCGGCCCGGTGGACCAGGTGCTCGACCTCTGGTCCCGGTTGGAGCCGCACTGGGGAGCGGCCCGCGAGGTGCGGGAGAACCAGCTGGTCCTGACGATGCAGGAGCGCCCCTCCGTCCTGGGCGTGCCGATCGACCACCGGGTGCGCCCCGCCCGGGCCGACGAGCTGGACCTCGTGGTGCCGGCGGCCGCAGCCATGTTCACCGAGGAGATCGGCTACCCGCCCTACCGCGGCAGCAGCGGGGCATACCGTCGCGCCGTGGCGGGGCTCATCGAGCAGGGCCACACCCTCGTCCGGGTGGAGGACGGCGAGGTCGTCTTCAAGGCCGACCTGGGGTCGGTGGCTCTCGGTGCGGCGCAGGTCCAGGGGGTCTGGGTCCACCCCGACTGGCGCGGCCGAGGTCTGGCCGCACCCGCGATGGCCGCCGTGGTCGAGCACACGATCGAGCACGTCGTCCCCGTGGTCACGCTCTACGTCAACGACTTCAACGCCCCCGCGGTCGCGACCTACCGCCGGGTCGGGTTCGTCCAGACGGGCACCTTCGCCACCGTGCTGCTCTGACCCGCCGGCTCAGCCGGTGAGCCGCGCGTGCAGGAAGGTCCAGGCCAGCGCGTGCCAGGTCGCCCACTGCGCCGCCGTGCTGGCCCCGCCGTGACCACCCTCGGTGTTCTCCCAGTAAGTGACGTCCCGGCCGTGCTCCTCCAGCAGCGCCGCCATCTTGCGCGCGTGGCCGGGGTGCACCCGGTCGTCCCGGGTGGACGTGGCGAGGTAGACCGGAGGTGTCGGGCGGTCCGGGTCGAAACGCTGGTAGGGCGAGAAGGTGCGCAGCCACTCCCACTGCTCGGGATCGTCGGGGTCGCCGTACTCCGCCATCCAGGACGCCCCGGCCAGCAGCTCGTGGTAGCGCGCCATGTCGAGCAGCGGCACCTGGCACACCACCGCCCCGAAGTCCTCGGGATATCCGGTCAGCATGTTGCCGACCAGCAGGCCGCCGTTGCTCCGCCCGGTGGTGCCGAGGCGGGGGACCGAGGTGACGCCCCGGGCGACCAGGTCGCGCGCGACCGCGACGAAGTCCTCGTAGGCCCGGTGCCTGCTCTCCTGCAGCGCCGCCTGGTGCCAGCGCGGCCCGAACTCCCCACCGCCGCGGATGCCGGCGACGACGTGGACGTGGCCGTGCGCCAGCCACGCCCGACCCACGATCGGGTCGTAGGCGGGTGTGAGGGCGTGCTCGAAGCCGCCGTAGCCGTGCAGGACCGTCGGGGTGGAGCCGTCCGCGGGCAGGTCGGCGGGACTCACCTGCCAGTAGGGGACCGGTGTCCCGTCGGCGGACGTCGCCCACTCCTGGGTCACCGTGAGCCCGGTCGCGTCGAAGCGCTCCGGTGCGGCCTTGAGCACCTCGACCTCGACGTCCGCGCCTGCACCTGTCCGGACCAGCGACAGCCGCATGGGCTGCAGGAAGCCGGTCGTCACGAGCCACAGGTCGTCGCTGCGGTGCTGGTCGACCGCCGCGACGCTGACCGTGCGCAGGCCGATGTCCAACGCGTCCGTCAGGTCCTTGGTCTCCCACCCCTGATCGGTATGCCGGTGCGCCTGGACGGTGTGCCGGACGTCGACGAGGGTGGTGGTCACCAGCCGGGAGGCGGTCCAGGTGAGGTCGAGCAGGGCCGACCGGTCGTCCGGGGCGACCAGCGTCGTCCAGGCCGCGGAGCCGGCGTCGGCCAGGACGTCCGCCAGCGGGGCCACGACGAGGGAGCCCGCGGGGAAGGATGTGCCAGGGCCGGGCTCCCAGGCGTGCCGGAGGCGGACCGCGACGTGCTCGCCGTGGATCGAGGTCTCGGCGCTCTCGGGCAGGTCGAGGCGCTGCACCCCCTCGTCGGTGAGCACGAGCGTGTGACTGCGGTAGAAGGCCACCGCGTGGTGGAGCACGGTCTGCCCCTGCTCCTGGTCGTGCTGGACGAAGAGTCCCAGGTCCTCCTCGGGGATCGTGTGGACGACCTCGGCCTGCGCCATCGGGGTGCCGCGGCGCCAGAGGCGGGCCGTCCGGGGGTAGCCCGAGCGGGTCGCGCCCGTCGGGTCGTCCGCGGTGGTGAGGTAGACGTGGTCCCGGTCCCGCCAGGTCAGGCTGCCCTTCGCCTCGGGCTTGGCGAAGCCCTCCGGCGCCGGCACGAACTCCCCGGTCGTCAGGTCCAGCTCGCGGGTGGTGCCGGCGTCCGAGCCGCCCCGGGACAGGTGCACGAGGGCGCGGTCGGCGTCGGGCCGGAGCACCCGGGCTCCCTGCCAGACCCACGGGACGTCCTCCTGCGCCGCCAGCGCGTCGACGTCGACGAGCACCTCCCAGCGCGGGTGCTCGGTGCGGTAGGACTCCCAGGTGGTGCGTCGCCAGACGCCGCGAGGGTGCTCGGCGTCGGTCCAGAAGCCGTAGAGGTGGTCACCGACCTGGGCGACGAGAGGTATGCGGTCGCTCGCCTCGAGCGCGTCCTGGATCCCGGCGTGCAGCTCGTCGTGGAGGGGGTGCGCCTGGAGCGTCCGCTCACTGGTCGCGCTGCGCTCGCGGACCCACGCGAGGGCGGCATCCGACTCCACCTCCTCGAGCCAGCGGTGCGGATCGGCGGGGGAGGAGGTGGTCGTCATCCGGCTATGCCATCACACCGCGGTGACGGACCCGCGCAGCAGCCAGGCGATGGCCGGACCGACGCGCTCGGCCCAGGCGGCCTCGACGTGCCGGGCGCCGGAGTCGTAGACGTAGCGGACGGGCACACCGGCTCGCCGCAGCGAACCCAGCAGCCGCTCCGCGTCGAGGACGTACCGCTGCTGGATCTCCGGGTCGTCCGGCTCCTCCTGGCCGCCCACGTCCAGGTAGACCCGACCCGGGACCGTGACGGCCCTCGTCACGGCGGCGTCCTCGACGTCGGCCAGCGCCTGCTCGCCCGGCCACCAGAAGGCCGGGGAGAAGAGCCCGGCGCCGCCGACCACGTCCGGCCTGCTCGCCCAGAGGTCGGCGCTCACCACCGCGCCGAGCGAGCTGCCCGCGACGACGGTGTGCTCGGGCCCGGGCCGGGTGCGCAGGACGTCGTCGACTGCCGGCTTGAGCTCGTCGAGCAGGAACCGTCCGTAGTCGGCCGCCCTTCCGCCGCCGTGCTCCGGGTGCGCGTAGCGGGTGTACTCCTCACCGCGCAGCTCGGGATGACAGGGCACCGCGACGACGACCACCTCGATGCCCTCGGCCGCCAGGCGGGTCATGGCACGGTCCACGTGCCACACCTCTCCGGCGAAGGAGGCCCGCGGGAGGAACATGTTGTGCCCGTCGTGGAGGTAGAGCACCGGGTAGCGGTCCGACGAGCCGTCATAGTCGGGCGGCAGCCAGACGTACACCTTGCTGCGCCGGTCCAGGTGGGGCAGCTCCAGGTCTGGCCACATCCGCAGGTCACCGAGGATCCCGTCCTCGCGGACGGGCAGGAGGTCCGAGGCGTCGAGCTGCATCGCCCCAGGCTAGGACAGGCCCGTCCGGTGGGCGTCTGTCGGAACGGTCTGCTGAGGTGTGGTGTCGGTCCCGTCCCGGGCCGACACCACACGAGAGACGAAGGAGTCCTCATGAGCCTGTCCCGTCGTCGAGGGACGCTGGCCGCCGCTGCGGCCGGTGCCATGGTCACGTCCGCCCTGGTGGCGGCACCCTCGGGTGCCGCACCGTCGAAGAACGGGTGCGACAACCGCAGCAACAACACCTACGCCAAGCTCCTGGAGTGCGTCCGTGTCGACGGTGTCATGGAGCACCTCGAGACCTTCCAGCAGATCGCGGACGACAACGGGGGCAACCGCGCCTCCCTGACGCCCGGCTACGACGCCAGCGTCGACTACGTCGTCGAGGTCCTGGAGTCGGCGGGGTGGTCGGCCGAGGTCGTGCCCTTCACCTACGACGCCGTCGACTCCACCCTCGAGCAGCTCACCCCGCAGCAGACGGAGTGGCCGCACGCCGACGCCACGGGGACCGGTGAGGGTGACGTCACCGCGGAGGTGGTGCCGGTCGACATCAACCTCGACCCGCCGCGCGCGAACTCCAGCGGCTGCCAGGCCGAGGACTTCGCGGGCTTCCCCAGCGGCGCGATCGCGCTCGTCCAGCGGGGATCGTGCCCGTTCGCCGACAAGGCGGTCAACGCCGAGGCCGCCGGTGCCTCCGGGGTCGTCATCTTCAACCAGGGCGACACCGACGCCGCCGACCGGACCGGCGTGCTCAACCCGACCCTGGGTGGTGACGGCGTCGTCGACATCCCGGTCGTCGGCACCTCCTACGCCGCCGGCGAGTCGCTCGCGCAGGAGGGCTCCACGGCCCGGATCGCCGTCGACTTCTACGGCGCGACGTCATACAACGTCATCGGCGAGCTCGCCGGACGCACCGACGGCAACGTCGTCATGGCCGGCGCGCACCTCGACTCGGTCCCGGCCGGCCCCGGCATCAACGACAACGGGTCCGGCTCGGCCGGCCTGCTGGAGGTGGCCGAGCAGATGTCCAAGAGCCGCCCGCACAACACCGTGCGCTTCGCGTGGTGGGGTGCCGAGGAGCTGGGCCTCCTGGGCTCCCGCACCTGGGTCGACCAGCGCAGCGAGGCCGAGCTCGACGAGATCGCGCTCTACCTCAACTTCGACATGATCGGCTCGCCGAACTACTACCTCGGCGTCTACGACGCCGACCAGTCCAGCTTCGCCGCACCGGTCGTCGTCCCCGAGGGCTCGGAGGACATCGAGGAGACCTTCGAGTCGTTCTACACGCTGCGCGGTGAGCCCTACGACGACTCCGCCTTCAGCGGCCGGAGCGACTACCAGGCGTTCATCGACAACGGCATCCCCTCCGGTGGGCTCTTCACCGGCGCCGAGGTCGTCAAGACGCCGGAGCAGCAGGAGATCTGGGGCGGCGTCGCGGGCGAGTCCTTCGACCAGTGCTACCACCAGGAGTGCGACACCATCGACAACCTGGACGAGGGCGCCCTGGACGTCAACGCCGACGCCGTGGCCTTCGCTGTCTTCCGTTACGCCGCGTCGACCGAGGCGGTGAACGGCGTCCCGGGGCGTGCGGTCCCCGGGAGGTTCGAGATCCCGGCCCCCGCCGGTCCCGAGCACACCTTCGCCGGTCCGCTGGGTGGCGACGACCACGACCACGACCACGAGGACGAGCACCAGTGAGGCACTGAGCCACGCTGGTCGAGCGAGGCCCGGCGGGCACACGCCCGCCGGGCCTCCGGTCTGCCAGGACCTAGGCTGAGCGGTATGCCGCTCGACGTCGACGCCGTCCGTGCACAGTTCCCCTCGCTCGCCGGAGGGACCGCGTTCTTCGACGGACCCGGCGGCTCGCAGACCCCCGCCGTGGTCGCCGAGGCCGTGGCGAGCACGCTGACCAGCCCGCTGTCCAACCGCGGCACGGTAACGGACTCCGAGCGCCGGGCCGAGGAGACGGTGCGCGCGGCGCGGTCGGCCCTGGGCGACCTGCTGGCTGTCGACCCGGCGACCGTGATCTTCGGCCGCAGCATGACCGCGCTGACCATGGACCTCGCCCGCACCCTCGCCCGGTGCCAGGGCTGGGGTCCGGGCGACGAGGTGGTCGTCACCTCCCTGGACCACGACGGCAACATCCGTCCCTGGGTCACCGCCGCGCTCGCGGTCGGCGCGACCGTCCGGTGGGCCGAGGTGGACCCTGCCACCGGCGAGCTGCCGGTGGAGGCCGTGACCGCCGTCCTGTCCGACCGGACGCGCCTGGTCGCGGTGACCGGTGCCGCCAACCTCATCGGCACCCGGCCCGACCTGCCGGCGATCAGCGCGGCAGCCCACGAGGTCGGAGCCCTCGTCCACGTCGACGCCGTCCACCTGGCGGCCCACGACCGGATCGACACCGCCGCCCTGGGCGCCGACCTGCTCTCCTGCTCGCCCTACAAGTTCTTCGGGCCGCACCTCGGCGTGCAGACCGGCCGCGCCGAGCTGCTGGAGCGGCTCCGGCCGGACAAGCTGCTGCCCTCCACCGACGCCGTCCCCGAGCGGTTCGAGCTCGGCACGCTGCCCTACGAGCTGCTCGCGGGAGCGACGGCCGCGGTCGACCTCATCGCCTCGCTGGGGGAGGGGTCCACCCGGCCGGAGCGGCTCACCTCCGCCTTCACCGTGATCGAGGAGCACGAGGACGGCATGCGCCGACGCGCGGAAGAGGGGCTGTCAGCGATCCCGGGGCTCACCCTCTGGTCGCGGGCGCAGCGCCGGACGCCGACGTTGCTGTTCACCGTCGACGGCGTGGACCCGGCGGCGATCCACCGGCACCTCGCGAGCCTGGACGTCAACGCGCCGGCCTCGCACTTCTACGCCTGGGAGCTGTCCCACCGCCTCGGTCTCGGCGCGGCCGGCGGCGTCCGGGCCGGCATGGCGCCCTACACCACGGCGAGAGAGGTCGACCGCCTCGTGGACGGTGTCGCGCAGGCGGTCTCCGCCTGAGAGACGCCCGCGCAAACCCGTCGAGGCGGGAGCCGCGCGCCGGGTACCCTCGTAGCGCCGGTGCGCACCGGCATACCGCGACGAATCCCCCTGCCACCCCGAGGAGTGCCCCCACGTGGTCATGCGCCTGTCGACCCTGTTCCTGCGGACCCTGCGCGAGGACCCGGCCGACGCCGAGCTGCCCGGGCACAAGCTGCTCGTGCGGGCCGGCTACATCCGGCGGGCCGCCCCGGGCATCTACTCCTGGCTGCCGCTGGGTCTGAAGGTGCTGCGCAAGGTCGAGGCGATCGTCCGTGAGGAGATGGACGCGATCGGCGGCCAGGAGCTGAGCTTTCCCGCGCTGCTGCCGCGCGAGCCCTACGAGGCGACCAACCGGTGGACCGAGTACGGCCCGCTCATCTTCCGGCTGCAGGACCGCAAGGGCAACGACATGCTGCTCGGCCCCACCCACGAGGAGATGTTCACCCTCGCGGTCAAGGACATGTTCAGCTCCTACAAGGAGCTGCCGCTCACGCTCTACCAGATCCAGACGAAGTACCGCGACGAGGCGCGCCCCCGCGCCGGGCTGCTGCGCGGGCGCGAGTTCATCATGAAGGACTCCTACTCCTTCGACGTCGACGACGCGGGGCTGGAGCAGGCCTACCGACGTCACCGCGAGGCCTACGTCAGGATCTTCGACCGGCTCGGCTTCGACTACGTCATCGTCTACGCAGACTCCGGGGCGATGGGCGGCTCGGCCAGTGAGGAGTTCCTCGCCGTCAGCCCGGTGGGGGAGGACACCTTCGTGCGCTGCGAGGCGTCCGGGTATGCCGCCAACGTCGAGGCGGTCGTCGTGCCCCAGGCTCCCGCGGTCGACGTGGCCACGGTCGAGGCCACCCCGGCGGCCCACGTCGAGGACACCCCGGACAGTCCCACCATCGCGACCCTCGTGGCGCAGGCCGACGCGCTGCACCCGCGCGCGGACGGGCGCGGATGGACCGCCGCCGACACGCTGAAGAACGTCGTCGTCATGCTCGAGCACCCGGACGGCAGCACCGAGCCGCTGGCCATCGGCCTGCCCGGCGACCGCGAGGTCGACGCCAAGCGGCTCGAGGCCCAGGTGGCGCCGGCCTCCTGGCGCCCCTTCGAGGAGGCCGACTTCGCCGCCTACCCGATGCTGGCCAAGGGCTACATCGGCCCCGGCGTGCTGGGGGAGCAGCGGAGCAGTGGTATCAGATACCTCCTCGACCCGTCCGTCGCGCAGGGCTCGGCCTGGGTCACCGGCGCCGACGAGCACGGCAGGCATGTCTTCGACCTCGTCGTCGGACGTGACTTCACCGCCGACGGCACGATCCAGGCCGGCGAGATCCGCGAGGGCGACCCCAGCCCCGACGGGGCCGGCCCGCTCACCCTCGCCCGCGGCATCGAGATGGGGCACATCTTCCAGCTCGGCCGCAGCTATGCCGAGGCCCTGGGCCTGCAGGTGCTGGACGAGAACGGCAAGCTCGTGACGGTGACCATGGGTTCCTACGGCGTCGGGGTCTCGCGCGCCGTGGCCGCCGTCGCGGAGGCGACGCACGACGACCTCGGGCTCGTGTGGCCACGCGAGCTGGCGCCCGCCGACGTGCACGTCGTCGCGACCGGCAAGGACGCGGCCGTCTTCGAGCACGCCGAGGGTCTCGTCGCCCAGCTCGGCGAGGCCGGGCTCGAGGTCATCTACGACGACCGGCCCAAGGTCAGCCCCGGCGTGAAGTTCAAGGACGCCGAGCTGCTCGGGGTGCCCACCATCGTCGTCGTCGGCAAGGGCCTCGCCGACGGCGTGCTGGAGGTCAAGGACCGGCGCACCGGTGACCGGCGCGAGGTGGTGGTGGCGGACGCCGTGGCGGCGGTGCGGGCGCAGGTCGGTGGCGCCGACAGCGGCGACGCTCCCGCTCGCGGCTGACGGCATACCCCGGCGTGCTGGAGAGCCTGGACCTGGAGCCTCGGGTCGTCGTCTTCCTCGCCCTGGCGGGACTCGCCGCGGGCTTCATCGACGCGGTTGTCGGTGGCGGTGGGCTCGTGCAGCTCCCGGCGCTGCTCGTCGGCCTTCCCGGCGCGACACCGGTGCAGCTGCTCGCCACCAACAAGCTGGGCTCGATCTGCGGCACCACGGTGAGCTCGGTCACCTACTTCCGCCGGATCCGCCCGGACCTGCGCACGGCGGTCCCCCTCGCCCTGGCGGCCTTCGCCGGCAGCGCGGGCGGAGCGGCGCTGGCCTTCCTCATCAGCAAGGAAGCCTTCAACCCCATCATCCTCGTGGTGCTCGTGGCGGTCGGGGCCTACACCCTGCTCAAGCCGTCCATGGGACAGCTGCAGGCGCTGCGCTTCGGCCATGCGCGTCGCAAGCACCTGGGGACGGCGGTCGTCATCGGGGTGGTCGTCGGGGCCTACGACGGCGCCCTCGGGCCGGGCACCGGCTCGTTCTTCGTCTTCGCCCTGGTCAGCGCCCTGGGGTATGGCTTCCTCGAGGCGAGCGCGAAGGCCAAGATCGCCAACCTCGCCACCAACCTCGCGGCGCTCGTCGTCTTCGTGCCGCAGGGCGCCGTGATCTGGTCGGTCGGCCTGCTGCTCGGAGCCGCCAACGTCCTCGGGGGCTACCTCGGGGCACGCGTCGCGGTCGCGCGCGGCAGCGGCTTCGTCCGGGTCGTCTTCGTGGTCATCGTGGTCGCCTTCATCCTCAAGATCGGCTGGGACACCGGGCGGCAGCTCCTCGGCTGACGGCTCACGGCGGCAGCGCGCGGGCACCGCACCCGCCGAGCAGGTCCACGGCCGAGGTGGTGCGCTCCCACGTCGGGGTGTCCGGTCCCACGAGCCGGACGACGTGGGTCGCACCGTCGACAGGGTCGATCTCGACCCGGGTGGGGTGGTAGGCGAACCCGGTGCTCAGCCGGCCCTCGTCGTCCCGCCGCACGGTCGCGACAGCCACCATGCCCTCCTGGGTGCCGGGGGCCAGCGCCGGGTTGACGTCGAAGCCCTGGTTCGACAGGACGTTGCCCAGGCCGTGGATGACGTGCTGTTCCCCGATCCGCTCGCAGGGCTGGATCACGTGCGCGTGGGTGCCCAGGACGAGGTCGACGTCGGGCGACTCCAGCAGCTCGCGTGCGAGCCGGGTCTGGTCCTGCGTCGGGAGGACCTGGTACTCCTGGCCCCAGTGCATCGACACGACCACCACGTCGGCGCCCTCGCGGCGCGCGGCCCGGGCCTGCTCCCGGATGCCCTCGCCGCCGATCGAGGGCCACGACGCGAGCTCGAGCCAGGGTGCCTCGGCGGGGATGTGCGTCGTCGGGCTGCCCTCGTTGGGGTAGGTGTAGGTGTAGGCCAGGTGGGCCACGGTGACGGGGTCACCCGAGGCGACCGGGACCCGGTAGGTCTCCGCCCGGCCGGAGCGGTCCCGGGACGCGGTCGGCCCGGCATACCCCAGACCGGCGTCCCGGACCACCGCCTCGGTGGTCGCGAGTCCCTCGAGCCCCTGGTCCATCGTGTGGTTCGACGCGAAGTCGCACCCGTCGATCCCCGCACCGGCCAGCGCTGTCGCGAGCTCGGGCGGGGTGTTGAAGGTCAGGGTCCCGGGCGCGGTCAGCGACGAGTGGTCCGACGACAGCGGCGTCTCGAGATGACACAGGGCGAGGTCGGCCTCCGACAGCAGCGGGGAGACGTCGTCGAACATGGGGGAGTAGTCGAAGACGTCCTCGCCGCCGGACTGCCGGGCGAACTCGCGGGCCGACTCGTTGACGGCGTGGTGGGCCAGGACGTCCCCGGTGGCGGCGATGGTGATCTCGAAGGGTCGCTGCGCGAAGGGGCGCTGCGTGCTCGGGGCCGACTCCGGTGCCGCTGAGGTCGACGTCGGGGGAGTGGCGGGGCCTCCTGGCCGTCGTCGGAGGGAGCGGGTGGGGGACTGCGTCGGGGATCCGACCGGGTCGGGGCCGTCGTCGGCGGTCCGTCCTGCGGGGGCGGCCCGGTGCAGCCGAGCACCGCCATCGGGCCGAGCAGGACCACGGCCAGCCGCGGGGCGGCTGTCGGGGTCCTGCGTGAGGCCCCATGGGGCGTAGCCGGTGCCCCAGCGGTCGACGTAGCCCGACGTCGTCCTCGCGCAGGGCTGCCCCGAGCGCTCCGGTCTGCTCCGGTCGACGACGTTGACCGACTGTCCCTGGATCATGTCGAAGCCGGTGATCGGCACCATGAGCGAGATGGTGTCTCCGGTCGAGCTCGCGCAGCAGCGGGGTGAGGGCGACGAAGTCCTGGAGGTCGATGTCGACGGTGACCTTGACGTTGCCGTGCAGGTTTGCGACCAGCTCGGGGAAGGCGCGAGGGTCGTCCGCGAGCCGCTCCTGCAGCGGCCCATCATGCCGACGAGGACGGCTCGCTGCCGCTCGGTGCGGTCGAGGTCACCCAGCGGGAGACCCTTGCGCTGCCGGCTGTAGATGAGCCCGTCGGTGTTCTCCAACCACAGTGGTCCCTCGTCGAAGACGACCTGGCGCCCGGTGGAGCCGACCGTGACGGAGGAGGCGTGCTTGTTGTCGACCTCGAAGCCCTCGAGCCAGCGGGTGAGGTTGATGAAGCCCTGGAAGTTGGACTGGACGACGTAGTCGATCTCGACCCCGCCCAGCAGGTCGGAGACGGTGCGGCGCAGGGTGTCGGTCCCGCCCTGGGCGAAGGCGGCGTTGATCTTGCCCTGCCCCATGCCGGGGATGTCGACCCACATGTCGCGGGTGAGCGAGACCAGGGCCACCTCGCTCCGGTCCTCCGGCAGGTGCATGAGCATGATCGTGTCCGACGCGCCGGTCATCGACGCGGGGTCCCGGGAGTCGGTGCCGATGAGCAGGATCGTCACCGGCCCGTCCGCCAACGGGGAGTCGGGGGTGGTCTCGCGCGGCTCCGCGGAGCTGGTCGTCCCGGGTGTCCTCGTCGCGGTCGTCGCCGCCGTCTCCGCCCCCGTCGTGCCCTGCGCGGCGCTGTCGGGAGGCGTGCTCGTGGCATCCTCCTGCGCCACCGGTGCCGAGGTGGCCGAGCTCTCCGAGGTGGGGGTCGTGGCATCCCCCGTGGCTGCTGCGGTGGTCGGAGCCGTGTCGGAGGTGACCTGCTCGCCCGGGCCGCAGCCGACGAGCAGCAGCGTCAGGGTGAGACCGGCGGTGACGGGTGAGGTGCGCACGCCCCCATCCTCGCAAACTCCGGCCCCGTCGCCGAGCCTCACGGCAGGGCGGCCGGGTCCTCGGTCGGCAGCCCGCAGACGGTGCCGTGGCAGACCACGGCCGCCGACGGCGGGGGAGCGGCCGGCCCGTCGGTCGACCGGTGCAGGACCAGGGTCCCGACGGGTGCCCGGCGCGTGGTCGCCGCGAGCTCTGGCGACGCCGAGGGCCCGAGCCGGACGACCGTCGGTCCCGCGGTCAGCTCCTCGGCCGCGACGAGGGACCACCCGGTGAACCGGGGCGCCTGCCGGGCCTGCTCGCTGACGTGCGTCAACGCGTCCCGTGCCGCCTCGAAGCATCCGGGAGGTCCGCCCTGGGCGCCCAGGCGCACGAGGGCCACCGCGATCGCGGAGAGTCCTCCCGGCTCCGCGTTGTCCCCGGTCGTCGTCGGGTCCAGCACCAGGCGGTCTGCGTCGGTCCCGGTGCCGGCGACGGATCCGTCCGGCCGCACGAAGAGCGACCGTGCGGCCGTGAGCAGGTCATCGGCCGCCGCCAGCCAGGACGGGTCGCCGGTCGCCCGGTGCAGCGCGAGCAGACCGTCGGCGAGGTTGCCGTGGTCCTCGGCCACGGCGAGGGCGCCACCGACGGTCCCGTCCCGCGAGCTGCGCCGCAGCCGACCCTCGACCACGTGCTCGCGCAGGAGGAAGCGCGCGCACCGGGCCGCGACGTCGACCCAGTCCTCCTCGTCGAAGGCCCAGCCGGCGTGCGCCAGCACCGCCACGAGCAGACCGTTCCACGCCGTGACGACCTTGTCGTCCCGGCCGGGCTGGGGGCGCAGGCTGCGCTGCACGTCCAGGCGTTGCCGGGTGGCTGCCCACCAGGGCGCGTCGTCGGGGTCGGCGATCAGCTGGAGGGTCGACCGACCGTGCTCGAAGGTGCCCGCGGGGGTGACCCCGAGCAGGTCGGCTGCCCGCTCCCCATCACCTTCGCCCAGCGCGGCGACCAGCTCGTCGCGGGTCCAGGTGTAGGTGGCGCCCTCGACCCCGTCGGTGTCGGCGTCCAGCGAGCTGGCGAAGGCCTCCTGCTCGGTCCACAGCTCGCGCAGGAGCCACTCGACGGTCTCCCGGACCACGCGCTCTGCCCAGGGGCGGGACGCCGGGTCGGTGCGGGCGAGGTCGGTGTAGACGCCCAGCAGCAGCGCGTTGTCGTAGAGCATCTTCTCGAAGTGCGGGACCACCCAGGCCCGGTCCACGGCATACCTCGCGAAACCGCCGCCCACCTGGTCGTACATCCCCGAGCGGGCCATCCGCTCGCAGGTGTGGCGCACCATCTCCAGGGAGCGCGCCTCGCCCGTCCGGGCGTGGTGCCGCAGCAGGAAGGCCAGGACCATCGAGGGCGGGAACTTCGGGGCGCCGCCGAAGCCTCCCCACTGCGGGTCGGCATCCGCCGCGAGAGAGCGCGCCGCCTCGTCGGCGAGTCGGGCGTCCAGCCCCTCCGCGCCGCCTGCCGCTGCGCGCTGCTGCGCCTCGGTGAGCGTCCGCACGACCTCTGCGCCGCCGTGCTCCAACCGTGGCCGGTCCTGCTGCCACTGCACCGACGCGGCCCGCAGCAGCTGGAGGAAGCCGTCCCTCGGGAGGTAGGTGCCGGCCCAGAAGGGCTCACCGGTGGGCGTGAGCAGGCACGTCATGGGCCACCCGCCCTGCCCGGTGAGGGCCGTCAGCGCGCTCATGTAGGCGGCGTCGACGTCGGGGCGCTCCTCCCGGTCGACCTTCACCGTCACGAAGCCGACACGCAGCACCTCGGCGACCTCGTCGTCCTCGAAGGACTCGTGCGCCATGACGTGGCACCAGTGGCAGGCGGCATACCCCACCGAGAGCAGGACCGGCACCCCGCGACGCCCGGCCTCCTCGAAGGCCTCCGGGCCCCACTCCCACCAGTCGACCGGGTTGTCCGCGTGCTGCTGGAGGTAGGGCGAGGTGCTGGACGACAGGCGGTTGGGCATGCACCCAGTCTGCCTCGGCCGATCTCACCGGTGGGGTGCCGGCCCGAGCGACAACGTGCGACGGTCCTCGGCGCACCGTGCCCTGAGGACCGTCGCGATCGAGCGGTCCTCAGGGCAGGGTCATGCCGGGGAAGGCCGTGGTGCCGGCCCCGAGCCGGCGGGACCATGCGGTGGCCTCGACCGTGAGCCGCAGGGTGGACCCGACCTGAGCGGGGTCGGACCCGGCGCGGTCGGCGACCCGCAGGACCGCGGGGGCGATGTCCGCGACCACCGCCCGGGCCAGCCCCTCGCGGTCCGAGCGGCTCGCGAGCGGCTCGGGCAGGTCGTAGCCGAGCGGTGGCACCGGGGCGGCGTCGCCGGCCAGCGTGGTCAGGGTCCTGGTCATCCCCCGCAGCGGAGCGAGGACCGCCTCGTAGGCCTCACGCTCCTCGCCACCGGACCGGGCGGCGACCACCTCGAGGGCGTAGACCGCGGGACGGGCGGTCGCGAGGATCGGCACCGCCGCGGCACCGGTCGGCCCGCTGAGCGCCGGCCAGTCGACCGGCGCCCCCGCCCGGTCCGCGCTGAACAGCTGCTGGGCCGCCAGGGAGAGCAGCATGGGGCGGTTCGTGGCGGTCGACGCGCCGATCTCCTCGACCATCACCTCTCGGTCCGCGCGCACCGTGCGACCCAGGGTCAGCAGGTCCGACGGTGCGGAGCTCGTCGCGGCGTCGTCGGGCGGGCTCGTGCCGACTGCGGGATCATCGCTGCCCGAGGGGCGCTCGAGCGCGGTGAGCAACAGCTCCAACCGTTCCGCCTGGAGCGTCCACAGCTCGTCGAGGCGGCGCACGAGCGCCCGCTGCTCCGACGTCGGTTCGACCTGCGCGAGCGCGCTGCGGTAACCGGCGACGCGGTGACGTGCGGCACGGATCAGCGGCAGGTCCGGTGCGTCCGGACCGGACTCCTGGGCCGGTGGCTCGGGAGCCCACGGGGTCCGCAGCCGGTCACCGCTGCACCCGGACAGCATCGCTGCCGCGCCCGCCCAGGCCGCGGCACGCAGCGCGGTGCGCCGGGGGACCGGGACGGGTGGCATGACCGTCATCCTCGCAGACGGTAGGGTGTGTGCCCCGGACGGCACCGCCGCGCCCACCCACCCGTGCGCGCCCGTCGCGGGCACGACAGCAGAAGACGAGGAGCACGCCATGGACGCACGCGCGGCCGCCGCCACGATCACGCGGCACGCGACCGAGGCGCTGGCGGACACCGATCTCGACGTCGTGGTGGACGGCGTGACCGTCCAGGAGGCAGGACGCCGCCGCCTCGTCCGGGTGCTGCTGGCACGTGACCTGTCGGGCCTGTCGCCCGACGACGTCACCTCGACCGTGCAGCCACTGAGCCTGGACGAGGTCTCCGAGGCGACCCGGAGCGTGTCCGCCGCGGTGGACACCTGCTCGGTCATGGGCGAGCGCCCCTACACCCTGGAGGTCGGGTCGACCGGGCTGGACCGGCCGCTCACCGAGTTCGCCCACTTCCGACGCAACGTGGGCCGGCTGCTCAAGGTCAGCCGGTCCGACGGGAGCACCCTGGAAGGTCGACTGCTGGAGGCCGGACCGGAGCACCTCACGATCGCTGGCCACGACCCGCTGCCGCTGGCCGACGTGGCCAAGGCGACGGTCCAGGTGGAGTTCAGCAGCCCCGAGCGGAAGGACGCATGATGGATATCGACATGGCAGCGCTGCGCATGCTCGAGCGCGAGCGCGAGATCCCGATGGACGTCATCGTCGAGGCCATCGAGCAGGCGCTGCTCTCGGCATACCAGCGCGTCGACGGCCACGCGCGGCACGCCCGGGTCGAGCTCGACCGCGCCTCCGGGCACGTCACCGTCTGGGCCCGCGAGGACCCTCCCGTGAGCGAGGACGGCACGCCGGGGGAGCCCGGACCTGAGTACGACGACACCCCCGAGGGGTTCGGGCGGGTGGCGGCGGCCACGGGCCGACAGGTCATCGCCCAGCGCATGCGCGACCTCGAGGACGACGCCGTGCTCGGCGACTTCCGGGGCCGCGAGGGCGACATCGTCTCCGGCATCATCCAGCAGTCCAACGACCCCCGCCGAGTCCTCGTCGACTTCGGGACGATCGAGGGGGAGTTGCCCGTCTCCGAGCAGGTGCCCGGCGAGAGCTACGAGCACGGGCAGCGGCTGCGCTGCTTCGTGGTCAGCGCCAAGCGCGGCCTGCGCGGGCCGCACGTCACCCTGTCCCGGACCCACCCCAACCTCGTGCGCCGGCTCTTCGCCCTGGAGGTGCCGGAGATCGCCGACGGGACCGTCCAGATCCAGGCGGTGGCGCGTGAGGCGGGCCACCGGACCAAGATCGCCGTGCACTCCACCGTGCCCGGGGTCAACGCCAAGGGGGCGTGCATCGGGCCGATGGGGCAGCGCGTGCGTGCCGTCATGGCCGAGCTGCAGGGCGAGAAGATCGATATCGTCGACTACGTGGACGACCCGGCGCAGTTCGTCGCCGCGGCGCTGTCTCCGGCCAGGGTGTCCTCGGCCACCATCGTCGACGGTCGGGTCAAGCAGGTACGCGTGGTCGTCCCCGACTACCAGCTGTCCCTCGCCATCGGGCGCGAGGGTCAGAACGCCCGGCTGGCCAACCGGCTGACCGGGTGGAAGATCGACATCCGGGCCGACACCGAGGAGCAGGTCGACGGCGGGGTGGACGCCGCGGCGACCGACGCCGGCGTGTAGAGTGGAAGGTCGGAGCGGAGCCGTCTCCACCTCGCAGGTCGGGCACTCGCCGGTGCGGACCTGCGTCGGATGTCGGACCCGCTGCGAGCAGACCGTGCTGCTGCGGTTCGTCGCACGACAGGATGCCCCCGCACGATGGCGGGTGGTCCTGGACGTGCGGCGGCGGCTGCCGGGCCGAGGTGCATACGTGCACCCCGCCCCGGAGTGCGTGGAGTCGGCGATCACCCGTCGTGCTCTCCTCCGCGCCCTGCGCCTCCCGGCGTCGGGCGAGGTGGACCTGGGCGACGTCCGCCGGCACGCGCAGCAGCACGGCTGAGAGCACCACCCGGGCCACCTGGCCCGGGTGAGACCACCGGCGGGCCCGACGACAGGGCCTGTCATCGAGGACACCGGAAGCGGGTTTGACGCTGATGAGCACCCGATGAGTACTCAGCGATGAGCACCCACCAGCACTAGCTGCGACCTCCCCGAGCGGGTTCGGTCGTGGCGCCAACACCAAGGAGACACCACACCGTGCCAAAGCTCAGGGTTTATGAGCTCGCCAAAGAGCTCGGGGTCGAGAGCAAAGAGCTGCTCGCCCACCTGAAGGACCAGGGAGAGTTCGTGAGGTCGGCCTCGTCGACCATCGAACCGCCCGTCGTCCGCAAGATCCGGGAGAACCCGCCCGCCAACGCCGACCAGGCGCAGGGCGAGGCGACCAAGGCTCCCTCCACCACGACCCCGACGTCGTCGGGACCGAAGGCTCCCGGCCCCAAGCCGGGGCCGACGCCGACCCCCGGGCCCTCGCCCGCACCGGTTGCACCGGCGGCCGAGAAGACCGAGGCGCCCGCGCGCCCGGAGCGGACCGAGAAGCCCGCCCCGTCGCAGACCGCGCCCAGCGCGACCGAGGAGAAGGCCCCGGCGACGCCGTCTGCCCCGGAGCAGTCGCCCACCCCTCAGGCGCCGGCCGCCAAGGCGACGCCGAAGGCCCCGCGCCCCGGCGCCAAGCCGGGTCCGCGTCCGGGCAACAACCCCTACAGCTCCAACCAGGGCATGGGGCAGTCGCGCGACCGCCGCGGTGGTCAGGGCGGCCAGGGCGATCGCCCCGGTGGCGCCCCGCGTCCGGGCAACAACCCGTTCGCGACGAGCCAGGGTATGCCGCGACCGGGCGGAAGCCGCGGTGGCAGTGGTAGTGGCGGTGCGGAGCGTCCGGCCGCACGCCAGGGCACCGGCGCCGCCGGGCCTCGCCCCGGTGGCGCGCGCCCGAACCCCGGCATGATGCCCGAGCGCACGGCGGTACCGCGCCCCGGCGAGCGCCCCGCGCGGGGCGGCGGCCGCGGTCGACCCGGCGGTGGCCCCGGAGGCCCCGGTGGTGGTCCCGGAGGCTTCCGTGGCCCCGCAGGTGGTCGCGGTGGCGGCCCCCGCGGTCGCGGCGGCACGGCTGGCGCGTTCGGTCGTGGCGGTGGCAAGGTCCGTGGGCGCAAGTCGAAGCGGGCCAAGCGCGCCGAGTTCGAGGCGATGCAGGCGCCCGCCATCGGCGGCGTCAACGTCCCCCGTGGCAACGGCGCGACCATCACGGTGCGCCGTGGTGCCTCGCTGACCGACTTCGCGGACAAGATCAACGTCGACCCCGCGTCGCTGGTGACCGTGCTCTTCCACCTGGGAGAGATGGCGACCGCGACGCAGTCGCTCGACGAGGACACCTTCGGTGTGCTCGGTGCCGAGCTGGACTACACCATCCGCGTCGTCTCGCCGGAGGAGGAGGAGCGCGAGCTCTTCAGCTCCTTCAACATCGACCTGGAGGCCGAGGCCGACGCCGAGTCCGACGAGGACCTCGAGGCCCGCCCCCCGGTGGTCACCGTCATGGGTCACGTCGACCACGGGAAGACCCGGCTGCTGGACGCCATCCGGCAGGCCGACGTGGGTGCCGACGAGGCGGGTGGCATCACCCAGCACATCGGCGCCTACCAGGTCCACACCGAGCACGACGGACAGGAGCGTGCGATCACCTTCATCGACACCCCGGGTCACGAGGCGTTCACCGCCATGCGTGCCCGTGGCGCCAAGGTGACCGACATCGCGATCCTCGTGGTCGCGGCCGACGACGGCGTGATGCCGCAGACGATCGAGGCGCTCAACCACGCCCAGGCGGCGGACGTGCCGATCGTGGTCGCGGTCAACAAGATCGACGTCGACGGTGCGGACGCGGCCAAGGTGCGCGGTCAGCTGACCGAGTACAACCTCGTCGCCGAGGAGTACGGCGGTGAGACGATGTTCGTCGACGTCTCCGCCAAGAACCAGCTCAACATCGAGGAACTGCTCGATGCGGTGCTGCTGACGGCCGACGCGGCGCTCGACCTGCGGGCCAACCCGGACAAGGACGCGCGCGGTGTCGCCATCGAGGCGAACCTCGACAAGGGGCGCGGCGCGGTCGCGACGGTGCTGGTCCAGCAGGGCACGCTGCGGGTCGGCGACGCCATCGTCTCCGGCGGCAGCCACGGTCGCGTCCGGGCGATGCTCGACGAGCACGGCACCAACGTCGAGGAGGCCACTCCCTCGCGCCCGGTCCAGGTGCTCGGCATGGACACGGTGGCCCGGGCCGGCGACACCTTCGTCGTCGCTCCGGACGACCGCACGGCACGGCAGATCGCCGAGAAGCGCGAGGCCGCCGACCGGCAGGCCGCCCTGGCCAAGTCGCGCAAGCGGATCAGCCTGGAGGACCTCAACCAAGCCCTCGCGCAGGGCAAGGTCGAGACCCTCAACCTCATCCTCAAGGGCGACGTGTCCGGTTCGGTGGAGGCGCTGGAGGACGCGCTGCTGCAGATCGACGTCGGCGACGAGGTCGACCTGCGGATCATCGACCGCGGCGTCGGCGCGATCACGATGAACAACATCAACCTCGCCGTCGCCTCGGACGCGGTGATCCTCGGCTTCAACGTCCGCGCGGAGGGGCAGAACGCCGACTACGCGGACAAGGAGGGTGTTGAGATCCGCTACTACTCGGTGATCTACCAGGCCATCGAGGACATCGAGAACGCCCTCAAGGGCATGCTCAAGCCGGAGTACGAGGAGGTCGAGACGGGCACGGCGGAGGTCCGCGAGATCTTCCGCAGCTCGAAGTTCGGCAACGTCGCCGGCTGCCTGGTCAGGAGCGGCGAGATGCGACGCGGTGCGAAGGCCCGGATCACCCGGGACGGCGTCGTCATCACCGAGGGTCTGCAGATCGCCGGGCTGCGGCGGTTCAAGGACGACGTCACCGAGGTCCGCGAGGGCTTCGAGTGCGGCGTCAACCTGGGGTCGTTCAACGACCTCCAGGCCGACGACCTCATCACCACCTACGAGATGCGCGAGATCCCGCGCACCTGACCCGGCACGGACCGGATCCGGGTCGGCCCCTTCCTGCACCGGGAGGGGCCGACCCGCGCCCACGGTGCCTCCTCCTGCCCCTTCGTAGGATGGGCCGGGCACCGCAGCAGTCACCGACGTCGAGGAGGAGTCATGGCGGACCCGGCACGCGCCCGACGCATCGCCGAGCGCACCAAGCAGCTGGTCACCCAGGGCCTGTCACAGGTGGTCAAGGACGAGCGGGTCGGATTCATCACGATCACCGACGTCCGGGTGACCGGCGACCTGCAGCACGCCAGCGTGTTCTACACCGTGCTGGGGGACGACGCGGACCGGGAGACGGCCGCGGAGATCCTGCAGGACTACCGGGGCCGGCTGCGCTCGTTCGTGGGCAAGGGCCTCGGCATCCGGCTCACGCCGACCCTGGAGTTCATCCTCGACGCGCTGCCCGAGGACGCGCAGCACATGGACGACCTGCTGCGCCGGGTGGCCGAGCGCGACGCCGAGCTCGCGGCGGGCCGGGTGGCGACGGGGTATGCGGGCGAGGCCGATCCCTATCGCAAGCCGCGGACGGACGAGACCGACGAGCAGGTCGCCGACGCCGACCCGCTCCCGGACGGACTGCCCGACGACCAGGCATCGGGCGCGGACCGCTCTCGATGAGCGCCGCCGAGGCGCGGCTGCCCGGTCCCAGCGTGGGTGACGGTCTGCTCGTGGTCGACAAGCCGACCGGGTGGACGAGCCACGACGTGGTCGCCCGGGCGCGGCGGCTGTGCCGCACCCGCAGGGTCGGCCACGCCGGCACGCTGGACCCCATGGCGACCGGTGTGCTCGTGCTCGGCGTCGGGCGCGGCACCAAGCTGCTCACCTTCCTCGTCGGCCACGACAAGGCCTACGAGGCGACGATCAGGCTGGGGGAGAGCACCGTCACCGACGACGCCGAGGGGGAGGTCGTCCGTCGTGCCGACGTCTCCGGCGTCACCGATGACGACATCGACGCCGCCGTGGGCGGACTGACCGGTGAGCTCGAGCAGGTCCCGAGCGCCGTGAGCGCGATCAAGGTCGACGGGGTGCGGTCCTACGCGAGGGTGCGCTCCGGGCAGGACGTCGAGCTCACCGCACGGCCGGTGACGGTGAGCCGGTTCGAGGTGCTGGACAGGCACAGGTCGGGTCCGCACCTGGACCTGGACGTGCGGGTCGAGGTGTCCTCCGGCACCTACGTCCGGGCCCTCGCCCGCGACCTGGGTGCCGCGCTGGGCGTCGGCGGGCACCTCACCGCCCTGCGGCGGACGAGGGTCGGCGGCCTGGACCTGGACCGTGCCGTGACCCTGGAGTCGCTCGAGGCGGACGGCGCCGAGAGGCACCTGATCCCGCTCGCGGTGGCGGCCCGGAGCGCGCTGGCGGTGCGCGAGCTCGACGAGCCGGAGGCACGGGCCCTGGGCTACGGGCAGCGCGTGGCCTCCGCCCGCCCGGGACGCGAGGAGCCCGTGGCGGCCTTCGGCCCGGACGGCAGGCTCGTCGCCGTCCTGGACGAGCGGGCCGAGCAGGCCCGTGCCCACGTGGTCCTCGTCCCGGCCGGCGAGAGCTAGAGTGACGCCCGTGCATCGCTGGACCAGCCTGGAGGACGTGCCGGCCGAGCTCGGGCCGACCGTGGCCACGCTCGGCAACTTCGACGGTGTGCACCAGGGGCACCGGACCGTGCTGGAGACGGTGACCGGGATCGCGCGGGAGCGGGGACTCGCCTCGGTCGCCGTCACCTTCGACCCGCACCCGGTGGCGGTGCTCCACCCGGAGCGGGCACCCCAGGAGATCGCCGGTCTCGAGCACCGCCTCGACCTCCTGGAGGAGGCCGGGCTGGACGCCGTCGTCGTCATCGAGTTCACCAAGGAGTATGCCCGGCTCTCGCCGGAGGACTTCGTCGTCGAGACCTTCGTCGACGGGCTGCGCGCCGAGGTCGTCGTCGTCGGGCAGGACACCCGCTTCGGGCTGCACAACTCCGGCGACGTCGGCACCATGCGTGAGCTCGGGGAGGTGCACGGCTTCGACGTCGTGGTGCAGCACACCGCCGGCGCCCTGGACGGGGGCCTGCGCACCTGGTCCTCGACCGCCCTGCGCCAGGCGCTCGCCGACGGGGACCTCGCCACCGCCAACGCGATCCTCGATCGTCCGCACCGGGTGTCCGGCGAGGTCGTGCACGGCCACCACCGTGGCCGGGAGCTCGGCTACCCGACGGCCAACCTCGCCTTCGACTGCGTCGGCATGATCCCGGCGGACGGCGTCTACGCCGGCTGGCTGGAGCGTCCCGACCTCCCCGTCGGGCACCCCGACCGCCGGCTGCCCGCAGCCATCTCGGTCGGCACGAACCCCACCTTCGACGACGTCGAGCAGCGGACCGTCGAGGCCTACGTCCTCGACCGGGACGACCTCGACCTCTACGGCGAGGTCGTGCGGGTCGACTTCGTGCAGCGGCTGCGCGGCAACGTCCGGTTCGACTCGCTCGACGAGCTCATGGCACAGATGGCCGCCGACGTCGACCGCAGCCGCGACCTCCTGCAGCAGGACTAGCGCGGGGTGCGCGAGCGCTACCTGCGCACCGACTGGGCACCGGTCGTCGCGGCCCTCGGCCTCAGCCTCGTGGGTGCGCTGCTCGTGTGGTCGACGACGCATACCTGGGCCGGGTCGGCGCTGGCGGTCCGCCACCTTGTCAACACCGCGGTCGGCATCGTGCTGGCCCTCGTGCTGATCGGCACGGACGTGCGATGGCTGCGCGCCGCGGCGCCGTGGGTCTACCTCGCCGGGCTGGTCGGGCTCGCCACGGTCCTCACCCCTCTGGGCCAGACGGTCAACGGCTCCCGGTCCTGGCTCTTCCTCCCGGGAGGGTTCTCGCTGCAACCCGCGGAGCTCGCCAAGATCGGACTGGTGGTGGGGCTGGCCATGATCCTGGCGGAGGGTCGGGACCCCTATGCCCGGCCGGGGTGGCGCGAGGTGCTGCCCGCGTGGGTGCTCGCCGCGGTCCCGGTGGGCCTCATCATGCTGCAGCCGGACCTCGGCAGCGCCCTCGTCCTGGGCGTGCTCACGATCGGGATGGTCGCGACCTCCGGCGCCTCGTGGCGCTGGACCGCGACAGCCCTGGTCGGGACGGTGAGCGCCGTGGTGGCCGTGATCCGGGTGCCGCTGCTCGACCCCTACCAGGTGGACCGGCTGCTGGCGTTCCGGGACCCGGCGCTGGATCCCGGCGGCATCGGCTACCAGACCCGACAGGCGCGGCTGGCGATCGGGTCCGGCGGCTGGTCGGGCACCGGGCTGGGGGAGGGGCCTCAGACGCAGGGCGGGTTCATCCCGTTCCAGTACACCGACTTCATCTTCTCGGTGGCCGGGGAGGAGCTCGGTCTCCTCGGCGCGGGGGGCCTGATCCTGCTGCTCGGCTTCCTCGTGATGCGAGGACTGGTGGTGGCGCTGCGGTGCGAGGACCCGTTCGGCCGGCTCCTGGCGGTCGGGGTGGCGTCCTGGTTCGGCTTCCAGATCTTCCAGAACATCGGGATGAACCTCGGGCTCATGCCGGTGACGGGGCTGCCGCTGCCCTTCCTCTCCTACGGGGGGTCCTCGATGCTCGCCTGCTGGCTGGCCCTGGGGCTGCTCGCCTGCGCCAGCCGGCGCGAGCCGCGGACGGTCCCGTCTTGGCCGGTCCGATCGAACCTGCCAAGATGAGCACCCGCAGGACCCTTCGACCTCAGGAGTTGCCGTGGCCCGTCTCATCGATGAGCAGCCAGACCTGTCCGTGATCGAGAACCGCGCCCCGAGCGTGGGCCACCTCCTCCGTGAGCGGGTCGCGGCCACCCCGGCCGCCGACGCCTTCCTCTACCCCGAGGGCGAGAGCTGGACCGCCCTGACGTGGTCCCAGACCGGTGATCGCGCCTACGCGTTGGCGGCAGGGCTGATCGAGCTCGGTGTGCAGCCGGAGGAGCGCGTGGCGTTCGCCTGCTCGACGCGGATCGAGTGGGTCCTGGTCGACCTCGCAGTCATGTGCGCCGGCGCCGCCACCACGACGATCTACCCGTCCACGCTGTCCGACGACGTCGCCTTCATCGTCACCGACTCCGGCAGCCGGGTGGTGGTCGCCGAGGACCAGGAGCAGGTGGCCAAGGTGCTCGAGCACCGGGCCGAGCTCGGGGCCGTGCTCAAGATCGTCGTCATCGACGGCGAGGGGGACGGGGGCGACGTCATGACTCTCGCCGAGCTGGAGGAGCTCGGCCGGTCCCGGCTGGCGGCCGAGCCCGGTGTCGTGGACGAGCGGATCGACAGCCTCACCCCGGACCACCTGGCCACGATCATCTACACCTCGGGCACGACCGGTCGACCGAAGGGGGTGCGGCTGCCGCACTCCGCCTGGACCTACGAGGGCGCCAGCGTCGACGCGGTGCGCCTGCTCGGACCGGACGACCTGCAGTACCTCTGGCTGCCGCTGGCGCACGTCTTCGCCAAGTGCCTGCTGGTGCTGCCGCTGCAGATGGGCTTCCCCACGGCGGTGGACGGCCGGGTGGAGAAGATCGTCGAGAACCTCGGCGTCGTGCGACCGACCTTCATGGGCGCCGCGCCGCGCATCTTCGAGAAGGCCTACGGCCGGATCACCACGATGATGGCCGACGAGGGCGGGGTGAAGGAGAAGCTCTTCGACTGGGCCAGCGGCGTCGGCCGGGAGGTCGCCGAGATCCGGGCCGCCGGGGGGCAGCCCGGTGGTCTGCTCAAGGCCAAGCACGCCGTCGCGGACAAGCTGGTGCTCTCCAAGATCCGGGAGCGCTTCGGGGGCCGCATCCGCTTCTTCATCTCCGGGTCCGCCGCGCTGAACCACGACGTCGCGCACTGGTTCGACGCCATGGGCCTGCGGATCATCGAGGGCTACGGCCTGACCGAGTCCAGTGCCGCATCGATCGTCAACCGGCCCAAGGACGGCGTCAACAAGATCGGCAGCGTGGGGTGGCCGCTGCCCGGCACCGAGGTGCGCCTCGCCGACGACGGTGAGCTGCTGATGCGCGGCCCGGGCATCATGACCGGCTACCACCAGAACGACGACGCCACGTCCGAGGCGCTGCAGGACGGCTGGCTGGCCACCGGCGACATCGCCGAGATCGACGAGGACGGCTACGTCCGCATCACCGACCGCAAGAAGGACCTGTTCAAGACCTCCGGCGGCAAGTACGTCGCACCCTCGCGCATCGAGTCGCTCTTCAAGGGGGTCTGCCCCTACGCCAGCCAGCTCATCGTCGAGGGGGACGGGCGCAACTTCGTCTCGGCCCTCATCACCCTCGACCAGGACGCCATCACCGGCTGGGCGGCCAAGAACGGCATGGCCGGCGACTCGTACGCCCAGATCGTCACCTCGGACGCAGCACGGGAGATGGTGCAGGGGCACGTCGACCAGCTCAACGAGAAGCTGGCGCGGCACGAGCAGGTCAAGCAGTTCCACATCCTCGACCACGACCTGTCCATCGAGGAGGGCGACCTGACCCCCAGCATGAAGCTCAAGCGGCGGGCCGTGACGGCGAAGTACAAGGACGAGCTCAACCGGTTCTACACCGGCTGACGATCCCCACCCGCCGGGCAGGCCTCGGTGCGCCGGGCCGACGGGTCGCGGGAGCCGGAACCGCTCTCACACGCCGTGCATGGTGGCGACGAGGTCCCGGTAGCGGTCGCGGGCGTCCTGCCCTGCGGACGACGGACTTCCCTCCAGCCGCTCGGCGGTCCCGGCACGCCACGGTGGCAGGTCCCCGCCCCGCAGCGTCCAGGCGGCCTGGCGTGCGGCGCCGAGCGCGACGTACTCTCCCGGCTGGGGGATGACGACCGGGACGCCGAGGAGGTCGACCGCGATCTCGCGGACGGCGCGGGAGGCGACGGCGCCACCGATGAGGTGCACGCGGTCCACCGGGACCCCTTCGCGGCGCAACGAGTCGACGCCCGCGCCCACCCCGAGGAGCATGCCCTCCACCACCGCCCGGGCGACGTTCTCCGGGGTCATGTTGTCCCGCGTCATCCCGGACACCGTGCCGGTGGCGTCCGGCAGGTTGGGGGTGCGCTCACCGTCGAGGTAGGGGAGCAGCGTGAGCCCGCCGGCGCCGGGAGCGGCAGCCAGCGCGAGACGCTCCAGACCGGCCAGGTCGGTGCCGAGGACAGCTGCCCCGGCGCTCAGCACGCGGGCGGCGTTGAGGGTGCAGACGAGCGGGAGGAAGCGTCCCGTCGCGTCGGCGTAGCTCGCGACCTCGCCGGTGGCGTCCGAGGTCGGGGCGTCGTGCCGGGCGAAGGCGGTCCCGCTGGTCCCCAGGGACATCACCACGTCGCCACGCTCCAGGCCGAGACCCAGCGCGGCGGCGGCGTTGTCACCGGTACCGGGTCCGAGGAGCGCGCCGGTCCCGGTGGTGCCGGCCCGGTCGGCAGGTCCGAGCACCGTCGGCAGGGTCAGGTCCCGGCCGGTGGCCAGCCGTACCAGCTCGCGGTCGTAGTCACCGCTGGCCGCGCTGTAGTAGCCGGTCCCCGAGGCGTCACCCCGGTCGGTCGTCCAGCCGTCGACCTCGCCCCCCAGACGACGGGCGATCTGTCCGGTGAGCCAGTCGTGGGGCAGCACGCAGGTCGCGGCCCGGGACAGGTGCTCGGGCTCGTGCTCGGCCACCCACCGCAGCTTGCTCACGGTGATCGCGGCCAGCGGCACGACCCCGACACGCTGCGCCCACGCCGTGGCGCCGCCCAGCTGCGTGACCAGATCCGCCGCCGCCTGCGCCGAGCGCGTGTCGTTCCACAGCAGGGCCGGACGGATCACCTGGTCGCGCTCGTCGAGCAGCACCATGCCGTGCTGCTGGCCCCCGACCGCGATGGCCTCGACACCGTCGAGCAGGTCGTCGGCGGTCGCCTGCTCGAAGGCGGTCCACCAGCGCTCCGGGTCGACCTCGGTGCCGTTCGGGTGGGTGCCCCGTCCTTCCCGGACGATCTCGCCGGTGTCCGCGTCGCACACGACGACCTTGCAGGACTGGGTCGAGGTGTCGACCCCGGCGACCAGTGTGCCGTCAGCTCCAGTCATGACCTTCAAGCGTGGCGCGTGCCCCCACCTCGTGCAACTGCTCGAGGAAGTGGGTGTAGGCGGCGGTGAAGATCTCCTGCTCGCGCAGGTCGCCGAAGAAGGTCTCGTCCTCGAGGAAGGCCAGCGGCTCCTCCCGCTGTCGCGCGGCGGCCGCCATGACCCGGTCCTGGTGGCGGTCGACGACCTCGATGGGCTCGCCCTGCTCGTCCACGCCCTCGGCATACCGGGCCCAGGCAGCCACCACGAGGGCGGAGCGCTCGATCTGGCCGCCGTGCTCGAGGTTGTGCCGGATGACGGGGACGAGCCACTTGGGTATGCGGTCGCTGCTCTCGGCGCAGAGCCGGGCCAGCGTGTCGCGCACCTCGGGGTTGGCGAAGCGTTCGACGAGGGTCCGGCTGTAGTCCGCCAGGTCGACGTCCGGCACCTCGGGGAGGGTCGGGATCGCCTCCTTCTCCATGTAGCCGAGGAGGAAGTCGACGAAGAGCGGGTCCTGGGCCACCTCGTGCGCGTAGCGGTACCCGGCGAGGTAGCCCAGGTAGCCCAGGGCCTGGTGTCCGGCGTTGAGCAGCCGCAGCTTCATGAGCTCGTAGGGGACGACGTCGTCGACCACCTGGACGCCGACCTCCTCGACCGCGGGGCGACCGGCGGTGAAGTGGTCCTCGAGCACCCACTGGGTGAACGGTTCGCACACGACCGGCCAGGCGTCCTCCACGCCGAACCGGTCGGCGAGCGCGTCGATGTCCTCCTGGGTGGTCACCGGGGTGATCCGGTCCACCATGGAGTTGGGGAACTGCACGTGCTCCTCCATCCAGTCCGCGAGCGGGTCGGCACCCTCACGGTTCTCGTCCTGCATGCGGGCGAAGGACGTGAGCATCTGGCCGGCGACGTCGCCGTTGCCCGGCAGGTTGTCGCAGGACATCACCGTGAAGGGCTCGGTGCCCGCCTCGCGGCGACGGCGCAGCGCCTCGGTGATGAAGCCGAAGGCGCTGCGGGGCGCGTCCCCGGGACCGGCGGCGATGTCCTCCTGGAGCGACTCGTCGGCGGGGTCGAACTCTCCGGTGACCTGGTTGACGTGGTAGCCACCCTCGGTGATCGTGAGGCTGACGATGCGGACCTGGTCGTCGGTGAGCTGGGCCAGGACGGCCTCCGGGTCGTCCGGGGCGAAGAGGTAGGCCGACATCGCGCCGAGGACGCGTGGCTCGAGCCGGCCGTCCGGGTGCTTGACGACGAGGGTGTAGAGGCAGTCCTGCGCGGCCATGGCGTCGCGCATCCGGGCGTCCCCGGGCATCGTGCCGACCCCGACGATCGACCAGCCCAGGGAGTCGTCGGGCTGCTCGTCCATGAGGGTGTCGAGGTACATCGCCTGGTGCGCCCGGTGGAACCCGCCGACGCCGAAGTGGACGATCCCCGGGCGTAGCCTGGACCGGTCGTAGGTCGGGCGGGCTACCTCCTCCGGGAGCCCGGGCAGGGTGTCGTCGCCGAGGGTGATCCGTGCCGTGCTCACTTGACTGCTCCCATGGACAGACCCTGCACCAGTTTGTCCTGCGCCGCAAAGCCGGCCGCCAGCACGGGCAGCGAGACGACGAAGGAGGCGGCGCAGACCTTGGCCAGGAAGAGCCCCTGGCTGGTGACGAAGTGCACTCGAGCCTCCACATCTGGTGCTCATCAGAGCGCGTGGGTGCGCACATATGAGTATGCTCAGTGAATCCGCCGCCGGTCGGGTTGTCAAGGACATGGACGTCAGCGGCTCGAGCCGAGATAATGGCGTGGCTCACAGGCCGCGGACCGCGGCTGACTCAGGGAGGTTCGGGTGCCGGTGAAAGACGAGTACGACCTCGTCCTGGCCGTCGCGGTCGCCAGGCGGCACTACGAGCAGCACCAGGCCAAGACGGAGATCGCCGAGGCGCTCGGCATCAGCCGGTTCAAGGTCGCCCGCCTGCTCGACCTGGCCCACGAGGCGGGGGTCGTGCGAATCGAGATCGTCGAGCCCGTCGCCGACGGGGGCCTGGCGCGCGAGCTGGAGCGCGCCTTCGACCTGCGGTGCTGCAGCGTCGTCCCGATGCCCTCGTCCGCGCCCGAGGTGCGCGCCGAGGTGGGTCGGGCCGCCGCGCGGCTGCTCGGTCGGACGCTGCAGCCCGGCGACGTCCTCGGCCTGCCGTGGAGCCGGTCGGTCTACGACATGGTCGATGCGCTGGAGACGCTGCCGCAGGTGCCGATCGTGCAGCTCAGCGGCGCCCTGGCCGGTGTCCGGGAGGACTCCAGCGCCGTCGACCTGGTGCGTCGCGCGGGCCGGATCGCCGGCGGCGGACGACAGGTGTTCTTCGCTCCCCTCGTGATGCCGGACGACGCGGCGGCCCAGGCCGTGCGGCGTGACCCCGCGGTCCGGGACACCCTGTCGGCGGCCGACCGGGTGACGGTGGCGATGGTGGGCGTCGGTGCCTGGGAGCCCGGACGGTCGACGATCTTCGACGCCGTGGACGAGGAGTGCCGGGACCGGGTCCGCGAGGCCGGTGTCGTGGGCGAGTCCGTCGGTGCCTGCTTCGACGCCGGGGGCACCCTGGTGAGCACCTGCCTGACCGACCGGCTCATCGCCCTCTCCCCGGACCAGCTCCGGTCGATCGGCACGGTGATCGCGGTGGCGCACGGAGAGGGCAAGGTCGAGGCGCTGCGCGCCGCCATGACCGGGGACCTGGTCAACGGCCTGGTCACCACGCACGACACGGCGCAGGCCCTGCTGGAGCTGGCCTGAGGCTGACCGCTAGCACCCGTGGCCATCCTCCGGGCTGCCGGCCGGCATGCGCCAGGCCGCGACGGCGGCGGGCACGCTGAGCGCGATCGCGGTGCCGGCGACCACCGGGGTGAGCTCGAGGTGCAGCGTGAGCAGGCCGACCAGCGTCAGGGTCACCAGGAAACCCACCTCGCTGGCCACCCCCGCCACCGACGTCACCGTCGCGCGCACCTGGCTGTCCGCCCCGAGCGCGTGCTGCAGGCGGCTGTCACCGGCCAGGTAGAGGCTGCTCGCCGCGGCGTACCCCAGGCCCAGCGCCAGGGCCCCGGCCCACCCGGTGCCCCAGGCTCCCAGGCCCAGGAGCAGCCCGGCGAGGAGCACCAGGCCGGCGTGCCGCCAGCGGGTGAGCCCGGCGATCCGGTCGCTCATCGAGGTGCCGAGCGCCTCGAGCAGCACGACCCCAGCCATGGCGAGGGCCACCCGACCGACGGCCAGGCCGTCCTCGGCGAGGACGAGCGCAAAGTACTCGTCGACGCCGACGAGGGTCACGACCGCGGCATACCCGACGAGCACCCTGCGCACCGGCCCTGCCGCCCGGGCCTGGCCCAGGCCCTCCCGCAGGGTCGCCGCCCAACCGGCGCTCGCAGCACCGGCTGCCGGGTCGGGCACCGGGTCCACGGCGCGGGGCGACGTCGGGTGGGGGGACGTCAGCCGCTCCACACTCGCTGGTATGCCTGGGCGCGCCGGTCTGGGGAGGCGCAGGGTCACGCCGACGTGGACGAGCGCCGCAGCCAGGCTCGCCGCGCCGACCAGGGGATATCCCCCCAGGTGGTGCAGCGGCGCGGCGGCCGCGATCGCGCCGGCCATGACGAGCAGGGCGATGCTCTCCGAGCGCGCCTTGACGTGGGCATACTGGACGGCGTGCCCCTGTGCGGTCAGCTGGTCGAAGAGGTAGGCCTCCCACGTGCCCGAGTGCAGCGCGTCCGAGCACGACCAGAGGAGGAAGCCGAGCAGGAAACCCCAGAAGGTCGGCCAGACCATCCAGACGGCGAAGGCGCTGACATAGACGAGACCGGACGCGAGGAGCATCCGGCGGCGGTCCAGCAGGTCCGCCCACGCGCCGGAGGGGATCTCCAGCACGAAGGCGCTCACCGACCAGACCGCCAGCAGCACCGAGATCTGCGCCGTGCTCAGGCCGCTGTCGGCGAAGAGCAGGGCATAGATCCCGAAGAGCGGGATCGCCTCGTGCGTGGCGCGGTGGGCGACCGCGAGCGTCCGGATCCGGCCTCAACCCTCGCCGGAGGGGTAGCTGGCTCGACTCATACGAGCCACCCTAGACCTCCGGGCGAGGGTCGGAGCCGGTCTCAGTCGATCTTGCGTGCGCGGATGACGCCGTCGATCGCCAGGATCGACTCCTTGAGCTCGTCCTGCACCTCGCCCTCGACGTCGACGAGGGTGTAGGCGACCTCGCCCTTGGACTTGTTGGTGAACTCCGCCACGTTGAGGCCGGCGTCCGCCAGGGCCGCGGTGATCTGGCCGATCATGTTGGGCTTGTTGGCGTTGAAGATGCCCAGCCGCGTGGTGCCCGGGGTCCGGGCCATGACGACCTCCGGGAAGTTGACCGAGTTGCGGATGTTGCCGTGCAGCAGGTAGTCCGACAACTGGTCGGCCGCCATGACCGCGCAGTTGTCCTCGGCCTCACCGGTGGACGCGCCCAGGTGGGGGAGCGCGATGACCTTCGGGTGCACCGAGCCGGCCTCGGAGGGGAAGTCGTTGACGTAGGCGTGCAGGTGCCCCGCGTCGAGCGCGTCCAGCACCGCCTGCTCGTCCACGACGCCGCCGCGGGCGAAGTTGAGCACCACGCCGCCGGGCGCCATCGAGGCGATCCGGTCGGCGTCCACGAGGCCCTTGGTCGCCTCGACGAGCGGCACGTGCAGCGTGATCATGTTGCTCCGGGCGAAGAGCTCCTCGACGCTGGTCACCTGCTCCACGTTGGGGAGAGCTGCCAGGCACGCTCGACCGTGATGGCCGGGTCGTAGCCGAGGACCTTGAGCCCGAGCGACTGCGCCGCGTTGGCGACCAGCACGCCGATGGCGCCCAGGCCGATGACGCCGAGGGTCTTGCCCGGGAGCTCGTAGCCCGCGAACTGCTTCTTGCCGGCCTCGACCTGCTTGTCCAGCTCGGCCCCGGTCAGCTCCTGCTCGGCGACGAGGCCGCGGGTGTAGTCGGCCGCGTGGTAGAGGTTGCGGGCGGCCAGGAGCATGCCCGCGATGACGAGCTCCTTGACCGCGTTGGCGTTGGCCCCCGGCGTGTTGAAGACCGGTATGCCGCGGGACGCCATCTCCGAGACGGGGATGTTGTTGGTGCCCGCCCCGGCGCGGGCGACGGCGTACAGCGAGTCGGGGATCGGCGCTGAGTGGAGGTCGGCCGAGCGCAGCAGGATGCCGCGCGGCTCGGGGATGTCGGTGCCGAGGTCGAAGATGTCGCGGTCGAGCCGCTGCAGGCCGACGGGGGAGATCGCGTTGAGGGTCTGGATCGGGTAGGTCTGCGTCATGGGAGTGGTGTTCTCAGCCGTTCTGCTGCTCGAAGTCGGTCATGAAGTCGACGAGGGCCTGGACGCCCTCGATCGGCATGGCGTTGTAGATGCTGGCGCGCATGCCACCCACGCTGCGGTGGCCGGAGAGCCCGGAGAGCCCGGCCCCGGCGGCGGCCGCGACGAAGGGCTTCTCCAGCGCTGGGTCCGGCACGAGGAAGGGCACGTTCATCCACGACCGCGCCTGCGGCTGCACCGGGTTGGAGTAGAAGTCGGAGGCGTCGATCGCGCCGTAGAGCAGGTCGGCCTTGGCCTGGTTGCGGCGGCCCATCTCGGCCACGCCGCCCTGCTGCTCGACCCACTCCAGGACCAGACCGACGAGGTACCACGCCAGCGTGGGCGGGGTGTTGAGCATGGAGTCGGCGGCGGCCATGGCCTTCCAGTCCAGGGCGGCGGGCACCTCGGCGCGGGCCCGCTCCAGCAGGTCACGGCGCACGATGACGACGACGAGCCCGGCGGGCCCGAGGTTCTTCTGCGCCCCGGCGTAGATCACGCCGAAGCGGGACACATCGAGCGGGCGGGACAGGATCGTGGAGCTGGCATCGGTGACCAGCGGGACGTCGCCGGAGTCGGGCACGTAGGGGAACTCGACCCCGCCGATCGTCTCGTTCAGGGTGTAGTGCAGATAGGCCGCGTCGTCCGGGACGTCGAACGAGCTCTCGGCGGGGACGGTGGAGTAGTTCGACGCCTTCTCGTCCGCGAGGACCCGGACGTCGGCATACTTCTCGCCCTCGCTGATCGCCTTCGTCGACCACGACCCGGTGTTGAGGTAGGCCGCGGCCTGGCCGGACGCGGCCAGGTTGAGCGGCACGCCGGCGAACTGGCCGGTGGCTCCGCCCTGCAGGAAGAGGACGGCGTGGTCGTCCGGGACCGAGAGCAGGGCGCGCACCCGCTGCTCGGCCTCGGCGGCGATGGACACGAACTCGGGGCTGCGGTGGGACATCTCCATGACCGACATCCCCGAGCCGCGCCAGTCGGTGAGCTCGGACTGGGCACGCTCGAGCACCTCGAGCGGCATGGTGGCTGGACCGGCTGAGAAGTTGAAGACTCGCACGGGCACCTACCGTACCGTCAAGGAACGGCGCGCCCGGCCTCGGCCCGAGTGGCCGGGGAGGACCTCACCCGTGTGCGATACTGCTTAGCGGTCGAGCGCGGACCCACACCTGCGCGAGACCCGGTGCGAGTCCCTCGCGGTGCGGCCCGGAAGCAGGTCGGCACGCGGGACACGGTTGCTCGAGGTGAGCCCGGACCGGCCCGCACCGCACCGCTGGTCGGTGCCGCGCGAGTGCGCGAGCCGTCCTCGTCGGTGACACGGAAGACTTCCGTCGCGGCCGGCCGGTCGCGGCGACACAGCACCCGCGCCGCGCGGGCAGTGGGGCGGTCCGACCGGCCCCGAGGTGTGGACTGGCCACGCGCGGCCTGGAAGGACACGACGTGTCTGACGAGCGCACCACCGACACCCCCACCGACGAGCGACTGACGAGCGAGACCCCCGAGGCCGCCTCGACGGGCTCCAGCGACACGGCGCCAGCCGACCCGGGCGCCGCAGTCCAGGAGTCGGACGCCCCGGAGCAGAGCGACGAGGAGACTGTCGAGGAGCCTGACCGGACGTCCGAGACAGAGCCCGAGGACGCCCCCGCGGAGGCCGACGACGAGGCGTCCCCCGGGCCCGAGCCCGAGGCGTCGACCTCGGCGGTGCCGTCCTTCGGGCTGGTCTTCCAGGCCCCCGACCTGACCGACCTGCCCAAGCGCCGCTCGCGACGGGCGACCGCGGCCTCCGCCGCGCCGGCGCCGGCGGCCGAGGACCCGAGCGGGACCGGCGACGACGCTCCCTCCGGGGACGACGCCGTGTCGTCCGACGACGCGGACGGGGACGACGAGCAGGGTGGGCGTGGCCGCCGTCGTCGTCGGCGCGGGGGCAAGGGGCGCAAGGCGCGCTCCGATGAGCAGGGCGACGGAGCGGCCGCGGACGGTGCCGACGAGGGTGACGACGGGACGCCGGCGAAGGGGACGACCTCCGGCGGCGGCCGGCGTCGCGGTGGGGACGGCTCGCAGGGCGGTTCCGGCAAGGGGGCCCAGAAGGACACCGGCAAGGACGCGGCCGTCAAGAACGGCTCCGGCGAGGGGTCCGACGACCGTGCCACGGCCGACGACACCGCCTCCGAGGGGGACGGCGGTGGCACCAAGCGTCGCCGTCGCCGGTCCCGCAGCGGCAGCGAGCGTCCGGCCAAGGACGAGGTCGCCTCCGTCAAGGGCTCGACCCGGTTGGAGGCCAAGCGGCAGCGTCGGCGTGAGGGGCGCGAGGCGGGGCGGCGCCGGACCGTCATCACCGAAGCCGAGTTCCTGGCCCGGCGCGAGAGCGTGGAGCGGGTCATGGTCGTCCGGGGCCTGGAGGACCGCACCCAGATCGCGGTGCTCGAGGACGGGGTGCCGGTGGAGCACTACGTGTCCCGCTCGGCACAGTCCACGATGGTGGGCAACGTCTACCTGGGCCGGGTCCAGAACGTCCTGCCCAGCATGGAGGCCGCCTTCGTCGACATCGGCAAGGGCCGCAACGCGGTCCTCTACGCCGGTGAGGTCAACTGGGACGCCGCCGGGCTCGAGGGCAACCAGCCCAAGCGGATCGAGAACGCGCTGAGCTCGGGCGAGTCCGTCCTGGTGCAGGTCACCAAGGACCCGATCGGTCACAAGGGCGCCCGGCTGACCTCGCAGGTCTCCCTGCCCGGCCGCTACCTCGTCTACGTGCCCGGCAACTCCATGACCGGGATCTCGCGCAAGCTGCCCGACACCGAGCGCACACGACTCAAGAAGATCCTCAAGGAGGTCGTCCCCGACGACGCCGGCGTGATCGTCCGCACCGCGGCGGAGGGCGCTTCCGAGGCCGAGCTGCGGGCCGACGTCGAGCGGCTCACCGCGATGTGGGAGCGGATCGAGGCGAAGGCGAAGACCGCGAACGCCCCGGCGCTGCTCCACGGCGAGCCGGACATGACCGTCAGGGTCATCCGCGACGTCTTCAACGAGGACTTCGCCAAGCTCGTGGTCTCCGGCGACAAGGCCTGGACCGAGGTCAAGCGCTACATCGACGAGGTCGCCCCGGACCTCGCCGAGCGGGTGGAGAAGTACACCGGCACGACCGACGTCTTCGCCACGCACCGCGTGCACGAGGCGATCGCCAAGGCGATGGACCGCAAGGTCTGGCTGCCCTCGGGCGGGTCCCTGGTCATCGACCGCACCGAGGCGATGACCGTCGTCGACGTCAACACCGGCAAGTTCACCGGCTCCGGCGGCAACCTCGAGGAGACGGTCACCAAGAACAACATCGAGGCGGCGGAGGAGATCGTCCGCCAGCTGCGGCTGCGCGACATCGGCGGCATCATCGTCGTCGACTTCATCGACATGGTCCTCGAGAGCAACCGGGACCTCGTCGTCCGGCGGCTGCTGGAATGCCTCGGGCGAGACCGCACGAAGCACCAGGTGGCCGAGGTGACCTCGCTCGGCCTCGTGCAGATGACCCGCAAGCGGGTCGGCTCGGGCCTCATCGAGGTCTTCTCGGAGAGCTGCGCCCACTGCTCCGGGCGCGGGGTCGTCGTGCAGTCCGAGCCGGTGGTCCGCACCGGCAGCGACGAGGGCGGCAGCAACGGCGGCGGCAAGCGTCGTGGCAAGGGCCGGGGCAAGAGTGCCGGCCCGGCCGAGCCGAAGAACGTGCTGCCCACGCCCAACCCCAACGGTCCGACCCCGGCCCAGATCGCCGCGGCGGCGCACGCCGCTGCCCTCACCGCCGGCGCGAGCTCGGAGGCGGCGGACGCCGCTGCGCAGGCCGCGGCCGGCGAGGTGACCGAGGAGGCGCCCCGGCAGGCCGCCGCGGCCACGAACGATCCGGCACCGGCGCAGGGCGCCGACGCGGCTGCCGGGTCGGACGACCCGACGGCCGCCCCGACGGCACCGTCCTCCGACCAGACCACGGTCCCGGACGCCGCCGAGGAGGCGACGACGTCCGCTCCGGCTGCGGAGCAGGACGCCGCCGCGCCGCGCCCGAAGCGCCGTCGTCGGGGTCGGGTGGTCTCACCCGCCGGTCCGCCCACCGGGGAGGTCGGCACCGACCCGGCGCCGGGCTCCGCGGAGCCCTCCGAGGCCGCCCCGCAGGACGAGTCCTGAGTTTGGAGCGACGCCGGTCGGCACGGTAGCCTGGTGCGTCGGTTCGCCCTGGAGGGTCGGCCCGGTCTCGCAGACGACATCCCGTGTCGGCTCGACCGTGCCACAACCAGGTGCGCGTCCGAGCCCACCGCGACCAGAAGTCAGAAAGCGAGTTCAACGTGTACGCGATCGTCCGTGCTGGCGGCCGCCAGGAGAAGGTCTCCGTCGGCGACGTGCTGACCATCGACAAGGTCGGTGGTGACGCCACGGCCGGCGACACCGTCGAGCTCGCCCCCGTGCTGCTGGTCGACGGCCAGACCGTGACCACCGACGCCGACGCCCTCGGCAAGGCCACTGTCACCGCCGAGATCCTCGGCGCGGCCAAGGGCCCCAAGATCGTCATCCAGAAGTACAAGAACAAGACCGGTTACAAGAAGCGGCAGGGCCACCGCCAGCCGCTCACCCAGGTCAAGATCACCGCTATCGACGCCTGAGCGTCGTCACGAGCCACGAAGGAGTCAGCAGATGGCACACAAGAAGGGTGCGTCCTCGACCCGCAACGGTCGTGACTCGAACGCCCAGCGTCTCGGCGTGAAGCGCTTCGGCGGTCAGGTCGTCGGCGCCGGCGAGATCATCGTCCGGCAGCGCGGGACCCACTTCCACCCCGGTGAGGGCGTGGGGCGCGGCGGCGACGACACGCTGTTCGCGCTGGTCCCCGGTGTGGTCGAGTTCGGCGCCAAGCGGGGCCGCAAGACCGTCAACATCGTCGCGGGCGCGACGGAGACCGTCGACGCCTGAGGCGCGGCACGACAGACCGCAGCGACGCCGGCGGAGCCCGAGGCTCCGCCGGCGTCGCGCTGTCTGCACCACCCTGAGAGGATCACCCATGGCCAACTTCGTGGACCGTGTCGTGCTGCACCTGCGTGCCGGCAAGGGCGGGCACGGCGTCGCCTCCGTCCACCGCGAGAAGTTCAAGCCGCTCGGCGGTCCGGATGGTGGCAACGGGGGTCGGGGCGGGGACATCGTGCTTCGGGTGGACCCGCAGGTCACGACGCTGATCGACTACCACCACGGCCCGCACCGCACCGCCCCGAACGGCCGACCGGGGGAGGGGGACGAGCGCAACGGGGCCCAGGGGGAGGACCTCGTCCTGCCCGTCCCCTCCGGGACGGTGGTGACCACCCGTGGGGGCGAGGTCCTGGCCGACCTGGTCGGGGACGGCGCCGAGCTCGTCGCCGCCCGCGGCGGACGTGGCGGGCTGGGCAACAAGGCCCTGGCCTCGCCCCGCAGGAAGGCACCCGGCTTCGCCCTGCTCGGGGAGCCGGGCGAGGAGGCCGAGGTCGTCCTCGAGCTCAAGACGCTTGCCGACGTGGCGCTCGTCGGTTTCCCCTCGGCGGGGAAGTCGTCGCTGGTCAGCGTGCTGTCGGCGGCGCGCCCGAAGATCGCCGACTACCCCTTCACGACGCTCGTGCCCAACCTGGGGGTGGTCACCGCCGGCGGCGAGCGCTTCACCATCGCCGACGTGCCCGGGCTCATCCCCGGCGCCAGCGAGGGCAAGGGTCTGGGGCTGCAGTTCCTCCGGCACGTCGAGCGGTGCCACGTGCTCGCGCACGTCGTGGACTGCGCGACCCTCGAGCCCGGGCGCGACCCGCTCACCGACCTGGAGGTCATCGAGGAGGAGCTCGCCGCCTACGTGCCCCACGGCGAGCTGGGCGGCATACCCCTGGCCGAGCGGGTGCGCGTCGTCGTGCTCAACAAGGCCGACGTGCCCGAGGCGCGGGAGCTGGCGGAGATGGTGCGGCCGGACCTGGAGGAGCAGGGCTACGAGGTGCACGTCGTCTCGGCCGTCGCCCACCAAGGACTCAAGGAGCTGACCTTCGCGCTCGCGGGTCATGTGCGACGGGCCCGCGAGGAGCAGATCGAGGTCGAGCCGCAGCGGGTCGTCATCCGGCCCCGGGCCGTCGACGACCAGGGCTTCACGGTGCGTCGCGAGAACACCGCCGACGGCGAGGTCTTCCGGGTCGTGGGTGAGCGGCCGACGCGGTGGGTGCGGCAGACGGACTTCGCCAACGACGAGGCGGTCGGCTACCTCGCCGACCGGCTGGGGCGGCTGGGCGTGGAGGAGGAGTTGCTCAAGGCGGGCGCCGTCGCCGGGTCCACCGTGCTCATCGGACCGGAGCAGGACGCGGTCGTCTTCGACTGGGAGCCGACCATGGCCGGCGGCGCCGAGCTGCTCGGCAGCCGTGGCACGGATGCCCGGCTGGAGGACCGCTCCCGGCCCACCCGCGCCGAGCGGCGGGAAGCCTTCCACGACCGCAAGGACGCCCAGAGCGAGGCGCGCGAGGAGCTGGAGGCCGAGCGGCGCGCCGGTCACTGGACCGACGACACCTGAGCCAGGCTCCGGCCCCGGCCCCACCATCGAGCACCCCCGTCGCCCCCGGCCCGGAGCAATGGGGATCGTCCAGTGCGGCTGGAGCACCTTCGAGGACGAGTTCGTCGGTGTCTTCTGGTTCCTGTGGCGGGGCACCTCGATGGAGGGGTCCGAGCTGGCGGCGCGCGCACTGCGTGACCAGCTGGCGCAGCGGTTCGGCGAGCCGGCGCAGGAGCACGTGACTGAGCCGTGTGGAGCCCTCCACCTCGTGGATGCATGAGTATGCGTGACAGTGGAATAGTATTCGTCCCATGGGCTCGACCGTCGACCGCAGCGTCATCCGCGACGCGCACCGCATGGTGGTCAAGGTCGGCTCGTCCTCGTTGACCGGCCCGGAGGGCGGGCTGGACGGGTTCCGGCTGCAGGCGCTCGCGACCTCGTTGGCGAAGAAGGCGATGTCCGGCACCCAGGTGGTGCTCGTGTCCTCCGGCGCCATCGCCGCCGGGATGGTGCCGCTGGGCCTGGAGCGCCGCCCCAAGGACCTCGCGACCCAGCAGGCGGCGGCCAGCGCCGGGCAAGGGGCGCTGATGTCGGCCTACACCCGGGCCTTCACGATGCACGGGGTCCAGGTCGGCCAGGTCCTGCTCACCGCCGACGACATGCACAGGCGCAGCCACTACGTCAACGCCTCCCGCACCCTGGAGCGGCTCCTCGAGCTCGAGGTGGTCCCGATCATCAACGAGAACGACACCGTCGCGACCGACGAGATCCGCTTCGGCGACAACGACCGGCTGGCCGCCCTCGTCGCCCACCTCGTGGACGCCGACGCCCTGCTGCTGCTCTCCGACGTCGACGCGCTCTACACCGGGCACCCCGCCCGGGCCGGCTCCGAGCGCATCCCGCTCGTGGCGGGGGCCGAGGCGCTGGCCGAGGTCGACGTCTCGCGCGCCGGGTCGGCGGTCGGCACCGGCGGCATGCAGACCAAGGTGGGGGCCGCCCAGATGTCCGTCGCCGAGGGCATACCCGTGCTGCTGACGAATGCCGAGCAGGTGCACCAGGCCCTCCTCGGTGAGGACGTGGGCACCCTGTTCACCCCGGTCGGGACCAAGAGCCCCGCCCGCCGCCGCTGGCTGGCGCACGCCAGCAGCGCCACCGGTCGCGTCGTCCTGGATGACGGAGCGGTCGAGGCCGTCGTGCGCCGGCGCACCTCGCTGCTCCCGGTCGGCATCACCCGCGTCGAGGGACGCTTCAGCGCCGGGGACACCGTGGACCTGTGCGACCAGCACGGGAGCGTGGTGGCGCGGGGTCTCGTCGGCTACGGCGCCGAGGAGCTCGGGACGCTCGTCGGGCGTCGGCTGGTCCGCGACGCCGCCCCTGCGCTCCAGCACCCCTGCCCCCCGCCCGGTCGTCCGTCGCGACGACCTCGTCGTCCTCTGACCACCCAGCACGAGCCCCCACCCGCAGGAGCAGCACATGACCGTCACCATCGCCCCCGACGTCACCGAGCAGGTCGCCGCGGTCGCCCGCTCCGCGCGGGTCGCCGCACGCGAGCTGGCGCTGCTGACCCGGGCGGAGAAGGACACCGCCCTCCTGGCCCTGGCCGACGCGCTGGACGCGCGGGCGGCGCATGTCGTGCAGGCCAACAGCCAGGACCTGCGCAGCGGCCAGGAGAAGGGCCTGGCCGCCAACCTGCTCGACCGGCTGACCCTGGACGAGGAGCGGGTGCGCACGGTGGCCGATGCCCTGCGCCAGGTCGCCGGGCTGCCCGACCCCGTCGGTGAGGTGGTGCGTGGGTCGACCCTGGCGAACGGCCTCCAGATCCGCCAGGTCCGGGTGCCGATGGGCGTCGTCGGCATGATCTACGAGGCACGCCCCAACGTCACCGTCGACGCCGCGGGCCTCGGGCTCAAGAGCGGCAACGCGGTCATCCTGCGCGGCGGCTCGGCGGCCGGGTCCACCAACGCCGCCCTCGTCACGATCCTGCGCGACGCGCTCCGGGAGCGGGGCATCAGCCCGGACGCCGTCAACCTGCTGTCCGAGGGCGGCCACGACGCGGCGCGTGCGCTGATGACCGCCCGCGGCCTGGTCGACCTGGTGATCCCGCGCGGCGGCGCCAGCCTCATCCAGACGGTCGTCACCGAGTCCACAGTCCCGGTCATCGAGACCGGGGTGGGCAACTGCCACGTCTACGTCGACGCCAGCGCCGACACCGACATGGCCACGGCGATCGTCACCAACTCCAAGACGCACCGCACCTCGGTCTGCAACGCCGCGGAGTCGCTGCTCGTGCACCGGGACGCGGCGCAGCGGGTGCTGCCGCCGATCATGCGCGAGCTCGCCGCCGCCGGCGTCACCGTGCACGGCGACGTGGACGTGCGGGGGTATGCCGAGGCCGCCGGGGCGGCATACCAGCCGGTCACGGAGGAGGACGACGACACCGAGTTCCTCTCCCTGGACATCTCGGCACGGGTGGTGGACGACCTCGACGCGGCCCTGACCCACATCCAGGAGCACACGAGCGGCCACACCGAGGCGATCGTCACCGCCGACCGGGCAGCGGCACGACGCTTCACCACCGAGATCGACGCGGCAGCGGTCCTCGTCAACGCCTCGACCCGGTTCACCGACGGCGGCGAGTTCGGCTTCGGTGCCGAGTCGGGATCTCCACGCAGAAGCTGCACGCCCGCGGCCCGATGGCGCTGCCCGAGCTCACGACGACCAAGTGGGTCGTCGAGGGGGACGGGCAGGTGCGCTGACGCCGAGCCGTCCCGGTGCGGAGGTAGAGTGTCACCATGATGCCCGCGCAGTTCTTCGTCGCGGCCGCCGAGGAAGGCGGCCACCACATCGTCAACGAGCTCCCGTTCCCGCCGATCATGTTCGGCGTCTTCGCGATGCTCGCCTTCCTGCTGCTGCTGGGCTTCCTCTGGGCCTTCCGCAACACGCTGGCGCTCGACCCGCACGGTGTCGCGGACGGCAAGCACGACCCCGACATGGGTCGAACCCAGCACTGATGCGTCTGGGGGTGATGGGTGGGACCTTCGATCCCATCCACCACGGCCACCTGGTGGCCGCGAGCGAGGCGGCGCACCTGCTGGGCCTGGACGAGGTGGTCTTCGTGCCCACCGGCCAGCCCTACCGCAAGGACGCGAGCAAGGTCACCGACGCCGAGCACCGCTACCTCATGACCGTCATCGCGACCGCCTCCAACCCGTCCTTCACGGTCAGCCGGGTGGACGTCGACCGGGACGGTCCGACCTACACCCGCGACACGCTGCGCGACCTGCGGGCGGAGCGGCCGGACGACGAGCTGTTCTTCATCACCGGCGCGGACGCCCTGGCGCAGATCCTGTCGTGGAAGGGCGTGGACGAGCTGTGGGACCTCGCCCACTTCGTCGGGGTCACCCGCCCGGGCCACGTGCTCACCGACGCGGGGCTCCCCGAGGACAAGGTGACCCTGCTCGAGGTGCCCGCCATGGCGATCAGCTCCACCGGCTGCCGCGAGCGCACCGCGGAGGGCGACCCGGTCTGGTATCTCGTGCCGGACGGCGTCGTCCAGTACATCGGCAAGTACGACCTCTACCGGAAGGACCGTGAGTGAGGGCCACGCAGCGTGCGATCGAGCTCGCCCAGGCCGCCGCGGCCGCGGCGCAGGACAAGTTGGGGCAGGACGTCGTCGGTCTCGACGTCTCCGGCCAGCTCGCCCTGACCGACGTCTTCGTCATCGCCTCGGCGCCCAACGAGCGGCAGGTCGGTGCCATCGTCGACGCCGTCGAGGAGCGCCTGCTCCAACTGGGGGCCAAGCCGCTGCGCCGCGAGGGGCAGCACGAGGGCCGGTGGGTGCTGCTGGACTTCAGCGACATCGTCGTGCACGTCATGCACGCCGAGGACCGGGAGTTCTACGCCCTGGAGCGGCTTTGGAAGGACTGCCCGCCCGTGCTGCTCCCCGAGCCCGGCACCCCTGCCGGCGAGAGCTGAGGTATGCGGCGGGTCATCGTCTGGCGGCACGGCGAGACCGAGCACAACGCCGGCGGCATCTACCAGGGCCAGCTGGACACCGAGCTCTCCGTCCGCGGTCGCGAGCAGGCCCGGCGTGCGGCCGAGGTGCTCGCCGCGCGGGGGGCCGTGCGCCTGGTGACCTCCGACCTGACCCGGGCCGTCCAGACGGCGACCTGCCTGGCCGAGCGGACCGGGCTGCGGACCGAGCCGGACGCGCGGTTGCGGGAGATCCACGTCGGCCGGTGGCAGGGGTTGACCCACCAGGAGGTGCTCGCCCGCGACCCCGAAGCGCAGCAGGCGCTGGAGCGCGGCGAGGACGTCGTCCGGGGCCAGACGGGGGAGCGGGTGGCCGATGTCGCGGCCCGTGCCCGGGCGGCCTTCGAGGAGGTCGTCGCCGACCTGCCCGAGCACGGCCCCGCCGTGCTGGCCTCCCACGGTCTAGCGTCCCGCGCCCTCGTCTGCGCCGTCGTCGGCCTGGACTTCCAGCAGGCCTCGCAGGCCCTCGTCGGGTTGCGCAACTGCCACTGGGCCGAGCTCGTGGAGCATGCCACCGGATGGCGCCTCGAGGCCTGGAACGTGGGGGTCCCGGAGGCCCACGCGGTGCCGACGATCGCCCACCCCGTGCCCTGACCAGGGATTTGGCGATTGCCGAGGGCGCTGGGTAAAGTAGTCCAGTCCTCACGGGGCCACCCCGGGGCTGTGGCGCAGTTGGTAGCGCACCTCCATGGCATGGAGGGGGTCAGGGGTTCGAATCCCCTCAGCTCCACCGGACGAGCGGGCCGGACACCACCAGGTGTCCGGCCCGCACGCGTGAGAGGAGGGGGTCGGTGCCGCGGCACGAGGACGCCTTCCGGCTGCGGGACATCGCCCTGCCGGCCTTCGCCCCCGAGCATCGTCAACGCGGTCGGCCTGAGCGCCGTCACCCCGGTCCTGGCGCTGCACGCCCGCGACCTGGGGGCCAGCGTCGGGCAGGCCGCACTCGTCGTGGCGCTGCTCGGCCTCGGCAGCCTGCTCGGGTCGTTGCCCGCGGGGGCGCTGGTGGCCAGGCTCGGCGAGCGCCGCGCGCTCATCGTGGCCGGGCTGGTGGACGCGGCGGCGATGGTCGCCGCAGCCCTGGCACCCACGCTGACGGGGTTCGCGGTCGCGGTGGTCGTCACGGGGATGGCCTGGAGCGTCTTTCTGCTGGCCCGTCAGGGCTTCCTCATCGTCGTGGCGCCGGTCCACCTTCGCGCCCGGGCGATGTCCACGTTGGGCGGGAGCCACCGAATGGGGGGCTTCGTCGGGCCGGTGCTGGCCGGTGTGCTCATCGGCGCCACGGGCCAGGTGTCGTCGGTCTTCTGGCTCGGTGCGGCGATGGGGCTCATGGCCGCGCTCGTGGTGCGGGCCGCGCCCGACCTCACCGCTGGTCTCGAACGGACCCCCGGCACGCCGGCCCCGACCCGGGTGCTCTCCGTGATCTGGGAGCACCGGCGAACCCTCGCCTCGGTCGGCAGCGCGGTGGTCGTCATCTCCGGGGCCCGGACCCTTCGGATCACCCTGCTGCCCCTCTGGGCCGAGCAGATCGGCGTGTCCGCGGCCACGACCTCCCTCGTCTTCGGGCTGGCGGCCTTCTCGGAGATCCTGCTCTTCTACCCCGCCGGCTGGGTGATGGACCGCTACGGCAGGAGCGTCGTCGCGGTCACGGTGTGTGCTGCTCATCGGTGCCGGGGTGCTGCTCCTGCCGCTGAGCCAGGGCCTGATCGGCTTCACCCTCCTCGCTCTCCGGCCTGACCCTTCTCGCCCCGCTGGCGGTGGCCTGCGTCACGGCGGGCACGGTATGCCTGCTCGGCGCCGGGTGGGTGGCGCACCGCGTCGGTCGCATCGACCGTCGGCGACGGTCGGCCGACGGGTGACCGCAGCCCTCACAGGTCGGGGAGATGCCTGCGGACCTCGGCCAGGACCCGGTCGAAGACGTCCTCGTCCAGCTGCGCCCCGGTGCGTCGCACCGCGTCGCGTTCGAGCCGCAGCAGCCGGTCGACCCGCGCCTCGCTGGGCCGACGTCGGTGGTCCCAGTCGCCCGAGCCGATGTCGGTCCAGTACCGGCCCGCCGCAGCCTCCTGAGCGGCGTCCCGGTCGTGGTCCTGGCCGGTGAGCGGCAGCGCGAGCAGCCGCGGCCCCTCGCGCCCGATGACCAGCACCGGCCGGTCCTTGCCCTGGGAGGCGTCCTCCTCGTAGGGCACCCAGGCCCAGACCACCTCGCCTGGATCGGCCCGGTCGTCCGCCACCGGGGCATACCCGAGGCGTGGTCGGTCCTCCATGGTGTGGACCCTACCGGCGCATCCGGACGGCCTCGGGCCCGTCGCCAGCGCGACGGGTCGGTCATGGGCTACAGTGCGCCCAGGTGACGGCGCGCCGAGGAGGGGGCGTCGCCCTGCGAGGAGAGGTGTCGACGTGGACAACCTGGCTGTGCTGAGCCTGCTGGCGATCTCGCCGATCGTCGTCGTGGGGGTCCTCCTCGCCGGGTTTCGGTGGCCGGCGAAGCTGGCCATGCCGGTGGGGTATGCCGTGACCGTCGTCATCGCGCTCGTGGTCTGGCAGATGCGCCCCACCGCCGTCGTCGCGGCGACGCTCGAGGGCTTCATCATCGCGGTCACGCTGCTCTACATCGTCTTCGGCGCCCTGCTGCTCCTGGCGACCGTCATCGCCAGCGGGGCGATGGCCACCATCCGCTCCGGGTTCACCGCGATCTCCCCGGACCGCCGGGTGCAGGCCATCATCATCGGCTGGCTCTTCGGGTCCTTCCTCGAGGGCGCCTCGGGCTTCGGCACGCCCGCCGCGGTCGTCGCCCCGCTGCTCCTGGCGCTGGGCTTCCCCGCGATGGCGGCGGTCATGGTGGGTCTGATCATCCAGTCCACCCCCGTCTCCTTCGGGGCCGTCGGTACGCCGATCATCGTGGGGGTGGGCACCGGCCTGCAGGGCGGTGCCGGGGTGGAGCAGCGCGCCGGCGAGCTGGGTCTGGACTACGACGGGCTCATCGCCGAGATCGGCTTCCAGGTGGCGGCGATCCATGCGGTCGTCGGACTGCTCGTGCCGCTGCTCATCGCGGTCTTCCTCACCGGGTTCTTCGGCGAGCGACGCAGCTTCGCCGAGGGGCTGAAGGTGTGGCCCTTCGCCCTCTACGCCTCGGTCGCGATGACCGTGCCCTCGGTGCTCGTCGCCCGGTTCTTCGGCCCCGAGTTCCCCTCGCTCCTGGGCGGGCTGGCCGGGCTCGCGCTGGTGATGTTCACCTCCTCGCGCGGCTTCCTCATGCCCGACCGGGAGCACACCTTCGACTTCGGGCCGCGGTCCGGCTGGCAGGAGCGCTGGATGGGCACGTTGGACACCGACCATCTCGGTGACCTGGACACCCGTCGGATGGGCCTGGTGACGGCGTGGTTGCCCTACGTCCTCATCGCGTTGCTGCTGCTGGCGACGCGGCTGGTGGAGCCGCTCACCGCGGCGCTGCGCTCGGAGAACCCCGCGGTGACCCTCCCCTTCGAGGACCTGCTCGGCACCGGGATCTCGACGACCTGGCAGTGGCTCTACAGCCCGGGGACCGTCTTCATCCTGACCTGTCTGCTCACCTACGCCCTGCACCGCATGAGCGCCCGACAGATCAGGCAGACGTGGTCCGTCGCCGGTCGGCAGATTCTCGGCACCGGGGTCGCGCTGCTCTTCGCGGTGCCCCTCGTGCGGCTGCTCATCCGCTCCGGTCCCGAGTTCACCGAGTCCGGCCTGGCTTCCATGCCGGTCACCCTGGCCGAGGGCGCCGCGGCGGTGGCGGGCTCCAACTGGCCGCTCGTCGCGCCGTGGATCGGTGCGCTGGGCGCCTTCGTGGCCGGCTCCAACACGGTGAGCAACCTGACCTTCTCGCTGTTCCAGTTCGCGACCGGTGAGGAGATCGGGGTGGCGCCGGAGAGCGTGGTCGCCGCCCAGGCAATCGGTGGTGCCGGTGGAAACCCGGTGGCGATCCACAACATCGTCGCCGCCTCCGCGACGGTCGGGCTGCTGGGCCGCGAGGGCGACCTCATCCGCAAGACCGCCCTGGTCACGGCCTACTACTGCCTCGCCGGCGGCGCCCTCAGCTACCTGTGGATCTATGGCGTCGGGCTCAACCTCGGGCTGCTCCAGCTCGTGGCGCTGCTCGCCCTGCTCGTGGGGCTCGTCGTGTGGGCGCGCCGCCGCGACGCGCGCACCCCCGTGGGCGCGTGAGGCGACGGGGCGTCAGCGCACCGGCACCCCACGGATCGAGGCGTCCAGGAGCGAGGCCGTGTGGACGAAGGGCAGGGGCCGCCCGGCCCGCTCCAGCGCCTGGGTGATCTGCATGAGGCACCCCGGGTTGGCGGTGACCAAGAGCTCGGCGCCGGTGCGCAGGATGGAGGCCGCCTTGCGGTCGCCGAGCTCGGTCGCCGGCTCGGGGTTGAGGATGTTGTAGACCCCCGCCGACCCGCAGCAGATCTCGCCGTCCGGGATCTCCACCAGCTCCACCCCGGGTATGCCCCGGATCAGCTCGCGCGGCGCGCTCACCACGCCCTGGGCGTGCCGCAGGTGGCAGGCGTCGTGATAGGCGACCGTCAGCTCGGGCCCACCCAGCCCGCCGGTGCGGAGCGGGTGGCGCTGCGCGACCGGTCCCAGCTCGTGCAGGAACTCGGCGAGGTCGCGCACCCGGTCGCTGAACGCGTGGGCACGCTCGGCATACGCCGGGTCGTCGGCGAGCAGGTGGACGTAGTCCTTCATCGTCGACCCGCATCCCGCGGAGTTGACCACCACGGTCTCGACGCCGGCCTCCTCGAAGGTGTCGATGAGCCGGCGGGCGAAGCCGATGCCCTCCTCCTCGCGGCCGGTATGCACCGAGAGGGCGCCGCAGCAGCCCTGGCGCGCGGGCGCGACCACCTCGCAGCCCTCGGCCGCGAGCACGCGGGCGGTCGCGGCGTTGACGTCGCCGAAGAACTCCCGCTGGACGCACCCGGTGAGCATCCCGACCACGGCCCGGCGGGTCCCGACGGCAGGGGTGCGTTCCGGCACCGTGACGCGCGGGCCCAGCGGCGGGGCGAGCGACTGCATGACGTCGAGCTCGGGGCTGACGCGCCCGACCAGGCCGCTGCGTCGCACCAGGCCGAGCGCACCGGAGCGCTGGGCGGCGCGCAGCGGGCCGCGCAGCGCCCGCAGGCGGGTGGGGTAGGGGAACAGCGAGAAGATCAGCCGCCGCAGCGCGCGGTCCCGTCGCGGGCGGGTGACGCGGCGCTCCACCTGGGCGCGGGTCGACTCCAGGATGCGGTCGTACTGCACGCCCGACGGGCAGCTGGTCACGCAGGCCATGCAGCCGAGGCAGGCATCCAGGTGGCCGACCGTCGCGGCGGTGAGGGGCGCGCCCTGCGCCGCGGCCCTGATCTGGTCGATGCGACCGCGCGGGCTGTCCATCTCCTCGCCCCAGAGCTGGTAGGTGGGGCAGGTGGTGAGGCAGAAGCCGCAGTGCACGCAGTCGTCGAGCAGGTCCGGGTCGGGCGGCCGCAGCGCGTCGAAGGCGGGCTGCGCCAGCACGGCGGACTCGATCCCCCGGACCCGGGGCATACCGAGGTGGGTGTGGCCTCCGGTGCTCATCACAGTCCTCCCACGAAACGGCCCGGCGCCAGCAGGCGCACGGGGTCGAACTCGGCCTTGACCCGGCGCATGAGATCCAGACCCGGCACGGGACCCCACGTGGCCTCGGCGTCGAGCCCTGCCTTGACCGCCGGCGGTGCGTCCAGGACCACGGTGGAGCCACCCAGCCGCAGGGTGAGCGCACGGACCTCCTCGACGGCGCGACGGACCGCGTCCGGGGCGGTGCCCTCGGGGAGCCGGGCGTGCAGCACCCCCACCCCGGCCGATCCGGTCACCGCGAACCCCCGGTCCGTGGCCTCCCGCACCAGCTCGGGTATGCCGCTGAGCCGGCTCGTGGCGCGCACCAGGGTCGGACGGGCCGACTGGTCGGCGTCGGTCTCGTCGGTGGCGGTCCCGTGCGTTCCGGTCTCGTCGGCGAGGAGCTGGGCCGTCTTCTCCGGGGGGCCCTCCGGGCCGACCACCGCCACCGACGGGCCGGCGAGGTCGGGCGACCCCAGCTCGGCCGCCAGCGTCTGCGCCCGCTCCCGGGTGCCCTCGACCGAGCCGCCGAGCCCGATGCTCAGCAGCGGGTCGGCCCCGGGCCGTGCCGAGACCTCCAGCGTGCGGGGCGCGAGCTGGGAGGCGACGAGGAGGGCCAGGGCCGGGCCGAGGCGGTCATGGGGGACCCGGGCGAGCACCGTGGCCTCTTCCTGGGGGAGGGGGTGCAGCCGCACGGTGACCTCGGTGACGACGGCGAGCGTGCCGTAGGAACCGGTCAGCAGCTTGGCCAGGTCGTAGCCCGCGACGTTCTTGACGACCTTGCCGCCGCTGCGGGCGATCGTGCCGTCGGCGAGCACCAGCCGCACCCCGATGACGAGGTCGCGCAACGGCCCGGCCCACAGGCGCCGCGGCCCCGACAGCCCGGTGGCCACCGCGCCCCCCAGGGTCGAGCCCGCGCCGTCGGCACCGCGCCCCGCGGCGAGGTCGTCGACGACGAGCTGGTGCCCGCCCTCGGCGAGCAGGTCGCCGAGCCGGGCCAGCGGCATACCGGCCCCCGCCGTCGCGACCAGGTCGCCGCGGGAGTGCTCGACCAGCTCGTCCATAGCGCCGGTCTCGAGGATCACGTCCACCCGCTTCGGCGCCCGCCCCCAGGTGAGCTTGCTGCCGTGGCCCCGGACGACGACCGCAAGACCCTCGGCGTGGCAGGCCGCGAGCAAGGCCGAGGTCTGCTCCGCGCAGGACGGTCGCGCCACGGCCTGCGCCGGCACCCCGTCGACCGTGTCGGCCTCGCCCGCCGGGCGCACCGCACAGGCCCCCGAGAGGCGCTCCACCACCGACATCAGAAGACCTCGGCGCCGTCCACCACCGGCTCGTCGGCGGCGTGGACGACCCGCGGGCGCTCGCCGCACATGCGGGGGGTGGGGTAGATCTTGCCGGGGTTGGCCAGGTGCTGCGGGTCGAAGGCGCAGCGCACGAGCTGCATCGTCTCCAGGTCCTGGTCGCCGAACATGCGGGGCATGTAGCGCGCCTTGTCGGCTCCCACGCCGTGCTCCCCGGTGATCGACCCGCCGTGCTCGATGCAGAGGTCCAGGATCATCCCGGAGACCTCCTCGGCCCGCTCGGTCGCGCCGCTCTGCGCCGCGTCGAAGAGCACCAGCGGGTGCAGGTTGCCGTCGCCGGCGTGGAAGACGTTGGCGACCCGCACGCCGCGCTCGCGGGAGATCCGCCCCATCTCGCGCAGCACCTCCGGCAGCGAGGTCCGCGGCACCACCCCGTCCTGGACGATGTAGTCGGGAGAGATCCGCCCCACCGCCGCGAAGGCCGACTTGCGGCCCTTCCAGATCTCGGCGCGCTCCGCGGCGTCGGTCGCGGCGCGGAACTCGAAGCAACCCTGCCCGTCGCAGAGCCGCCGCACCTGCTCCAGCTCGTGCGCCACCTCCACCTCCGGGCCGTCCAGCTCGACCACCAGCACCGCGCCGGCGCCCTCCGGGTAGCCGCACGACACCGCCTCCTCGGCGGCCTCGATCGCGAGGGCGTCCATGATCTCGATCGCCGCCGGGACGATGCCCGCGGCGATGATCGCGCTGGTCGCCGCGCCGGCCTCGTCGGTGCTGGCGAAACCGGCCAGGCAGGTCCGCACGTCGTGCGGCAGCCGGGTCAGCCGCAGCGTGGCGCGGGTGGCGATCCCGAGGGTGCCCTCGCTCCCGACGAAGGCGCCGAGCAGGTCGTAGCCTGGGGCGTCCGGTGCCTCGGTGCCGAGGGTGACGTGGTCACCCTCGGGCGTGACCACGTCCAGGGAGAGCACGTGCCCGGCGGTGAAGCCGTACTTCAGGCAGTGCGCGCCGCCGGAGTTCTCCGCCACGTTGCCCCCGATCGAACAGATCTGCTGGCTGCTCGGGTCCGGGGCGAAGTAGTACCCGTGCGGGTTCGCCGCGTGGCTGACCTGGAGGTTGATGACCCCGGGGTCGGCCACGGCGCGCTGGTCCTGCGGCCGGACGTCGTGCAGCGTGCGGAGCCGGCTGGTGACGACGAGCACCCCGTCGGCGTGCGGCAGGGCGCCGCCGGACAGCCCCGTCCCCGAGCCACGGGCGACGAAGGGCACGCCGTGGCGCGCGCACGCCCTGACCGTGGTCGCGACCTGCTCCGCGTCCTCGACGAGGACGACCAGCCCGGGCCGGACGCGGTATGCCGCGAGCCCGTCGCAGGCATACGTGTCCCGCTGCGAGGGGTCGGTGACCAGCGTGTGCGCCGGCAGCGATCCGCGCAGGTCCGTGAGGAGATCGTCCATGGTCCGCTCGTGCTGCGTCATCGTCACTCTCCTCGACGGCCCCGTCCGGGCTCGTCCTGTCACCCTAGCCGCCAGCGCGGACGGACTCAGGGCATGGTCTCGTAGGCCGGCACGGTGAGGAAGTCGGCGAACTCCTCGGCGACGGCCACCTGCAGGAAGAGCTCGGTCGCCGCGCGGTGCTCGTCCGCGCCACCGGGCAGCTCCTCCAGGACCTGGTCGGTGAGCTTTCGGACGAGCTCGGGGGTGACCTTCTCCCCGGTGTCGTCCAGGGTGATGCCCTGGTGCAGCCACTGCCACACCTGGCTGCGGCTGATCTCCGCCGTGGCGGCGTCCTCCATGAGGTTGTGGATGGCCACGGCGCCGCGGCCGGTGAGCCAGACCGAGAGGTAGGCGATGGCCACCTCGATGTTGGCCTTCAGCCCCTGCTCGGTGACCTCGCCGGGGGTGGAGGCGACGTCCAGCAGGTCGGCGGCGCGGACCTGGACGTCCTCACGGGTGCGGTCGAGCTGGTTCGGCCGGTCGCCGAGCACGGCGTCGAAGACCTCCCGGCAGGTGGGCACCATCGCCGGGTGGGCGACCCACGACCCGTCGAAGCCGTCACGCGCCTCTCGCTCCTTGTCGGTCCGGACCTTCTCGTAGGCCGCGGCGTTGACCTCCTCGTCCTTGGCCGGGACGAAGGCCGACATGCCACCGATGGCGTGCGCGCCGCGTCGGTGGCAGGTCCGCACCAGCAGCTCGGTGTAGGCCCGCATGAACGGGGCGGTCATGGTGACGGCGGCCCGGTCGGGCAGGACGAAGTCGGCTCCCCGGGTGCGATAGGTCTTGATGACGCTGAAGAGGTAGTCCCAGCGCCCCGCGTTGAGCCCGGCCGAGTGCTCGCGCAGCTCGTAGAGGATCTCCTCCATCTGGAAGGCCGCGGGGTAGGTCTCGATGAGGCAGGTGGCGCGGATCGTGCCCTGCGGTATGCCGAGCGCGTCCTGGGCGAGGACGAAGGCGTCGTTCCAGAGGCGGGCCTCGAGGTGGTGCTCCATCTTGGGCAGGTAGAAGTAGGGACCCTTGCCGGCGTCCAGCTGCAGCTGGGCGCTGGCGCACAGGTAGAGTGCGACGTCCACCAGGCCTCCCGCGACCCGCTGCCCGTCGACCGTGATGTGCTTCTCGTCCAGGTGCCACCCGCGCGGGCGCATGACGATGGTGGGGAGCTGCTGCTGGTCGGTGGTGGTGAGGGCATACTCCTTGCCCTCGGGGGAGGTGAAGGAGATCGTGCCGCTGATCGCGTCACGGAGGTTGATCTGACCCTCGACGACGTTCTCCCACAGCGGGGTGTTGGCGTCCTCCTGGTCGGCCAGCCACACCCGGGCCCCGGAGTTCATCGCGTTGATCGTCATCTTGCGGTCGGTGGGGCCGGTCATCTCGACGCGGCGGTCGACCAGGCCCGGCGCCGGGTCGGCGACCCGCCAGGTGTCGTCGGCGCGGACCTGCGCGGTCTCGGGCAGGAAGTCGAGGTCCTCGCCGTCGGCGACCCTGCGCACCACGTCGGCGCGGGCGGCCAGGCACTCCTGCCGTCGCGTCTCCAGCGAGCGGTGCAGCTGCGCGACGAGCTCGAGGGCCGGGCCGGGAGGATCTCGTCGTAGCCCGGACGCAGCTCGCCGGTGACCAGCACCCCCTCGGGCAGATCCAGGGTGATGGGGGCGTCGGTGCTGGCCATGAGACTCCTCGGCATTCCGTCTAGGGGAAACAGATATCCACTGGTCGGAAGACACAGTATCGTCTCGACGTGGAGATATCTACGCCCTGACCGGTGGTGCCGCGCCCTGTGGCAGGCCCGCGCGTGCTCACCTAGTCTCGGTGCCGTGACCGGACACGAGATCGTCATCACCGCTGACGACCGACCGGCGCGAGAGGAGCTGCTGGGCCTCTACGACGCCGTCGGCTGGTCCGCCTACACGACCGACCCCGACGCCCTGGAGGCGGCCGTGGCCGGGTCCACCCGGGTCGTCACCGCCCGCTACGGCGGGGAGCTCCTGGGCCTGGCCCGGGTGATCTCCGACGGGGCCAGCATCGCCTACCTGCAGGACGTGCTCGTGCGCCCCGAGCTACAGCGCGAGGGCGTGGGCCGGGCGCTCGTGGTCGCGGCGCTGGAGCCCTTCGAGGGGTGCCGACAGAAGGTGCTCCTGACTGAGGACGAGCCGCGGCAGCGCGCGTTCTACGAGGCGCTGGGCTGGACCGAGATCCGTGACCACGCGGAGGGGCGGCTGCGGGCCTTCGTGCAGCTCAGCCAGCCCGGTGTGAGCTAGGTCACACATCCGGAGGAGTGCCCGGGGCCGAACCCTGGGCATGACGACGACACCCACCCGCCGGACGGCCCGCGCGGCCGGAGCCGGCTCCGGCCTGCTCGCCGGGGCCTCCGGCGTGCTCGCCGGCACGGGGCTGGCGGCGGTCCTGGGCGTCACCGGACCGGTCGTGGCCGTCGGCAACCGGGTGGTGGACCTGACGCCCCGCCCGGTCAAGGAATGGGCCATCGAGACCTTCGGCAGCGCGGACAAGCTCGTGCTGCTCTCCGGGGTGCTCGTCGTCCTCGCGGTCGCGCTCGCCGTCCTCGGCATGGTCGGGGTGCGCCGCCGCGCGGCGGCGCTCACCGGGCTGGCCGTCCTCATCGCGCTCGCCGCCGCCGCGATGCTCCTCGACCCGGCGCAGGGGGCCGGGTCGCTGGAGATCCTCGCGTGCGTCGCCGTGATGCTGGCGGTCGGCCTGGGGGGACTGGCGTGGATGCTCTCCTCGCTCGATGCCCCGGCACGCGAGGACGGTCCACGCCGGCGCAGCGTGCTGGCCGCGGCCTCGGGAGTGGCCGCCGTCGGCGCCGTCGGTGCCGCAGCCCGGACGGTCGGCGGCGGCTCCACCGCTCCGCAGTCGCTCGACCTGCCCCAGCCGGTCACGCCGGCGGACCCGGTGCCCTCCGGGGTGAGCTTCGACGTGGACGGCCTCACGCCGCACATCACGCCCACCGAGAAGTTCTACCGTGTCGACACGGCGCTGCAGGTGCCCCAGGTGGAGGCACGGGACCACGTCCTGCGCATCACCGGGATGGTCGACCGCCCGCTCGAGCTCACCGTCGCTGACCTGCTGGAGCGCGACCTCGTCGAGCGCCGCATCACCATGACCTGCGTGAGCAACCCGGTCGGTGGTGACCTGCTGGGCACGGCGACCTGGATCGGCATACCCACGCGTGAGCTGCTCGCCGAGGCTGGCGTGCAGGACGGCGCCGACGCGGTCCGCTCGGTGAGCACCGACGGCTTCACCGCCGGCACCCCGCTCGGCGTGCTGACCGACGACCGCGGCGCCCTCGTCGCGCTCGGGATGAACGGCGGTCCGCTGCCGGCCGAGCACGGCTACCCGGTGCGGATGGTCACGCCCGGTCTCTACGGCTACGTCTCCGCCACCAAGTGGCTGACCGAGCTGGAGGTGACCCGGTTCGAGGACTTCACCGCCTACTGGACCGACCGCGGGTATGCCGCGAAGGCCCCGATCAAGCTCTCCTCCCGGATCGACGTGCCCGGCCCCTTCGCCCAGCTGGACGCGGGGGACGTGACCGTCGCGGGCGTCGCCTGGGCGCAGACCGTCGGCGTCGAGCGGGTCGAGGTCCGCGTCGACGAGGGGGAGTGGCACGACGCCGAGCTGGGCGTCGAGGACTCCGACCAGACCTGGCGCGCCTGGCGCTGGGTGTGGCCGGCCGAGCCGGGGAACCGCCGGCTCGAGGTCCGCGTGACCGATCACGCGGGAAAGGTACAGACCTCCCGGCGGGAGCCCATCGCTCCTGACGGGTCGACCGGGTGGCACAGCACGACGGTCACCGTCAGCTGACCACCGACCCATCAGAAAGGAATGCACGATGCGTATCTCCAAGGGAATTCTTGCCGTCTCCATGGCCTCGATGCTCGCCCTGTCCGCCTGTGGCGGGGGCGAGGACATGTCCGACGAGGCCGGCAGCGCCGCCGAGAGTGCCAGCGAGGACATGGGCTCGGAGGAGGAGAGCTCTGAGGACATGGAGTCCGAGGAGGACATGGCCGACGACGAGATGGCCACCGAGGACGACATGGCCATGGACCCGGCCGCGGGCCTGGTCGGTCCCGGCTGCGAGGACTACGCCGCGCAGGTGCCGGACGGCGCCGGCTCGGTCGAGGGCATGGCCCAGGACCCGGTCGCCGTGGCCGCCTCCAACAACCCGCTGCTGACCCAGCTGACCGCTGCCGTCTCCGGCGAGGTCAACCCGGACGTCAACCTGGTCGACACCCTCAACGGTGACGAGTTCACGGTGTTCGCGCCCGTCGACGAGGCCTTCGAGGCCATCGACGACGAGACGATGAGCACCCTCGCCGAGGACGACGACCTGCTGGAGTCGATCCTCACCTACCACGTCGTCCCGGGCCAGATGACCCCGGACGAGATCGTCGGCGAGCAGACCACCGCGCAGGGCGAGACCCTGGAGGTGACCGGCTCCGGTGACGAGCTCATGGTCAACGACGCCTCCGTCATCTGCGGTGGCGTCCAGACCGCCAACGCCACCGTCTACCTCATCGACGGTGTGCTGATGCCGCAGGGCTGACCACCCCCAGGCCGGCACCGCCGCGGGCCCGAGACCTCCTGCGGCGGTGCCCTCACCCGGCGCGCAGCCGGGTCGTCCCCGTTCTTCCGTGGGGGCGGCCCGGCTGCGCGTCGTTCCCGTGCGTGACCGGACCCGACCGGGTCTCGTGGGAGACTGGAGGCCACGCCCTGTCCGTGCGACCGCATACCTGTGAGGTGCCCGCCCTGTCTCCGCTCGCCCGCCCCGAGACCGTCCCGCAGCCGGCGGCCACCCCGCCGGAGGTGATCCGCAACTTCTGCATCATTGCGCACATCGACCACGGCAAGTCGACCCTGGCCGACCGGATGCTGCAGGTCACCGGTGTGGTGGACCAACGGCAGATGCGGGCGCAGTACCTCGACCGCATGGACATCGAGCGCGAGCGTGGCATCACCATCAAGAGCCAGGCCGTGCGGATGCCGTGGACCGCGACGCAGGAGCCTGGTCCACGGAGCAGCGGGAGCGAGCGACCGCAGGGAGCTCCGAGCCGTGAGCGGACGTATGTCCTGAACATGATCGACACCCCGGGTCACGTCGACTTCACCTACGAGGTGAGCCGCAGCCTCGCGGCCTGCGAGGGGGCGGTGCTGCTCGTCGACGCGGCGCAGGGGATCGAGGCACAGACGCTGGCGAACCTCTACCTCGCGATGGAGAACGACCTCGCGATCATCCCGGTGCTCAACAAGATCGACCTGCCCTCGGCCCAGCCGGAGAAGTATGCCGAGGAGATCGCGGGCCTCATCGGCTGCGACCCGCAGGACGTGCTCAAGGTGTCCGGCAAGACCGGCGAGGGCGTCCCGGAGCTGCTGGACCGCATCGTCGCCGAGATCCCGCCGCCGGTGGGTGAGGCGGACGCCCCGGCGCGTGCCATGATCTTCGACTCGGTCTACGACACCTACCGCGGCGTCGTCACCTACGTGCGGGTCGTGGACGGCAGCCTGTCCCCGCGCGAGCGGATCGCGATGATGTCGACCAAGGCGACCCACGAGCTGCTGGAGATCGGGGCGATCAGCCCCGAGCCGGCGCCGACGAAGGGCCTGGGCGTGGGTGAGGTGGGCTACCTCATCACCGGGGTCAAGGACGTGCGCCAGTCCAAGGTCGGCGACACGGTGACGGGGGAGCGGCGGCAGGCCGACCAGCCGCTCGGCGGCTACAAGGACCCCAAGCCGATGGTCTTCTCGGGGCTCTACCCGATCGACGGCTCGGACTACCCGATCCTGCGCGACGCGCTGGACAAGCTGAAGCTCAACGACGCGGCGCTGGTCTACGAGCCGGAGACCTCCGGGGCCCTGGGCTTCGGCTTCCGCGTCGGCTTCCTCGGGATGCTGCACCTCGAGATCGTCCGGGAGCGGTTGGAGCGGGAGTTCAACCTCGACCTCATCTCGACCCTGCCCAACGTCTCCTACGACGTGCGGCTCGACGACGGCACCGAGCTCGAGGTGACCAACCCCAGCGAGTTCCCGGCCGGCAAGATCGCCTCCATCACCGAGCCGGTGGTCCGCGGGACCGTGCTCGCCCCGAGCGAGTTCATCGGGGCGATCATGGAGCTGTGCCAGGCGCGCCGCGGCACCTTGCTCGGGATGGACTACCTCTCGCCGGAGCGGGTCGAGCTGCGCTACACCCTGCCGCTGGCGGAGATCGTCTTCGACTTCTTCGACGCGCTGAAGTCCAGGACCCGGGGGTATGCCTCGCTCGACTACGAGCCCTCCGGCGACCAGGAGGCGGACCTGGTCAAGGTGGACATCCTGCTGCAGGGCGACACCGTCGACGCCTTCAGCGCCATCGTGCACCGGGACAAGGCCTACGCCTACGGCGTGCAGATGGCCGGCAAGCTCAAGGAGCTCATCCCTCGGCAGCAGTTCGAGGTGCCGGTGCAGGCGGCGATCGGCTCGCGCGTCATCGCCCGCGAGACCATCCGCGCCATCCGCAAGGACGTCCTGGCCAAGTGCTACGGCGGTGACATCAGCCGCAAGCGCAAGCTGTTGGAGAAGCAGAAGGAGGGCAAGAAGCGGATGAAGATGGTCGGCTCCGTCGAGGTGCCGCAGGAGGCCTTCATCGCCGCGCTCTCCCAGGACGGCAGCGGCGCCGAGCCCGCGAAGAGCAAGAAGTGACCCGACCGGACACCCCGTCCGTCCGCCCCGAGGCCCCGACGGGTCACCAGGCGCACGGCCACCCGGCCGTGGGGCCGCGCCCGTTGGCACGCACCCGGTCCTTCACCCGGCGCGGTGGCCGGATGCTCAAGGACTCCCACCAGGCCGCCTGGGACCGGTATGCCGACGCCCTCGTCCTCGACGTCCCCCGCCCGCACGGCGCGGACGGCTCGACCGGGGTGGACCCGGCACACCGGATGGACCCGGAGGAAGTCTTCGGGCGGACGGCGCCGCTGGTGATCGAGATCGGGTCCGGTTCGGGCGACGCCCTGGTGCACGCCGCGACCGAGCAGCCGGGCTGGGACTTCCTGGCCCTGGAGGTATGGCGGCCCGGGATCGGCCACGCGATGGCCAAGATGGGCAAGGGGGAGCCGCTCACCAACGTCCGCTTCGTCGAGGCCGACGCCGCGCTGGCGCTGCAGACGATCCTGCCGCCGGGCTGCGCCCACGAGGTGTGGACCTTCTTCCCCGACCCGTGGCCCAAGACGCGCCACCACAAGCGCCGGCTCGTCTCCGCGGAGTTCGCCTCGACCGTGGCCGACCTCGTGCGCCCCGGCAGCCTGTGGCGGCTCGCGACCGACTGGGCCGACTACGCCGACGCGATGCGCACGGTGCTGGACCGGCATACCGCCTGGGAGCTGGAGTCCACCGAGCGCGCCCCGCTGCGCCCCCTGACCCGCTTCGAGCGCCGCGGCATCGAGGCCGGCCGGCACATCACCGACCTGGCGTACCGGCGCGGCTGAGGCGCCCGTCGGTCGGTCGGCGCATCGCCCACCCCGGGTCGCCGCGACGGGGGGGCCAGGGGTGTGTTCCCGGGCGCACGTCACCGATCGGGCGTGGGTGGAGGCCAGGCCGACATCGGGTGCCGCGAGGCGTTCGAGGACGCCGACCGGCAGATCACGACCTTCGGCAGCAAGGACGGCTTCGTCACCCCCTCCTGCGCCCGGCCGGCCCGGTCTGCACCTCCGGAGAGCGCCACCGGGCGGACGGCACTCACCCTATGACGGTCCCACCGTCAGCTCAGCTGATGATCAGTCGCCGGCGCTGTCCCGGGCCCGCTTGACCAACCGAGGGTCGGGCCGGAGGACGACGTCGTGGTCCTTGCCCTCGTATTCGAACTGGGACAGGAAGTGGCGCATGGCGTTGATGCGGGCGCGTTTCTTGTCGTTGCTCTTGATCGTTACCCACGGCGCCCAGTCGGTGTCCGTGCGCCGGAACATCTCCTCCTTGGCCTCGGTGTAGGCCTCCCACCGGTCCAGGCTCTCCAGGTCCATGGGCGACAGCTTCCACTGCCGCACCGGGTCCAGCTGCCGGATCGCGAAGCGGGTGCGCTGCTCGGTCTGGGTGACCGAGAACCAGAACTTCGTGATCGACACCCCGGCCTCGACGAGCATCTGCTCGAAGAGCGGAGCCTGGATCATGAACCGGTCGTACTCCGCGCTCGAGCAGAAGCCCATGACCCGCTCGACCCCGGCGCGGTTGTACCAGGACCGGTCGAAGAGCACCATCTCACCGGCGGTCGGCAGGTGCTGGATGTAGCGCTGGAAGTACCACTGCCCGGCTTCGACCTCGGTCGGCTTGTTGAGCGCGACCACCCGGGCGCCGCGCGGGTTGAGGTGCTCGGTGAAGCGCTTGATCGAGCCGCCCTTCCCGGCGGCGTCGCGTCCCTCGAAGATCAGGACGTGCCGGCTGCCGTGGTCCTTGGCCCAGTACTGGAACTTCAGCAGCTCCACCTGCAGCAGCCACTTCTCGACCTCGTAGTAGTCCCGGGTCATCCGCTCGCTGTAGGGGTAGTCCTCGCGCCAGGTGTCGACCGCACTGCCGTCGGGCGTGATGAGGTCCGGGTCCGACCCCTGGTCGTCCCGGACGGTGTACCCCTGCACCCGCAGGGTGTCGATGTACTCGCGGAGGCGCTGCTGCACCCTCTGACCCTAGCGCGCGCCGGTGACGCGCAGGTGGACGACCCGGGATCGGCGTCGACACAGCTCACGGGTGGGAGAATCGCCGGTATGCCCTCCACCTTCCCCCCGGGCGAGGCCGCGCCCGAGGACGGCTCGCTGCCGCCGTCCGCGCTGCAGGGTATGCCCGGCCGCGCCTTCTCGGTCTACCTGCATGTGCCGTTCTGCCGGGTCCGCTGCGGCTACTGCGACTTCAACACCTACACGCTTCCCGAGCTCGATGACGGTGCGGCGCCGGAGGGCTACCTGGCGGCGGCGCACGGCGAGCTCGACGTGGCCGCCCGGGTGCTGGCTCCCGGCGGTCCCGGGCCGGTGCGGACGGTCTTCGTCGGGGGCGGCACGCCGACCATGCTGTCGCCGGCCGCGCTCGGCTCGCTGGTCACGGGGGTCCGGGACCGGTGGGGGTTGGCGCCCGAGGCCGAGGTGACCACCGAGGCCAACCCGGACACGATCACCCCGCAGGTCGCCGAGCAGCTCGCGGCGCACGGCTACACCCGGGTCAGCCTGGGGATGCAGTCGGCCGTCCCGCACGTGCTGCAGACCCTCGACCGAACCCACGACCCGGCCGGTGTGGCGCGGGCGGTCACCGCCGTCCGCGGGGCCGGGCTCCAGGTCAGCCTCGACCTCATCTACGGCACCCCGGGCGAGTCGCTCGGGGACTGGCGCACGAGCCTGGAGGAGGCGGTGGCCCTCGAGCCGGACCACGTCTCGGCCTACGCCCTGGTCGTGGAGCCGGGCACCCGGCTGCACGGACAGGTGCGTCGCGGCGAGGTCCCGGCGCCGGAGGACGACGACGAGGCGGACAAGTACGAGCTGGCCGACGAGCTGCTCGCGGCCGCGGATTACGGGTGGTACGAGATCTCCAACTGGGCGCGCTCGCCCGAGCACCGGTGCCGGCACAACGTGGCCTACTGGAACGGCGCGGACTGGTGGGGGGTCGGGCCCGGTGCGCACAGCCACGTCGGCGGGGTCCGCTGGTGGAACGTCAAGCATCCGCGCGCCTACGCCGGCCGGATCGGGCAGGGCCTCGCCCCGGTGCACGAGCGTGAGGTCCTCGACGACGAGCAGCGGTATGCCGAGCGCGTCCTGCTGGGGGTCCGGCTGGCCGACGGGCTGCCGCTGGGCGCCCTCGAGCAGTCGGGTCGTGCCGCGGTGGCCGGGCTGGTCGCCGACGGGCTGGTGGACGGTCGGTCGGCGGTGCGGGGGAGGGTCGTGCTGACCCTGCGCGGGCGGCTGCTGGCCGACACCGTGGTCCACCGCCTCCTCCCGACGCCGCAGCGCAGCCCGTCGTCGTCCTCCCTGGGCAGCGCCGGTGAGTGAGTGCCCCGGCCCGCTGCGCGGGACGGACATGGGTCGGGTGCTGCAGACCTTTCGCTGCTGGCCCGGACCGATCTCGTCGGCAGTGATGACCCTGATCACGGTCGGGGTGGTGGCCTGGCAGTGGTGGGCCGTCCCGGACGACCCGCTCTGGTTCCGGTTCTTCGTGCTGTTCCTCATGCTGCTGCTCTGCTCAGCCCTGGCGCTGCCGGGGATCCTCGAACGGCATCGGGTGTGCGAGCACGGTCTGGTGCTGGGCTACGGCCCCACGCGCAGCGCGAGGTATGTCGTCCCCTGGGCGAGCGTCGACCCGGGGCGCGTGCGCCTGCTGCGCCGAGGGCAGCTGATCTCGCGGCACCGGGGGATGCCGCAGGTCAGCCCGCACTACCGGATCGGCACCGGCCCCTTGGCCTACCGCTCGCTGGCTGTGAACGGCCTGGATACGGCGAGCAACCCGTCGCGGGACGGCCGACGTGGTTCCGGATACGCGTGGTGGCTCCTGGGCAGTCCCCAGCCGGAGAAGGTGGCGAGGGCCATCGAGGACGCGATGGTGGCGGACGGGCATACCCGGGCCCGGGGCCTGGCCGCCCGCGCCGTCGAGCAGGAGATCGTCGTGCCCTGGACCCCGGGGCCGCCCCCGCTCCGGCCGCGCACGAGATAGGGCTCTCCCGTCCGACGCAGTTCACCGACACGCCACCGTCGGTCCCCGGACCGGACACCTCCGAGCACGAGAATGAGGGCAGACCCTGCCGGGTATGAGCCTGCAGGGCCTGAACACCCTGGACGAGGTGTGGCCCGGTTCGCGAAGTATGAGTTCGCGAACCGGGCCACGGCCAGCCGTGATGCTGCTGGCGGTGCGCAAGGGGCCAGAGGCTCTGCTCCCGCATCACCGGGAGGTCCGCCCCGAGGGGCGGTCGAATCCTCGGCCGTCTCGCGACCCGCACTCCCCGAGGGGAGTGCGTGCAGACATGTCTACGCCTCGACGCCTGCCCGCACAAGAGGTCGCGGCCGAGAATTTCTCGCCCCTCGGCGTGTCGCGGCGGACACGCCGAGCAGCGGTGAGGGGTGTGGCTGGTGGGGTCTCAGCTCAGCAGGCGCAGCTGGAACGGGTAGTCGTAGACCCGCCCGTCCGCGGCGCGCAACGCGCCCTTGATGTGGCACCAGAGCTGGATGACCAAGAGGGCGATCCAGCCGGGGATCGCCCAGACGAACCCGATGAAGAGCGTCAGGAAGACGCTGATCCACAGCCCGACGCTGATGATCGCCAGCGTGAGGTTGAAGTTGAAGGCGCCGGCAGAGGCGGTCCGCACCGCAGCCGACTTGTCCTTGTAGAACAGCCAGATGAGCAACGGCCCGAGGAAGGGCACCCAGCCGACGCTGAGCAGCATCGACAGCGGGGCCGACAGGTGGGCGAGCAGCATCATGGTGCGCTCGTCGCCCTCGAGGGCGGGGCCTCGTGCTTCCCTGCCGTACCCGTCCGATCCGCCGTAGCTCTGCGGGCCCGGTGGCGGCCCCGGCGGTGTCCCCGGTTGCGGCTGGCTCTGCCTCCCGTCGCCCTGCCGGGGGTCCTGCCAGGGCTGGCTGCTCGGGGGAGGTGGTGTCTGGGTCATGCTGCTCACTCCTCGTGAGGTGGTGGAACCGTGACGAAGTCGATCAACTCTTCGACGCTGGCGAGCAGCGTCGGTTCCAGGTCGCTGTAGGAACGCACGGTGCCCAGGATCTTCTTCCACCCCTGGGCGACGTCCGCCTGCGACGCATGCGGCCAGCCGAGCTCGGCGAGGATGCCGTGCTTCCACGAGCGACCACGCTCGATGACCGGCCAGGCCTCCAGCCCGAGCCGGGCCGGCTTCACCGACTGCCAGACGTCGACGTAGGGGTGACCGAGGATCCGCACCCAGGGGCTGACCCGCTGCGCCTCCTGGACGATGCGGGTCTCCTTGGTGCCGGGCACGAGGTGGTCGACGAGTATGCCGAGCCGCTGGTCCCGGGTCGGACCGAAGCCACGGATCTCCGCCGCCAGGTCGTCGACGCCGTTCAGCATCTCGACGACCACGCCCTCCACCCGCAGGTCGTCACCCCAGACCTTCTCCACCAGCTCGGCGTCGTGCCGTCCCTCGACCCAGAGACGCGAACCGGTGGCGACCCGGGCGGGCTGGTCGGAGACGCGCACCGATCCGCTCGCGGTGCGGCGCGCGGTCTCACGACGGGCGGCCAGGTGGTCGTTCGCCCGCTGGTCGACGGGCGCGACAAGCACCACGGGGCTGCCGTCGAGGAGGAAGCCTGGTCCGAGCGGGAAGCCCTTGCGCCGCCCACGCCGGTCCTCCAGGTGGACCACCTGCATACCCCCGACCTTCTCGACCCCCACGACGGCGCCGCACCATCCGGTGTCGACGTCCTCGACGACGAGGCCCGGATCGGCGCTCACCTCCTGGGCGCGGCCACGCCGGGGGGCACGCCAGTCGGTCGACAGGACATCGGTGCCATAGCGGTCGTTCACAACGGACGACCGTAACGCGTGTGACTGATGAGGTCGGTGAGGCGCGCCCTCGACGCGGTCGGTCGCGGCGTCGGACGAGTCAGACCTGCCGAGGTCGGGTCATGTCCAGCGGCACGACCCAGGCGTCGAACTCCTCGGCGGTGAGGTGGCCGCTCTCCAGGGCCGCCTCGCGCAGCGTCTGCCCGGACTTGTGGGCCGACTTGGCGATCGCGGCCGCCTTGTCGTAGCCGATGTGCGGGTTGAGCGCCGTGACCTGCATGAGGTTGCTGGCCAGGTTGGCCTCGATCCGCTCGGTGTGCGGCTCGATGCCCTGGGCGCAGCCGGCGTCGAAGGCGAGGCAGGCGTCCGCGATGAGCCGGATGCTCTCGAGCACCGCGTGCACCATGACCGGCTTGAAGACGTTGAGCTGGAAGTTGCCCTGGCTGCCGGCGAAGCCGACGGTCGCGTCGTTGCCGAAGACTCGCGTCGCGACCATCGTCATGGCCTCGGACTGGGTGGGGTTCACCTTGCCCGGCATGATCGAGCTGCCCGGCTCGTTCTCCGGGATGAGCAGCTCGCCGATGCCGTTGCGCGGCCCGGAGGCCAGCCACCGCACGTCGTTGGCCATCTTCATGAGGGCCCCCGCGAGGGTCCGCAGCGAGGACGAGGTCTGCACCAGCGCGTCGTGCGCGGAGAGCGCGGCGAACTTGTTGTCCGCGCTGCGCAGCTCCATCCCCGCCTCCTCGCCCATCTTGCGCGCGGCGAGCGCGCCGAAGCCGGGGTGGGCGTTGAGCCCGGTGCCGACCGCCGTGCCGCCGATCGCCAGTTCGCGCAGCCCCTCCCCGGCGTGCCGGACCTCGCCCAGGGCGTAGTCCAGCTGGGCGACCCAGCCGCCGATCTCCTGGCCGAGCGTGATGGGAGTGGCGTCCTGCAGGTGGGTGCGGCCGACCTTGACGACGTCGGCATACTGCTCCGCCTTGGCCGCCAGCGTGTCGCGCAGCGTCGTGACCCCCGGCTCGAGCCGGTCCCGCAGCTCCAGCAGCACCGCGATGTGCATGGCGGTGGGGAAGGTGTCGTTGCTGCTCTGCCCGCGGTTGACGTGGTCGTTGGGGTGCACCGGGGTCTTGCTGCCCATCTCGCCGCCGGCCAGCTCGATGGCGCGGTTGGAGATGACCTCGTTGCTGTTCATGTTGCTCTGCGTGCCGGACCCTGTCTGGAAGACCACGAGCGGGAAGTGGTCGTCCAGGTCGCCGGCGATGACCTCGTCGGCCGCCCGGACGACGAGATCGGCGACGTCCTGCGGGAGCTCCCCGAGCTCGGCGTTGGCCTGGGCGGCGCCCTTCTTGAGGATCCCCAGCGCCCGGATGATCGGCCGCCCCCAGACGAAGGTGTCCTGGCCGATGGGGAAGTTGCGGATGCTGCGCTGCGTCTGCGCCCCCCAGTAGCGGTCGGCGGCGACCTCGACCTCGCCCATGCTGTCCGTCTCGATGCGCACTCCGCTGTCCATGGCGGACATGGTATGCCTCCCCTCGCCGCTCCCGTAGACTGGCACTCCTGTCCGACGAGTGCCAATGAGTGCCCAGGGAGGAGGCAGACCGGTGAGCGACGACCGACGGCTGGACGTGCTGCGCGCGATCGTGCAGGACTACGTGCGGACCTCGGAGCCGGTCGGCTCCAAGTCCCTGCTGGAGCGGCACCAGCTGGGCGTCTCGGCCGCCACGGTGCGCAACGACATGGCCGTGCTGGAGGAGGAGGGACTCATCACCGCGCCGCACACCAGCGCGGGGCGGGTGCCCACCGATGCCGGATACCGCCTCTTCGTCGACCGGCTGCAGCAGATCAAGCCGATGACCCGGGCCGAGCGGACCGCGATCGCCCGCTTCCTCGACGGCGCCGTCGACCTCGACGACGTCGTCTCCCGCACCACGCGCCTGCTCTCCAGCCTCACCCAGCAGGTCGCGGTGATGCAGTACCCCAGCCTGTCCCGCTCCACCGTCCGGCACGTCGAGCTGGTCCCGGTGGGCGGCACCCGCCTCATGATCGTCCTCATCGTCAACACCGGGCGGGTGGAGCAGCGGGTGGTCGACGTCGCGCGTGACCTCACCCTCGAGCCCGAGGTGGTCGCGCAGCTGCGGGCCGTCGTCAACGAGCTCACGGTGGGCGAGCGGCTCAGCACGGTCGCCGCCGGCACGGCCACGACCGGCACCCGGGTGGCCCCCGCCGACCGCGCGCTCGCCGAGGTCGTCCTCGACGCGCTGGCCGACGCCGCCGACGAGCAGACCGAGGAGCGCATCGCCATGGCGGGCACCGGCAACCTGGCACGCGTCGGCAGCGACTTCCCCACGTCTCTCTCGCAGGTCCTCGAGGCGCTGGAGGAGCACGTCGTCCTGCTCAAGCTCATGGGGAGCATGGCGAGCCTCGACGACGCCAGCACCGTCGCCGTCTCCATCGGCGCCGAGAACCCCTACGAGCCGTTGCGCACGACCTCCGTCGTCGCGACCACCTACGGCACCGCCGGCGGGCTCGGGGTGGTCGGACCGACGCGGATGGACTACCCGCAGGCGATGACCACCGTCCGCGCCGTCGCCCATTACGTCGCCGACATCCTGGATGGGTGAGCCACCTCACGGCATACCCCGACCTCGCCCATCGTTGAACCCGACCAGACCGCACACGCCACGACCGCAAGGACGTCCTACGCCGTGAACGACTACTACGCCGATCTCGGGGTGGCCCGCGAGGCCAGCGCCGAGGAGATCAAGAAGGCCTACCGCAAGAAGGCCCGCCAGCTGCACCCCGACGTCAACCCCGGCCCCGAGGCGGAGGCGGAGTTCAAGCGGGTGAGCCAGGCCTACGACGTGCTGGGCGACCAGGCCAAGCGCGCGTCCTACGACCGGGGGCAGGACCCCTACGGCGGCGCGACCGGTGGCTTCGGGCAGGGCTTCACCTTCAGCGACATCATGGATGCCTTCTTCGGGGGCACCGCGGCCGGCGCCCGCGGGCCGCGCTCGCGCACCCAGCGCGGGCACGACGCGCTCATCCGGTTGGACGTGGACCTGCAGACCGCCGTCTTCGGTGGCGAGCAGACCCTGCAGATCGACACCGCGGTGGTGTGCAGCACGTGCAGCGGCGCCGGCGCCCAGCCCGGCACCGGCACCCGCAGCTGCGACGTCTGCAGCGGACGTGGTGAGGTCCAGCAGGTGCAGCGCTCCTTCCTCGGCCAGGTGATGACCTCGCGGCCGTGCCAGGCCTGCCGCGGCTTCGGCGACGTCATCGAGCACCCCTGCTTCGACTGCTCCGGCGAGGGCCGGGTCCGCACCCGGCGCGACCTCACCCTCAAGGTGCCCGGCGGCGTCGACTCCGGGACCCGGATCGCGCTCGCCGGCGAGGGCGAGGTGGGTCCCTTCGGCGGTGAGCCCGGCGACCTCTACGTCGAGATCGCGGTCGAGCCGCACGACGTCTTCACCCGGCGCGGCGACGACCTGCACTGCACCCTCGAGGTGCCGATGACGGCCGCCGCGCTGGGGGCGACCCTGCCGGTGGAGACCCTGGACGGGCCGGTCGAGGTGGACCTGCGCCCAGGCACGCAGCCGGGGCACACCCTCTCCCTGGACGGCAAGGGCGTCACCCACCTGCGCGGACAGGGACGGGGCGAGCTGGTCGTCCACCTGGACGTCAAGGTGCCCACCAAGCTGGACGACCGGCAGCGCGAGCTGCTCGCGCAGCTCGCCGAGAGCCGCGGTGAGTCCAGCCCGACCGGCCGCATGGGCAGCTCCGGCGGTGGCGCCGGTCGCAAGCACAGCCTGTGGGACGCCCTGCGGGGCCGGTGAGGCGTGAGCGACCCGCTCTTCCTCGTCGACCCTGAGGAGCTCGGGACGGACCGACCGCGGCTGCAGGGCACCGAGGGGCGGCACGCCGCGACCGTGCAGCGCATCACCGCAGGGGAGACGGTGCTGCTGTCCGACGGCCGGGGTCGGGGCGCGCGCTGCCGGGTGCTTGGTGCGGAGCGGTCCGAGCTGCAGCTCGAGGTCGTGGAGCGGTTGGACGAGCCCGAGCCGGCACTGCGCCTGGTGCTCGCCCAGGCGCTCGCCAAGGGCGACCGCGACCTGCAGGCGATCGAGGCCGCGACCGAGCTAGACGTCGACGAGGTGGTGCCGTGGCAGGCCGACCGCAGCGTCGTCCGGTGGCGCGGGGAGCGCGTCGCCAAGTCGTTGCGCCGCTGGGACCAGGCGCTGGCGAGCGCGACCAAGCAGTCGCGACGGCTGCGCCGGCCCGCGCTCGGCCAGCCTGTCGGGCGCACCGGTCTGCTCGACCGGGTCGCGGGGAGCGCACTGACCCTGGTGCTCCACGAGGAGGCGACCCAGCCGCTGGCCTCGGTCGACCTGCCGGACTCCGGGGACCTGCTGCTCGTCGTCGGGCCCGAGGGCGGGATCTCTCCCGAGGAGCTCGACGACCTGGTCGACGCCGGTGCCCGACCGGTCCGTCTGGGGCGGACCGTCCTGCGGACCTCCACCGCCGGCCCGGCGGCGCTCGCCGTGCTCGGCGCCTCGGGCAGGTGGCGGTGAGCAGCAGCGCAAGGACGACGCGGGAGGCGGCTCCCCGCAGCGGGGCGGTCTTCGCCCCGGGCATCCGCAGCGCCTCGGTCGGCGCCACCGTGCTCATCGCGATGTTCGCGCTGGAGTACATCGCCGTCGGCGCCGCCATGCCGACGGTCGCGGAGGCGCTGGACGGCTACCACCTATACAACATGGCCTTCGGCGCCACCGTCGCCCTCAGCGTGGTCGGGATGATCCTCGCGGGCTGGTGGTCCGACCGCTCCGGGCCCCGGCCGGTGGTCGTCGCCGGCGCCGCGGTCTTCTCCGCCGGGCTGCTCGTGGCCGGGCTCGCGCCGACGATGGAGGTCCTCATCGTCGGGCGGGCGCTGCAGGGCCTGGGCAGTGGGCTGGCCTCGGTGGCGATCTACGTCGTCATCGCCCAGCGGGTGCCGGACGGCCTGCGCCCCGCGGTCTTCTCCCTGCTCGCCGCGGCCTGGGTCCTGCCCGGTCTCGCCGGTCCGCTGCTGACCGGGACCCTGGTCGAGCACCTGTCCTGGCGGTGGGTCTTCCTCGGCGTGGTGCCCGTGGTCCTGCTGTCGGTCTGGGTCCTCCGCCCGGCGCTGCGCGCCACCTACCCCGGTGACGACGCGGGCTACCTGCGCGGCTCCGTCATCGGCTGGGCGGTGGTCGCCGCGCTCGGCGTGGGTCTGCTCAACCTCGCCGGCGACCGGCTCAGTCGCTGGGAGTATGCCGTCGGCGCGGTCGTCCTGGTCCTGCTGGTCCTGGCGGCCCGCCGCCTGCTGCCGCGGGGCACGCTCTCGCTGCGGCGGGGGCTGCCCTCGGTGGTCGGTGTGCGCGCGGCCCTCGGCGGGTCGTTCATCGCGGCCGAGGCCTACCTGCCGCTCATGCTGCGCGACGAGCACGGCTACAGCCCGGCGCAGGCGGGTGCCGTGCTCGCCGTCGCGTCGTGCACCTGGGCGCTCGGATCGTGGGGCCAGGCGCGCGTCGGCCCGGGCCGCGACCGCTATCGGCTCATGGTCGCGGGCACGCTGCTGTATGCCGTCCTCATGGTGCTCCTGGCCGTGTCCGTGTCGGCCTCGTGGCCCGGGTGGGCGGTCATCGCGCTCTACGGTCTCGCCACGCTCGGGGTGGGGATCGCCTACCCGACCACCTCGCTGCTGACGATGCGGCTGTCGCCGGAGGCCGAGATCGGGCGCAACTCCTCCTCGTTGCAGGTGGGAGAAGCGCTGACCAGTGCCTTCGTCCTGGCGGTCACCGGTGTCGTCTTCGGCGTCTCGTACGCCACCGCCCCCCACACCGCCTTCGTCGGCACCCTGGTCGTCGCGGTCGCGGTCGGGCTGCTCTCGGTGGGCAGCGCGCTGCGGGCCCGTCCCGCGGACCCGGCGCCTGTCCGTGCCGCCGTCTAGACTGGGATCCCTCATGACGCAGACCGATCCGACCGCCGCACCGCAGCCCACGCATACCGTCGTCATCCCCGACGAGGTCCCGATGGTGACCCTTCTCGGTCCCCGCGACGAGCTCCTGCGCACCGTCGAGCGCGCCTTCCCCAAGGTCGACGTGCACGTGCGCGGCAACGAGTTCCGGCTCACCGGCGACTCCGCCGAGCTGGCGCTGGTCGAGCGCCTCGTCGACGAGCTGCTCGCGATCGTGGGGCGCGGGCAGCCGCTCAACCGGACGCGCCGTCGAGCGCAGCATCGGCATGCTGCGGACGGCGACCTCGGACCGGCCGGCCGACGTGCTGACGATGAACATCGTGTCCAACCGGGGCAAGACCATCCGGCCCAAGACGCTCAACCAGAAGCACTACGTCGAGGCGATCGACGCGCACACCATCGTCTTCGGGCTCGGCCCGGCCGGCACCGGCAAGACCTACCTCGCGATGGCCAAGGCCGTGGCGGCGCTGCAGGCCAAGGAGGTCAACCGGATCATCCTCACCCGCCCCGCGGTCGAGGCGGGGGAGCGACTGGGCTTCCTGCCCGGCACCCTCACCGACAAGATCGACCCCTACCTGCGGCCGCTCTACGACGCGCTGCACGACATGGTCGACAGCGACTCGATGTCGAAGCTCATGGCGGCCGGGACCATCGAGGTCGCGCCGCTGGCCTACATGCGGGGGCGCTCGCTCAACGACGCCTTCATCATCCTCGACGAGGCGCAGAACACCTCGCCCGAGCAGATGAAGATGTTCCTCACCCGGCTGGGCTTCGGCTCCAAGATGGTCGTCACCGGTGACACCACCCAGGTCGACCTGCCGGGCGGCACCCGGTCCGGGTTGCGGGTGGTCCAGGACATCCTGGCCGACGTCGATGACATCCACTTCTCGCACCTGACCAGCCAGGACGTCGTGCGGCACCGGCTGGTCAGCGACATCGTCGATGCCTACGGCCGCTTCGACGACCGGGCGCGCCGCGCCGGCTCCCGGCGCGAGGCACGGGTTACGCCCCGTCCTGAACCCGGGCCGGAAGAGGGCAGCGGATGATCGAGGTCCTCAACGAGTCCGGGGAGATCCCCTCACCGGTCCCGGAGAGCGAGCTGGCCGACCTCGGACGTCACGTCCTGGACCAGCTGCGGGTCAACCCTCGCGTGGAGCTGACCATCACGCTCGTCGACGAGGACACGATGGCCAACCTGCACGAGCGGTGGATGGACCTGCCCGGCCCGACCGACGTCATGAGCTTCCCCATGGACGAGCTGCGTCCGGGAGGTCGCGGGTCGAGCCACGGCGACGGCGAGGGTGAGCCTGGCGGGGTGCTGGGGGACGTGGTGCTCTGCCCGTCGGTCGCCCGGAAGCAGGCGACGCAGGCCGGGCACGCCGTGGGTGACGAGATGCTGCTGCTCACCACGCACGGCATCCTGCACCTGCTCGGCTTCGACCACGCCGAGGAGGCGGAGCGGCGCGAGATGTTCGACCTGCAGCGCACCCTGCTGCTCACCTTCCTGGCCCACCGGGGTCGCACCACCCGGGCGGCGGACGACGACGTGGTGGGCCAGGCGTGACCACGCTGGTCCTGGTGGCACTGGTGACCACCGTGATCGCCTTCCTGCTCACGGCGGGGGAGACAGCCCTGCAGCGCGTGACCCTCCGCCGGGTGGAGCAGCTCCTCGACGAGGGGCGCTCGGGGGCGCGGGCGCTGCTGCGGATCAGCGCCGACCCGGCCCCCTACCTCGCCGTCGCGGCCTTCGTGCGGGTGGCCGCCGAGGCGGCGACCGCCGTCATGGTGACGGTGGCGGTCGACGTGCTCACCGACTCCCACCTGCAGACCGCGCTCATCGCGATCGCGATCATGTCGGTGCTCACCTTCGTCGTCGTGGGCGTCTCGCCGCGCACCCTCGGCCGGCAGCACACCGAGTCGGTGGCCCTGGTCGCCGCGCCGGTGGTCCGGCTGCTGCGCCTCTTCCTCGGCCCGGTCGCTAAGCTGCTCGTCGTCTTCGGCAACGCCGTGACGCCGGGACGCGGGTATACCGAGGGGCCGTTCGCGACCGAGACCGAGCTGCGCGAGCTCGTCGACCTGGCGGGGGAGTCCTCGGTCATCGAGGACGACGAGCGGGAGATGATCCACTCGATCTTCGAGCTGGGCGACACCGTCGCCCGCGAGGTGATGGTGCCGCGCCCGGACCTCGTGACCATCAAGGCCGAGAAGGTGCTGCGGCAGGCGATGTCGCTGCTGCTGCGCTCCGGGTTCTCCCGGGTGCCCGTGGTCGGCGAGGACACCGACGACGTGCTCGGGATGCTCTACTTCAAGGACGTGGCGCGGGCGGTCAACAGCCGAGCCGCGTCCGCGGACGCCGTGCCGGTCACCGAGGTGATGCGGCCGGTGCAGCGGATCCCGGAGATGAAGCGGGTCGACGACCTGCTCAAGGAGATGCAGCAGGGCCGGCAGCACGTCGCCGTGGTCATCGACGAGTACGGCGGCACGGCAGGGTTGATCACCATCGAGGACATCGTCGAGGAGATCGTGGGGGAGATCACCGACGAGTACGACCGCGACAGCGTCGAGGTGGAGGAGGTCGTCGACGAGGACGGGACGACCCGCACCCGCGTCCCGGCGAACCTGCCGGTGGACGACCTCGCCGAGATGTTCGACGTCGAGATCGAGACCGAGGACGTCGACTCGGTGGGTGGGCTGCTCGCGACCGCCATCGGGATGGTGCCCATCCAGGGTGCGGTCGGCGAGTTCGCCGGTCTGGAGCTGACCGCCGAGCGCATGGCCGGTCGTCGGCGGCGGGTGGCGACGGTCCTGGTCCGCCGGGTTCCCGAGCCGGAGGCCATCGACGACGGCCACGACGATGAGGCCGACGAGGACGACGGCAGCGACCGCGCGGCTGCGACCAGGCGTGGCGAGGGTCACGAGGCAGAGGCCGTCCGTCCTCGCGACCGCGACCGCCCTCGACACCGTGATCGCGACAGAGACCGCCACGACGACGAGGTGAGCACCCGTGTCCGCTGAGCAGACGGCATACCGCGCGGGCTTCGCCTCGCTCGTCGGCCGACCCAACGCCGGGAAGTCGACGCTGACCAACGCGCTCGTCGGGAGCAAGGTCGCGATCACCTCCTCCAAGCCGCAGACCACGCGGCACGCGATCCGCGGCATCCGCACCACCGACAGCTCGCAGCTGATCCACGTCGACACCCCGGGCCTGCACCGCCCGCGCTCGCTGCTGGGGCAGCGGCTCAACGACCTGGTGCGCGAGACCCTGCTGTCGGTGGACGTCATCGGGTTCTGCCTGCCCAGCGACCAGCGGGTCGGACCCGGCGACACCTTCATCGCGCGCGATCTCGCCGACCTGCACCGGGTCCGGAAGGTGCCCGTGATCGCCATCGCGACCAAGGCCGACACGGTGAGCCGGGACCGGCTGGCCGAGCACCTCGTCGCGATCGACGGTCTCGGCGACTGGGACGCGATCATTCCGTGCTCGGCCACCGGCGGCGACCAGGTCGAGGAGGTTGCCGACCTGCTCGCGGCCCACCTGCCGGTCTCGCCCCCGCTCTACCCCGCCGACCAGATCACCGACGAGACGACCGTGGTGCAGATCGCCGAGCTGGTCCGGGAGGCCGCGCTCGAGGGGGTGCGCGACGAGCTCCCGCACAGCCTGGCCGTGCAGGTCGAGGAGATCGTGCCGCGCGAGGACCGCCCGGAGGACTCCCCGCTGTCGGACGTGCGCGTCAACGTCTTCGTCGAGCGGTCCAGCCAGAAGGCGATCATCATCGGCCGTGGCGGCTCACGGCTGCGCGAGGTCGGCACCGAGGCCCGGCGCGGCATCGAGGACCTGCTCGGCCACCGCGTGCACCTCGACCTGCACGTCAAGGTGGCCAAGGACTGGCAGCGCGACCCCAAGGCCCGGACCGGCTCGGCTTCTGAGCCGGGGTGGGCTCACACCGGGGTGAGTCGTGCGCTCAGCCCCGCGTGGGGTAGGGCTCGTCCCGTCCCGGAGGGATGAGCCGGGTCTGCTCACCGCACGCGGTGCAGCGATAGGTGAACCGGACGGTCATGCCGTGCCACTGGTCCTCCACGACAGGGCCCTCGCCGGGGTCGTCGGCGATGCGCTCGAAGTCGAGGCCGTCGCATCGCGCGCAGCGTGCCCGGTGTGAGGTGGTCATCGATCAGCACCGGTCCGTCGGGTCGGCCTCCCGGCCGACGGTGGCCCGCGGCGGGCGTGCCGCACGGACGGCGTCACCCTGTTGCTCGCTGCTCACGCCGCCATCGTGCCCCAGGTCGGCATCCGCCGCGCGGCGCGGCGTCTACCTCGGCCGACCCCGGGACGCGACATCGGCATACCTGCGCCCCTGGTCGCGATCCGTGGCAGAGTGACGCCTATGAAGAAGCTCCTGAACGACCCCGCCGACGTGGTCGTCGAGGCGCTGGCGGGGATGGCGGCCGCCCACCCCGACCAGCTGCGCGTCGACCTCGACCACAAGCTCGTGCTCCGGGCCGACGCGCCGGTCTCCGGCAAGGTCGCCCTCGTCTCCGGCGGCGGCTCCGGCCACGAGCCGCTGCACGGCGGCTTCGTCGGTCGCGGCATGCTCTCCGCCGCCTGCGCCGGGGAGGTCTTCACGTCGCCGGTCCCCGACCAGATCCTCGCCGCCACGACCGCCGTCGACGGCGGCGCCGGGGTGCTGCACGTCGTCAAGAACTACACCGGCGACGTCATGAACTTCGAGATGGCCGCCGAGCTGGCCGGCGAGTCCGGCATCCAGGTGGAGGCTGTCGTCACCGACGACGACGTCGCCGTGCAGGACAGCCTCTACACCGCCGGGCGGCGCGGCGTCGGCGTGACGGTGCTGCTGGAGAAGATCGTCGGGGCCGCTGCCGAGGAGGGGCAGGACCTGGCGTCCTGCGCCGCCCTGGCCCGTCGGGTCAACGAGCAGGGACGCTCCATGGGGATCGCGCTGACCTCGTGCACCGTTCCCGCTGCGGGGAAGCCCACCTTCGAGCTCGCCGACGACGAGATGGAGATCGGGATCGGGATCCACGGCGAGCCGGGCCGGTCCACGGAGAAGCTCGCGCCCGCCCGGGACATCGCCGCACGACTGGTCGAGCCGGTGGTCTCGGATCTGTCGCTGGAGCGTGGCGAGCAGGTGATCGCCTTCGTCAACGGCATGGGCGGCACCCCGCTGCTCGAGCTCTACCTCATGTACGGCGAGGTGCAGCGCCTCCTGGACGACGCGGGGATCGAGGTGGCCCGGTCGCTCGTCGGCAACTACATCACCTCGCTGGAGATGGCGGGGTGCTCAGTCACGCTGCTGCGCGCCGACGAGGAGATGACGCGCCTGTGGGACGCTCCTGTGGACACTCCCGGCCTGCGATGGGGAGGATGAGCACATGGCTGACCTGAACTCATTCCAGGCGTGGATCGCCGCCTGCGCCGCAGGCATCGACGAGCGCGCCGACGACCTGACCGAGCTCGACCGTGCCATCGGCGACGCCGACCACGGCAGCAACATGAGGCGCGGCTTCGGCGCCTGTGCCCAGCTCGCCGAGCAGGAGGACTTCACGAGCGTGGACGCCTACCTGAAGAAGGTCGGCATGACGCTCGTGAGCACCGTCGGCGGCGCCTCCGGCCCGCTCTACGGCACCTTCTTCCTGCGTCTCGCCGGGCCGTTGGCCTCCAGCGACGACATCGGTCCCCGTGAGTTCGGGCAGGCCCTGCGGGCAGGGGTCGAGGGCATCGTGGCGCGCGGCAAGGCCGAGGCGGGCGACAAGACCATGTATGACGCGCTGGCACCCGCGCTGGAGGCCTTCGACGAGACCTCGGCCACCGGCGCCGGGCTGGGGGAGTCGCTGCAGGCGGCCGCCCAGGCCGCCGCAGAGGGCCGGGACGCGACCGAGCCGATGATCGCGCGCAAGGGTCGCGCCTCCTATCTCGGCGAGCGCAGCGCCGGACACCAGGACCCCGGCGCCACCAGCGCCACCGTGCTCATCGAGGCCGCCGCGCAGACCCTGTCGTGAGCGCCTCCCGATGATCTCGCTGGTCGTCGTCTCGCACAGCCGCCCCCTGGCGCGGGCGGCGGCGGCGCTCGCCGCGGAGATGAGCTCGGCCGAGGGGCCCGCCGTCGAGGTCGCCGCCGGGCTGGACGAGGACACGACCGGCACCGACGCCCTCGCCATCTCCGAGGCAGTCACCCGTGCCGACGCCGCGAGCGGCGGCGAGGGCGTGCTCGTCCTGCTCGACCTCGGCAGCGCGGTGTTGTCCGGCGAGATGGCCCTCGAGATGCTCGAGCCCGAGGTGGCCGAGCGGGTGCGGCTCAGCGCCGCGCCGCTCGTCGAGGGGCTCATCGCCGCCGTGGTCGCCGCCGGCACCGGGGCGGACCTCGACGCCTGCGCCGCCGAGGCGGTCCGGGGTCTCGACGCGAAGCGCACCCACCTCGGCGAGCCCGGCGCGGCGGATCAGACGCCGGGCGACGCCCAGGGCGAGGCCGCGGACGACCCCTGCGAGTGGGACTGCATCGAGGTGTCGGTGACCGGTGAGCACGGGCTCCACGCCCGCCCGGCCGCACGGCTCGTCACGACGGCCGGAACCGTGTCGCCGGGCACCCGGGTGCGGGTGCGCAACCAGACCATCGGCACCGGGCCGGTCGACGCGCTCAGCCTGAGCGGGGTGGCGACGCTCGGGGCACAGCAGGGACACGTGCTGCGGGTGGAGGCCACCGGCGAAGAGGCCGAGCAGGTCCTCGCGCAGATCGCCGAGCTCGCCCGCACCGCCTTCGGGGACGAGCCCGGACCCGCCGAGCCGATGGCCGATGTGGAGACGCCCGCACCGGCGGTCTCCGAGGAGCCGGGGGTGGCCGGGTCCGGGCTGGAGGCGGCCATGGGGCCGGCCGTGCTCGACCAGACCGTGCCGGAGCCGCGCGATCTGGAGACGGGATCTCCCGCGGAGGAGCGGGGGCGGCTGGGCGAGGCCGTGGACGCGGCATTCGAGCGGCTGCGCGAGCTGGCGGGCCACGCCCGGCGCCACCTGGGCCAGGGACAGGCGGAAGTCTTCGACGCGCACGCGACCCTGCTGCGCGACCCCGAGCTCAGCGCGGACGCCGACCGGCGCATCGGGGAGGGCCGCCCGGCAGCACTGGCCTGGCAGGACGCGGTCGACGCCGTGGCGGACAGGTTCGAGCGGCTGCCGGACGCCTACCTGCAGGAGCGGGCGCAGGACGTGCGGAGCATCGGGGAGCGCGTGATGCGTCTCCTGCTGGGGGTCACCGAGCCCGAGTCGCTGGGCGAGGGGATCCTCGTCGTCGACGAGCTGGATCCCGCACTCGCCATCTCGCTGGACGCGGCCGAGATCCAGGGGGTGGTGACCCGACGCGGGGGCGGACTGGGTCACGGCGTGCTCATCGCGCGGGCCCGTGGCGTCCCGGTGCTCACCGGGGTGGGGGACCGGGCGGCCGTGACAGCGGGCACGATGATCGCCTTCGACGTGCGCTCCGGGCGGCTCGAGATCGACCCGCCGGCCGAGGTCCAGGCGGCCTTCGGCGACATGCTGGACCGGCGCCGCCGCGAGCGCGAGCGCGCCCTGGCCGACGCCCACCTGCCGGCCCTGACCAGGGACGGGGCCAGGGTGGCAGTGAAGGCCAACGTCTCATCGGTGGCCACCGCCCGCCTCGGAGCGGGGCTCGGCGCGCAGGGGTCGGGGCTGGTGCGGACCGAGGCCGTCTTCGCCCAGTGGCACCGGGCGCCGACCGTCGAGCAGCAGGTGGAGGTCTACACCGCCATGGCGGAGGCCTTCGCACCGCACCCGGTGACCGTGCGCACGTGGGACGTCGGCGGCGACAAGCCGCTGGACTTCATCCCCGTCGCCGAGGAGGCCAACCCTTTCCTCGGGGTCCGGGGCATCCGCGCCTTCCGTGACGACCCAGGTCTCCTGCTGGACCAGCTCGAGGCGCTGTGCCGGGTGGCGCGGACCCACCGGATCAACGTGCTCTTCCCCATGGTCACCTCGGTCGACGATGTCGACTGGTCCCGGGCCCGCCTCCAGGAGGCCGCGCGTCGCGTCGGTCTGTCCGCCCCGCCGCACCAGCTCGGGGTCGGCATCATGGTCGAGGTCCCGGCGGTCGCGGTGCGGCTCACGCGGCTCGCCCGGGGGCTGGACTTCGTCTCGATCGGCACCAACGACCTGAGCCAGTACACCCTCGCCGCGGAGCGCGGCAACCCTGCAGTGAGCAGGTGGTCGGACGCGCTGGACCCCGCGCTGCTCCAGCTCGTGCGCTACATCTGCGACCGTGCGCCCCAGGGCGTCGTCGTCAGCGTCTGCGGAGAGCTCGCCAGCGACCCGGACGTCGCCGGGTTGCTCGTCGGCCTCGGGGTGCGCGAGCTCAGCGCCTCGCCGAGCGCGGTGCCCACCGTGAAGGCCCGGCTGCGGACCGTGTCACTGCGGGAGCTGCAGGACCTCGCCGCCGGTGCCGTCGCGGCCCGCGACGCCGCCGCGGTGCGTGAGCTCCTGCTCACCCCTCCCTGAGACCTCTCAGCGGACCCCGCGGGGGCGGAACTGGATGCTGATGCGAGGGCCCACCGGGGTGGTCGTCTTCGGCACACAGTGGTCCCAGGTGCGCTGGCACGACCCGCCCATGACGAGCAGGTCGCCGTGGCCGAGGACGTGCCGGATGCTGGCGCCGCCGCCCCGCGGCCGCAGGAGCAGCGCCCGGGGTGCGCCGAGCGAGACGATCGCGACCATCGTGTCCTGGTCCTTGCTGCGCCCGATCCGGTCCCCGTGCCAGGCCACGCTGTCGCGGCCGTCGCGGTAGAGGCACATCCCGGCCGAGACGAAGGGCTCGCCGAGCTCGTCGGCATACCTCGTGCTGAGGTCCACCCGGGCCCGCTCCAGCACCGGGTCCGGGAGCCGCTCGCCCTCGCGGTAGAAGCGCAGCAGCCGTGGCGTGGTCACCTGCTTGTCCCACATCTGGCGCTCCTCCCCGTGCCACGCCACGCCCGCGGGACCGCCGAGCGCGAGCCGGGTGAAGAGCTCGTCGGAGCCGGTCAGCCACCCCGGCCGGACGTCGACCCAGGCGCCGTGGTCGAGCCGGGTGCGCCGCAGCGCCTCCAGCGGGCGGAGGCCGACCTCGTCGACCTGGTCCAGCAGCGAACCCTGCAGCATCATCACCTCAGCATAGAACACGTGTTCGATCTGCGCCAGGGATCGGGCGGTGTGCCGCGCCGACCGCCGCCGGGGGCGTGGTGGGACACTGGGGTATGCCCACCTACCGTGACGCCGCGATCGTGCTGCGCACCTACAAGCTGGGCGAGGCCGACCGGATCGTCATCCTGCTCGGACGCACCCGGGGCCGCATCCGTGCCGTCGCCAAGGGCGTCCGGCGCACGTCGAGCAAGTTCGGCGCGCGGCTCGAGCCGGGGATGGTCGTCGACGTGCAGTGCTACGAGGGCCGCAGCCTCGACACCATCACCCAGGCCGACGGGCTGGCGCCCTACGGCGACACGATCTCCCGCGACTACCCCTCCTGGACCGCGGCCAGCGTCATGCTGGAGACCTGCGAGCAGCTGACGGAGGAGGGCACGCCCGCGCTGCAGCACTTCCGGCTGCTCGCCGGTGGGCTCGCCGCGCTCGCGGGGGGCGAGCACGACCCGCGCCTCGTGCTCGACTCCTACCTGCTGCGTGCGCTGGCGATCGCCGGGTGGCGCGCCAGCTTCGCCGACTGCGCCCGCTGCGGCATGACCGGCCCGCACCGCGCCTTCCACGTGCCCTCGGGCGGGGTCGTGTGCCCGGTCTGCCGGCCACCGGGGTCCACCGCCCCGGCTCCGGAGACCCTCGCCCTGCTGGGGGCGCTGTTCACCAGCGACTGGACCGTCGCCGACGCCAGCCAGAGCAGGCACCGGGGCGAGGCGAGCGGGCTGGTCGCGGCATACCTGCAGTGGCACCTGGAACGCGGCGTGCGCTCGCTGCGCCACCTGGAGCGGACCCCGTGAGCACGCGGGAGCCGCGGCGGCCCTTCCCGCACCCGTCGGGCGCGACACCGCCCCCCGTCCCGCGCGACCTGGTGCCCCGGCACGTGGCGGTCGTCATGGACGGCAACGGGAGGTGGGCCAACCAGCGCGGCCTCAAGCGCACCCAGGGGCACGAGGCCGGGGAGGCCGCGCTGCTCGACGTCATCGCCGGGGCCATCGAGATCGGCGTCACCTGCATCAGCGCCTACGCCTTCTCCACCGAGAACTGGCGCCGCAGCCCCGACGAGGTGCGCTTCCTCATGGGCTTCAACCGCGCCGTGATCCACCGGCGCCGCCAGGAGCTCGACTCCTGGGGGGTGCGCGTCCTCTGGTCCGGTCGACGGCCGCGGCTGTGGCGCTCGGTCATCTCCGAGCTGGAGTCGGCGGAGCGGCAGACGCGCGACAACGACGTCATCACGCTCAACTTCTGCGTCAACTACGGCGGGCGGGCCGAGCTCGGCGACGCGGTCCGCAGGATCGGCGAGGACGTCAAGGCCGGCAGGCTCTCGCCGCGCGGCATCGACGAGCGCACGATCGGCCGCTACCTCTACCACCCCGAGGTCCCCGACGTGGACCTCTTCCTGCGCAGCTCCGGCGAGCAGCGCACCTCCAACTTCCTGCTGTGGCAGAGCGCCTACGCCGAGATGGTCTTCCAGGACGTGCTCTGGCCGGACTACGACCGGCGCGACCTGTGGGGCGCGATCGAGCAGTATGCCGCGCGCGACCGGCGTTACGGCGGCGCGGTGGATGCCCCCGGCGACTCGGGGTCCTGATCCGCGCGGCCCAGGGAGGCGCTGGGGAGGTCGGGGGCCGGAGGTGGACCCGGGATCCCTCGGCGGGAAGAGGGGTCAGGTCCTCCGGGCGAGGACCAGGTGCTCGGGGGAGTCGGGCGTCGCGGGGGAGCCGTCCCAGTCACCGGTGACCTCGACCACCTCGAAGCCGGCCCGGGTGAGCGAGGCCTCCAGCTCGGCGCGGGTGCGGAAGCGAAGGCTCTCGGGATAGGCGAGGTGGGCCGTCGGCAGGACCGTGTGCCCGGTGTGCGTGACGACCGGACCCCGCGGCTCACCGCTGACCTCGCCGGGCACCTCATCGACCCGCTCGACCTGCACCCACGCCGTCACGTCGCCACCGTCCGGATGCTGGTATGCCGTCCGCGTCGCCTCAGGGGTCCACCGCTCCCAGGCGCGTGCCGCCGGATTCCGGGAGTCGAAGGCGATGTGACCTCCGGGCACGAGGTGCCGGTGCAGGTGCCCGAGCACCTCGTCCCAGCCCTCGTCCGTGGTGAAGTACTGCGCGACGTGCGCCGTCATGACGACGAGGTCGGCAGCCCCGTCCAGGAGAGCGTCGGCATACCCGTGGATGCAGGAGACCGCCTCGGCGCCGGGCTTGGCCCGCGCGACGTCCAGGCTGGCCCGCGCGGGCTCCAGCCCGGTGACCTCGTGCCCGTCCCGCGCCAGCACGATCGTCAGCGTCCCCGTGCCGCATCCCATGTCGGTGACGCGGCGGGCACCGACGCGTGCCGCGAGGGCGCGGAACCAGTCGTGGTCCCACGTGCCGGAGTTCTCCAGGTCGTAGAGCGCGGCGAGCCGCGGGTCCTCCGGCCACGCGGTCACGTCGAGGCGGCGCAGGTAGCGGCGGCACTGGTGCACCCGGGCGAAGCGCTCCCGCCAGGGCTGCGGGTCCTCGTCCGGCCCGTGGAAGAAGCCCTTGACCGGCGCGCCGAGGTCGAAGGGCGCCTCGAAGCCCTCCTCGCCGTGCGCGTCAGCGTGCTGCTCGTCGCCGCCGCGGTAGACGTGCAGGTAGGTCTCGTCGGCGACGAAGCCGTGCGCGGCATACCAAGAGGTGGCCTCCGGGTCCTCGCGCGTCCAGGCGTCGATCCAGGCGAGGTCGCGCCCCCGCAACCGGTCCAGTGCCTCGTCCAGGAGCGCCCCGGCGACGCCCGCGCGCTGGTGGTCGGGGTGGACGGCGACGGTGTCGATGGTGGCGACCGATGAGCCCTCGTCCTCCCACAGCTCGACGTCGAGGATGCCGACGACCTCCTCGGGGCCGGGGGTCGTCATCCCCGCCGGCTTGGGTGACACCGCGACCAGCTGCAGGGACTCGCCCTCGAAGACCGTCCGGTGCGTCTTGACGTCGTCGAAGTAGGACGAGCCGAGGAAAGACAGGGCGCGGCAGCGGAGCCAGGACGGCTCGTCGAGGTCGGCGTAGTCGCGGAGGGTGAAGCCCGTGGTGTCGGTGAGGCTAGGTGCCGCCGCGCGAGAGGGCAACGAGTTTCTCTCGTCCGACTGGACGCCGGTGGGTCAACGTCCCGCCGGTTCGTCATCTGAGAGCCTCCACGAACAGGCTCCGATGTGACCAACCGGCGCAGAGTGGACGAACCGGCTCGGTTCTCAGTCACGCTCAGGAGCAGTCGCGGCAGGTGCCGAAGATCTCCAGCGTGTGGGCGACGTCGGTGAAGCCGTGCTCGGCGGCGACGCTGTCGGTCCACCGCTCGACGGCTGGGCCCTCGACCTCGACGGTCCGCCCGCACGCGCGGCAGACGAGGTGGTGGTGGTGGCCGGTGGAGCACTTGCGGTAGACCGCCTCCCCGTCCCCGGTGCGCAGGACGTCGACGTCGCCGGCGTCGGCCAGGGTGGACAGCGTGCGGTAGACCGTGGCCAGCCCGACCTTGTCGCCAGAGGCCCGCAGCGTGGCGTGCAGGTCCTGGGCGCTGGTGAAGTCCTGGGTCGAGCCCAGGGCGTCGATGACTGCGCTCTGCTGGCGGGTGGGTCGTCGTGGGCTGCTCATCGGTGCACCTCCTCCGGGTCGTCCAGGGTATGCGCGTGGTCCGCGTGCTCGTCGTAGTGGCCCTCGTGCGCCGCGTGCCGGTGGCCGTCGTGGAGGTAGTCGACGTGGTCGCCGTGGGCCACCGCCTCGTGGCCGCAGCCCAGGCCGTGCTCGTGCGGGTGCCGTTCGGCGTGCCGGTGACGGGCGGCGGCGAGGGAGCGCCGCGCCGCTCCCGCCGCGACGGCGAGGGCGAAGAGCGCGATGGCGAGCAGCACGATCGTGCCGCCGGTGGCGGTGTCCGCGTAGTAGCTCGTGACCACCCCGCCGACCGACGACACCACCCCGAGCACGACACCCCACCAGGTCGCGGCCCGGAAGCTGCCGGAGACCTGCTGCGCGGCGGCGTTGGGGATGATCATGAGCGCGCTGATGAGCAGCAGCCCGATTACCCGCATGGCCACGACGATCGTGACGGCGGTGAGGACCGACAGCGTGATGTTGAGGGCGAGGACGCGCAACCCGGCGGCGCGGGCATACTCCTCGTCGCCGGCGACCGCGAAGAGCCGCTGCCGCAGGACGGTCACGACCACGACGACGGCGGCGCAGAGCACTGCGAAGAGGCCGAGGTCGGCCCGCGTGGTCGTGGTGATCGCCCCGAAGAGGTAGCCGGTGAGGTTGGCGGTCTGGGTGCCGTCGACGCGGTTGATGATGACCACGCCGGCGGCGATGCCGCCGTAGAACATCAGCGCCAGCGCGATGTCGCCCGACGTGCGGCCGCGCGCACGGACCAGCTCGACGGCGGCCCCGGCGAGGACCGCGGCCGCCAGGCCGGTCCAGACGGGTGCGCTGTCGGTGATGACGCCGATCGCGACGCCGGCGAGGGCCACGTGCCCCAGCCCGTCACCGATGAGCGACAGCCGGCGCTGCACGAGGAAGATCCCCACCATCGGCGCCGCGAGCCCGACCAGGAGCGCGGCGAGCAGCGCGTTGCGCATGAAGTCCAGGGCCAGCATGTCGCTCATGCCGCCCCCCGTCCCGCCGCGCGGGCCCGCCGCGCCTGGTGCTCGGCATACTCCTGCGGCGTGCCGTCGAAGGTGAGGTGACCGGTGTCGATCTCGACGATGCGGTCGACGACGCCGTGCAGGGCGGCGAGCTCGTGCGTCACGACGAGCATCGTGGTGCCGTCGCGGCCGAGGCGCTGCAGCACCCCGGCGAGCACGGTCTGGCTGGCGCGGTCGACGCCCGCGGTGGGCTCGTCCAGGACGACGACCTCGGGGCGCGCCACGAGGGCGCGGGCGATGAGGACCCGCCGCTGCTGCCCGCCGGAGAGGGTCGCCACGTCGAAGCGTGCCCGGTCCGCGAGCCCGACGGCCTCGAGCGCGCGCTGCACCGCGTCACGGTCGGCGCGACCGGCCGCTCGCCACCAGGGCCGGGAGGCCAGCAGTCCGGTCGTGACGACCTCGGTCACGGTGGCGCGCACTCCGCCGGTGAGGGTATGCCGCTGCGGCACGTAGCCGGGTCGGGTCCGCTCGGAGAGGCGAGACAGCGGTGCGCCGAGGATCTCGACCTGCCCGCCGAGGTGCCGGGAGAGCCCCAGCAGGCCGGTGACGAGGGTGGTCTTGCCGGAGCCGTTGGGCCCGAGGACGGCGACGACCTCGCCGCGGCGGACGGTCAGGTCCACCCCGGAGACGACCGGTGTGCCGTCGTGGCCGAAGGCAGCGCCGGTCAGGGCGAGGACCGGCTCCCTCTCCCCGTTCACGAGCAGTCCAGCCCTTCGGACAACGCCTGCAGGTTGGCGCGCATGACCGCGAGGTAGTCCTGCCCGGCGGACTCCTCGGTGATGCCCTCCAGCGGGTCGAGGGTCAGCACCTGGGTGCCGGTCTCCTGCGCCACGGTGCGGGCGACCGCATCGGTGAGGATCGGCTCGGCGTAGATGGTCCGCACGTCGAGCTCCTCGACCTGCGCGGTGATCTGAGCCAGCCGCGCGGCGGACGGCTCGGCCTCGGGGGAGAGGCCGGTGATGCCGAGCTGGTGCAGGTCGTAGCGCTGGGCCAGGTAGCCGAAGGCCTCGTGCGTCGTCACGACGTCCCTGCTGGCGCAGTCGGCCAGCCCCTCCACGAACTCCTCGTCGAGGGCCGTCAGCTCGCTGACGAGGGCGGCGGCGTTGGCCTGGTAGTCCTCGGCGTGCGCCGGGTCGACCTCGGCGAACCGGTCGGCGACCGTCTCTGCCACGCGCCCGTAGCGCTCCGGGTCGAGCCAGAAGTGCGGGTCCTCCCCGCCGTGGTCGTGGCCCTCGTGCTCTTCCGCGCCGTGCTCGTCGGCCGCGTGCTCCTCGGAGTCCTCGTGCTCGTCGCCGTGCTCGTCCTCCCCGCCGCCGGCGTGCTCCGCGTGCTCCTCCTCGGTCTCGTCGAGCGCGAGCAGGTCGGCTGCCGGGGCCACGTCGAGGGCGATGTCGCCGGCCTGGCTGTCCACGGCCTCGTCGACCGCCGCCTGCAGCCCGGCGGAGTAGACCACGAGGTCGGCGCTGCCGAGCGAACCCACGTCGCGCGGGGAGAGCTCGAGGCTGTGCGGGTCGACGCCGGGCGGCGTGAGCGACGTCACCGTGGCGTGGTCCCCGGCCACCCGCTCCACGAGGAACTCCACCGGGTAGACGCTCGCGACGACCTGCAGCTCACCGCTCGCGTCACCACCGCTGCTCCCGTCGGTAGCGGCCTCGGTCGCCCCGCAGCCGGACAGCACGAGGGCGAGGGTCACGGTGAGGGCGAGTGCAGGGGTGGGACGCGGCATACCGACAGTCTCACGAGACTGAGAATGATTGTCAAAACGCCAGGGAACCCGCGCCTCCTGGCGGAGGGCGACCGAACCACCGCGGGCCACCGGCCGCGTCCGGGTGGTCAGCGGGGGACGAGCTGGACCAGGGTGATGGCGAGGAAGAGGAGCAGGACGGCGACCCGCATGAGGCGCTCGACACGGGTCATCCGCGGCCAGGAGAGGTAGAGCAACCAGCAGACGAAGGCCAGGGCCGAGCCGACCATGACCCACCCCAGGGGACCGCCGAGGATTCCGCCGCCGAGGATGAGCAGCAGCAGCGCGAGGAAGGGCAGCCACACCGGCAGCCGCCCCAGCACCTCCAGCGCCGGCCGGCTGGCCCGCTCGACGTAGAGCCGCACCGGCCCCGGGCCGCGGTCGTCGACCGCGGCCCCCTCGCCGTGCCTGGCCTGGCCACCCTCGCCAGGGCCGGGCGTCGGGTGCGGCTGATCGGGAGTGCTCACCGGACCAGCGTAGTCCGCGGTCGACCCACCGTGGACGGCTCGGGTGGCGTGGGCCGGACGGTCGCCCGCGGCTGCTTAGACTTGGCGGTATGGCTCCCTCCACCGTCGATACCGTCGTGTCCCTGTGCAAGCGTCGAGGCTTCGTCTTCCCCTCGGGGGACATCTACGGCGGCACGCGCTCGGCCTGGGACTACGGCCCCCTCGGTGTGGCGCTGAAGGAGAACATCAAGCGCCAGTGGTGGCGCTCCATGGTCCAGACCCGCGACGACGTGGTCGGCCTGGACTCCTCGATCATCCTGCCCCGCCAGACCTGGGTGGCCTCGGGACACGTCGGTGAGTTCTCCGACCCGCTCACCGAGTGCCAGTCCTGCCACAAGCGGTTCCGCGTCGACCACATGCAGGAGGCGGTGGCGGAGAAGGCGGCGAAGAAGGGGAAGGACGTGGACCCCGACGACGTCCCGCTGGACGACATCAGCTGCCCCAACTGCGGCAACAAGGCGTGGACCACGCCGCGCGCGTTCAACATGATGCTCAAGACCTACCTCGGGGTCATCGAGGACGAGTCGGGGCTGCACTACCTGCGACCGGAGACCGCGCAGGGCATCTTCGTCAACTTCGCCAACGTGCTCGGCACCTCGCGCAAGAAGCCGCCCTTCGGCATCGCCCAGACCGGCAAGTCCTTCCGCAACGAGATCACGCCGGGCAACTTCATCTTCCGCACCCGCGAGTTCGAGCAGATGGAGATGGAGTTCTTCGTCAAGCCCGGCGAGGACGAGGAGTGGCACCAGTACTGGATCGACGAGCGCACCCGGTGGTACACCGACCTCGGGATCGACAGCGACAACCTGCGCCACTTCGAGCACCCCGCCGAGAAGCTCTCGCACTACTCCAAGCGCACCGTCGACATCGAGTACCGCTTCAACTTCGCCGGCAGCGAGTGGGGCGAGCTCGAGGGCATCGCCAACCGCACCGACTTCGACCTGTCCACGCACGCCGAGCACTCGGGCCAGGAGCTGTCCTACTTCGACCAGGCCAGCGGCGAGCGCTACGTCCCCTACGTCATCGAGCCGGCAGCCGGCCTGTCCCGCTCGCTCATGACCTTCCTCGTGGACGCGTATGCCGAGGACGAGGCCCCGAACACCAAGGGCGGGGTCGACAAGCGCACCGTCCTTCGCCTCGACCCGCGGCTCGCGCCGGTCAAGGTGGCGGTGCTGCCGCTGTCGCGCAACGCCGACCTGACCCCCAAGGCCAAGGACCTCGCGTCGCGGCTGCGGCAGCACTGGATGGTCGACGTCGACGACGCCGGCGCGATCGGCAAGCGCTACCGCCGCCAGGACGAGATCGGCACCCCCTACTGCGTCACCGTCGACTTCGACACCCTCGAGGACCAGGCGGTCACCATCCGCGACCGGGACTCGATGGGCCAGGAGCGTGTCTCCCTGGACCAGGTCGAGTCCTACCTCGCGCAGCGGCTGATCGGCTGCTGAGTCCCGGTGCCCGTGGCGTCCGCGCGAGGAGTTCACGCGCGGAGGCAACCTGCGGGCATACCTGCTGCGTCATGACCCCGTGGGACTGGTTCCTCGCCGGTGACTGATCGCGTCCTCGGCCTGTGGGCTGCTCAGCCGGTGATGAGCGCCAGGCCGATGGCCAGCATGACGAGCGCGATGAGCCCGTCGAGGACCTGCCAGGAGCGGGGCCGGGACAGCAGCGGGGCGAGGACGCGCGAGCCGAAGCCGAGCAGGCCGAACCACAGGCCGCTCGCGGCGATCAGCCCGGCGTAGTACCACCACCGCCCGTCCGGGCCGTGGGTGTTGGCGATCGAGCCCAGGACGATGACGTCGAGGTAGAGGTGCGGGTTGAGCCAGGTCAGGGCGGCCATCGTGGTGAGCGCCCGGCGCAGCGAGAGCTGGCCACCGCCCGCGCCCGCGACCAGCCCGGCCCCGGGCCGCAGGGCGCGCCACCCGACGTGGAGGCCGTAGCCGATGACGAAGATCCCGCCGCCCCACCGGGCGATGTCGAGGAAGGCCGGCCACTCCTGCACGGCCGCACCGACACCGAGGACCGCCAGGCCGATGAGGACGACGTCTGATGCGGCGCAGAGCACGACCAACGGGCCGACGTGCTGGCGGCGTAGGCCCTGCCGGAGCAGGTAGGCGTTTTGCGCGCCGACCGCGGCGATCAGACCGATGCCGGTGAGCAGGCCGGTGGCGATGAGCGTGACGGTGTCCATGTCTCCACGCTAGGCCCGCCAGTGCCGTGCTCTTGACCAGATCACAGCAAAAGATTCTGCACAACCATTAGTCTTGCTTCACATGGACATCGATCCCGTCGGGCTGCGGACGTTGGCCTCCGTGGTGCGTGAGGGCACCTTCGACCGGGCGGCTCAGCAGCTGCACATCACTCCCTCGGCGGTCTCGCAGCGGATCCGCGCGCTGGAGTCCTCGCTGGGGCAGATCGTGCTCACCCGCACCAAGCCGGCGCGGGCCACGGCGGCCGGGGAGGTGCTCCTCAAGCTGGCCGGTCAGTGGGACCTCCTCGTCGACGAGGCGATGGGTGAGCTCGTGCCGGAGGCGCGGGAGGGGGTATACCCGCAGGTCGCGGTCGTGGTCAACGCCGACTCCCTCGCCACCTGGCTGCTGCCGGCGCTGGCGCGGGCGCAGCGGGAGCTCGGGATCGTGCTGGAGCTGGTGCGCGAGGACGAGGAGCACGCCTCGGAGCGGGTCCGGGCGGGCAGCGCGCTGGCGGCGGTGACCGCCGACCCGCGCCCGGTCACCGGCTGCAGGCTGGAGCGGCTGGGTGCGATGCGCTACGTCGCGGCCTGCAGCCCGGACTTCCACGCCCGCTGGTTCGCGGACGGGCCGCGGGCCTCCGCGCTCGACGCCGCGCCGATCGTGCGCTTCGACCACAAGGACACGATGCAGCACCGGGTCGCCCGGCGGTGGGCCCGCCGCGGCATCGACCCGCCGGCCCACGTCATCGCGTCGAGCCGGGAGTTCGCCGAGGCGGTGCGCCTCGGGATGGGGTGGGGGCTGATCCCCATGGAGTGGGCCCGGGACTGGCTCGCCGACGGCGACCTGGTGCCGCTCGGCTCTCGGGCCGAGCACGACGTGCCGCTGCACTGGCTGAGCTCACGGTTGCCCTCACGCACCCTGGACGTGCTGACCCGGTGCGTGACGGCGCGGGCCGCGGCCACCCTGGTCCAGCGCTGACCGTCCGACGCCGCGATCCCCTGTGGCCGCCCGGCGGGCTCTCAGCCGGTGATCGAGCCGTCCTCGCCGACGCTCACCGTGACCTCCGGGGAGCGCCGCCGCGGCCGGGCCGGCGAGCGGTGCGCCGCTGCCCAGGTCGAAGGTGGAGCCGTGGCAGGGGCAGCTCAGCTCGCCCTCGCCGGGCTCGACGGTGCAGCCCTGGTGGGTGCACACGGTCGAGAAGGCGTGGATCTCGCCCTCGGTCGGCTGCGTGAGGAGCACCGCTTCTCCGGCAGCGGTCGTCGCCGCCAGGGCACCGCCGACCGGCACGTCGGAGACGTTCGCGATCGCCTCGGCACCCTGCTCGGAGGTCTCCCCGGTCTCCGGCCCCGAGCAGGCCGCGAGCGTGGCGACGCCGGCCGCACCCCCGACCGCCAGCACGGCGCGCCGGGTGAGGCACGGGTGGTCGTGGCCGCACCGCGACCCGGTCGGCTGCCTCGTGGTCATGCCGACACTCAACCGGGCGAACCTGTGGAGGCGCTGTGCGCAGGCCCCGTGGTGACGGTGGTTGTCCCGGTGGTGGTGCTGGCGGAGGCGATGACGCGTGCCCGCCGCCGGTCGGGCGATGGGACAATGGGGTCGCCATGACGATCACCGCCCCTGCCCTCCCGCCGCTGCAGATCGGCCCGCACACCATCGACTCGCCCGTGGTGCTGGCACCGATGGCCGGCATCACCAACCGGGCGTTCCGTCAGCTCTGCCGGGAGTACGGCGACCAGGGGCTCGCCGCTGCCGGGTCACCCGACCGGCCCACCCTGTCCGGCTCCGGGTGCCTCTACGTCAGCGAGATGATCACCTCCCGTGCCCTGGTCGAGCGCACTCCGATCTCGATGAAGCTGATCGAGCACGGCGCGGCGGAGACGCCCCGCTCGATCCAGCTCTACGGCGTCGACCCCGGCACCGTCGGGGCCGCGGTGCGGATGCTCGCGGAGGAGGACCGGGCCGACCACGTCGACCTCAACTTCGGGTGTCCGGTGCCCAAGGTGACCCGCAAGGGCGGGGGAGCGGCGCTGCCGTGGAAGGCCGACCTCTTCCGCGGGATCGTCCGCGCCGCGGTGCGCGAGGCGGCGCCGGCGGGCATACCGGTCACCGTCAAGATGCGCGTCGGCATCGACGCCGACCACGAGACCTTCCTCGACGCCGGACGCACCGCCGAGCAGGAGGGCGCGGCCGCGGTGGCGCTCCACGCCCGCACCGCCGCGCAGGCCTACTCCGGGCAGGCGGACTGGTCCCGGATCGCCGAGCTCAAGCAGGCCGTCACCTCGATCCCGGTGCTCGGCAACGGCGACATCTGGTCGGCTGACGACGCCCTGGCGATGGTCGAGCAGACCGGCTGCGACGGCGTGGTCGTCGGGCGCGGCTGCCTGGGTCGGCCGTGGCTGTTCACCGACCTCGCGGCCGCCTTCGCCGGCTCGCGGGTGCGGGTGGAGCCCACGCTCCGGGAGGTATGCCGGGTGCTGCGCCGGCACGCCGAGCTGCTCGCGGACTTCCACGAGGACGAGGGTCGTGGCTGCCGCGACATCCGCAAGCACATCGCGTGGTACACCAAGGGCTTCCGGGTCGGGGGCGAGCTGCGGCACCGGCTCGGGCTCGTCGACTCTCTCGCCGACCTCGACGAGCTCATCGCCACCCTGGACCTCGACCAGCCCTGGCCGGGGGAGGCCGCCGACGGCCAGCGGGGGCGCGCCGGGTCGCCGCGCGTCGTGGCGCTGCCCGACCGGTGGCTCGAGAGCCGTGAGCTCGACGGGCTCCAGCAGGCCGAGGTCGCGCAGGCCGAGCTGTCGGTCAGCGGGGGCTGAGCGCTTCCACCCTGCGGCACGGCCGGACGGCTCCTACCGTGGGGGACATGGGACAACTTGACGGCAAGAAGGTGGCCTTCCTGGCCACGGACGGATTCGAGGACAGCGAGCTCACCAGCCCGTGGAACGCCGTCGTGGAGGCGGGCGGGAGCGCCCACATGATCGCGCCGGAGGGCGGGTCGATCACCGGGAAGAACGGGCATTCTCAGGACGTGGACGCCGTCGTCGGCGACGCCGACCCCGCGGACTACGACGCGCTCGTGCTGCCCGGCGGCACCGGCAACGCCGACCACCTGCGGATGGAGACCGACGCCGTCGCCTTCGCCCGGCACTTCGGCCAGCAGGCGAAGCCCGTCGCGGTGATCTGCCACGGGGCGTGGATCCTCACCGACGCCGACGTCCTCGACGGGCGGCGGATGACGTCCTTCCCTTCGCTGCAGACCGACCTGCGCAACGCCGGGGCCACGTGGGTCGACGAGGAGGTCGTGGTCGACAGCTGGCTGGTCTCCAGCCGCACCCCGGCCGACCTGGCAGCCTTCAACCGGGAGCTGGTCCAGGCCTTCGGCTCCTGATCAGCGCTCGACCGGGCGCGAGGGGTCGCTGATCCAGTCGCTCCACGAGCCGACGTAGACCGCCGGCCGCGGGCCGACCCCGCGTGCCTCCAGGGCCAGGGCGAGGTGCGCGGCCTGCACCCCCGACCCGCAGTAGACCGCGGTGGGACGGTCGGTGCGCCCGCCTGCCCCGGTCAGTGCGGTGACGACGTGCTCGGCGTCGACGAAGCCCTGCTCACCGACGAGCGAGAGCGCCGGCAGGCTCAGCGCGCCAGGGACGTGGCCGGCGACCGGGTCGATCGTCTCGTTCTCACCGCGGTAGCGGTCGGCGGGCCGGGCATCCAGCAGCTGGCCGCCCGCGGCGAGGTGCTCCTGGACCGCGTCGGCGTCGAGCAGCTCACGGCCGCCGGGTTCCACGACGACGTCGCCCGGCTCGGGCTGGACCGCGCCCCCCTCGACCGGCAGCCCGGCGGCGGTCCACGCGGCGAGCCCACCGTCGAGCACCGCGGCCCGCTCGAGGCCGTAGTAGGCCGCGACCCACCACGCCCGCGCCGCGCCCAGCCCCGGGCCGGCGTCGTAGAACACGACCGGACGGTCGGCGCGGACGCCGGCGGCACGCAGCCCCTCCTGCACCCGCTCCGCCGAGGGCATCGGATGGCGGCCGCCGTGACCGTCGCCGGGGAGCGGGTCGGACAGGACGCCCTCCAGGTCGAGGAAGGCGGCCCCCGGCAGGTGCAGCTCGAGATGGGCCGCCCGGTTGGTCGCGACGCCCGCGCCGAGGCTCCAGCGCACGTCCACGAGCACCGGGCGGTCCGTCTCCGGCCCGACCCGCATGCCCTGCAGCTGCGTGGTCGTGACCAGCGGGCCGGTCATGCCGCCGCCGGCATCGCGTCCAGGGCCGCGCGCAGCGCACCGGCCAGCTCCTGCACCTGCTCGTCGGTCATGACGAAGGCGGGCGAGACCTGGATGGCACCGGCGCCGCACGCGCGGGTCGCCACCCCGTGCCCGCGCACGTCGACGGCGAAGCGCATCGCCGTCGCCGGGTCGGCGAGCTGGATCGCGGCCACGGCACCCAGGCCGGAGCGGACCTCGATGACGTGGTCGTGCCCGGCCAGCGGGGCCAGCTCACGGTGCAGGGTCTGCGCGAGCCGGTCGGCCTCGTCCAGCAGGCCTTCCCGCTCGATGAGGTCGAGGTTGGCCAGGGCCACGGCTGCCGAGGCCGCGTGCCCGGAGTAGGTGTAGCCGTGCCGGAACCAGACCCCGGCCCCCGGCCGGAAGAACGGCTCCCACACGCGGGGTGCGACGAGGACGGCGCCCATCGGGGCATACCCGCTGGTCAGCCCCTTGGCCGTGGCGACCATGTCCGGCTCCAGCCCGAGCGCCGCGCTGGCGAACCACGAGCCGCCGAAGCGGCCGTAGCCGGTGATGACCTCGTCGGCGACGAAGAGGATGTCGTGCTCGGTGCAGATCTTGCGGACCTCCGCGAGGTAGCCCTCGGGCGGGAGGTAGACCCCGCCGGCGCCGATGATCGGCTCGCAGAAGAAGGCCGCGACCCGGTCGGCGCCCACGCCCTCGATCGTCGACCGCAGGCTCTCCGCGGAGTCCCACTCGACCTGCGCGGTGTCGGGCACCAACTCGCCGTAGCCCTCGCGGTTGCCCGGGATCCCCGCCAGTGCGGTGCCGGCGTAGTGCATGCCGTGGTAGGCCTTGGAGCGCGAGAGCAAGACCGTCTTGTCCGGCCGTCCCTGCTCGACCCAGTAGCGGCGCGCCATCTTGGCGGCCGTGTCGATGGAGTCCGAGCCGCCGGAGGTGAAGAAGATCTTGCTCCCGGCGACCGGGGCGATGCCCTCCAACCGGTCGGCGAGGGCCACCGCCGTGTCGGTGGCGTAGTCGCCGAAGGTGGAGTATGCCGCGATCCGGCGCATCTGCTCGGCGGCGGCGTCGGCCAGCTCACCACGGCCGTGGCCGACGTTGGTGAACCACAGCCCCGCCGTCGCGTCGAGGTAGCGCCGGTCGTCCCGGTCGTAGACGTGGACCCCCTCGCCGCGGGTGAGGATCAGCTCGCCGGTCTGCTCGACCGCGCCCATATCGGAGAACGGATGCCACAAGGTGCCCATGGTCCCGACCCTAGCGGCAGCACCGGACGGGGCCGCTGGGGGCGTGGCAGAGTGGGCGGCATGTGCCGCAACATCCGCCCGCTCAACAACTTCGAGCCGCCCGCCACCCGCTCCGAGGTGCAGGCCGCCGCGCTGCAGTACGTCCGCAAGGTCGGCGGCGCGAGCAAGCCCTCGCAGGCCAACGAGCAGGCCTACGCCACGGCGGTCGCCACGATCGCCGCGGCGACGCAGGACCTGCTCGACTCCCTGGTCACGTCGGCACCGCCGAAGGACCGGGACGTGGAGGCGACCAAGGCACGGGCCCGCGCGGCCAAGCGCTACGCCTCGGCCTGATGGCCTCGCGGGCGGATCGACTCCGGCACCTGCTCAACTGGGTCAACCTCTCGACGCCGCTCGGTCTCGGCGTCGCCGCTGCGGGTGGTGCCCGGGTCCGTCGTGGTCCCTCCCGGTGCTACCTCGCCGACCACTACCGCTGGTCCTTCCCGGTGGCCGGCGCGTTCACCGTCGGTGACGTCGTCATCAGCCGGCACGACCTCGACGCGCTGCGGGCGCTGCGGCCGGGGCTGCTCGACCACGAGCTGGCGCACAGCCGACAGTGGGCCGCCTGCCTCGGGCTGCCGTTTCTGCCGCTCTACCTCGCCTCGATGGGGTGGTCCTGGCTGCGCACCGGCGACCGCGCGGCGCGCAGCGTCTTCGAGCGCCGGGCGGGGCTGAAGCGGGGCGGCTACGTCGACGTGCCCACGCGACCGGTCGGCCCGGTGCTGGCGCGGGGCGTGCGCTCGCTGCGGGCGGCGGTCACCGGGCGTCGCGGGCTCGACGCCGGTGCCACGGTCGGCGGCGGGGGGCAGCCACGCCGCGGCGGGTGAGGCGCGCGGCATACGCTGCGGGGGTGAGCAGCGAGGGCCAGGGCGGGTATGCCGCGTCCGACCGGGAGCGGTGGCTGGCCGAGGACCCTGCGCAGAAGCGGTCCGACCGGCAGGACTTCGCCCGGGACCGGGCGCGGGTGCTGCACTCGGCGGCGTTGCGCCGGCTGGCGGCGACCACGCAGGTGGTCTCGCCGACCAGCGACGACTTCGTCCGCAACCGCCTCACCCACTCGCTGGAGGTGGCGCAGATCGGGCGGGAGTTCGGCGCGGCCCTCGGGTGCGACGCCGATGTCGTCGACACCGCGTGCCTCGCGCACGACATCGGGCACCCGCCCTTCGGCCACAACGGGGAGGCCGCGCTGGACCGGATCGCCGCGGCTGCCGGGGGCTTCGAGGGGAACGCCCAGTCGCTGCGGGTACTCACCCGGCTGGAGGCGAAGCGCAGCCACGACGACGGTCGTCCCGCCGGGCTCAACCTGACCCGGGCCAGCCTCGACGCCGCGACGAAGTACCCCTGGTCCCGTGGTGCCGGTCCCGAGGGCACGCCGCCCGGCAAGTTCGGCGTCTACCCCGACGACGCGCCCGTCTTCGCCTGGGTGCGGTCGGGGGCGCCCACGGGTCAGCCCCACCGCCGGTGCCTCGAGGCGCAGGTCATGGACTGGGCCGACGACGTCGCCTACTGCGTCCACGACGTCGAGGACGCGATCGCCTCGGGCCGCATCGACCCGCGTGCGTTGCGCTCCGCCGACGTGCAGCGGACGGTGGCCGCGCTCGCGCACGACTGGTATGCACCCGACCTCGCCGAGGGCGCGCTCGGCGAGGCGCTGGGGGAGATCCTCGGCACCGGGTGGGTGCCGACCAGCCACACGGGCACCCGCGCCGACCTGGCGGCGCTCAAGGACATGACCTCGCGGCTCATCGGTCACTTCGTGCATACCGTCGAGCTGGCGACGCGCGAGCGCCACGGGCCCGGACCGCTCACCCGGTATGCCGCGGACCTCGTCGTCCCCGACCGGGTGCGCGCCCAGGCGGCCGCGCTCAAGGGTGTAGCGGCCCACTTCGTCATGCTCAGCGAGGAGCGGCGCAGCACCATGGAGCACCAGCAGCAGGTCGTCGCCGAGCTCGTGGAGCACTACGCGACGGACCCGGGCCGGCTGGACCCGTTGCACGCGGAGGCGGTGCGTGCCGCCGAGCAGGCGGGCGAGGACCGGGCACGGCTGCGGGCCGTCGTCGACCAGGTGGCGAGCCTGTCCGACGCGCGGGCGCTGGCGGTCCACGGACGGATGCGGGAGGTCGCATGAGCCTCGTCGAGACCTGGGAGCGACCGGTCGTCGGCGCCCCGATGGCCGGCGGCGTGTCCAGCCCGCTGCTCGCCGCCGCGGTGAGCGACGCCGGCGGGCTCGGGATGCTCGCCGCGGGCTACCGCACGCCCGAGCAGGTGGCGGCCGACCTCGTGCACGTCCGCGACCTCACCGACCGTCCCTTCGGCGTCAACCTGTTCGTGCCGCGACCGCTGGACCGGGCCGCGCTCGAGCCGCGGGTGGACGACTTCGCCGGACACATCGCCGGGGAGGCAGCTGCGCTGGGGACCGAGGTGGGCCTCCCGAGCTGGCACGACACCGACCACTGGGAGGCCAAGGTGCACCTGGTGGAGACCCTGGCGCCCTCGGTCGTGTCCTGCACCTTCGGGCTGCCGGACGCCTCGGTGGTGCAGCGCTGGAAGGGCGCGGGCTGCGAGGTGCACCTCACCGCGACGAGCGTCGCGGAGGCCGTCGCGGCGCAGGCGGCGGGCGCCGACGTCGTGGTGCTCCAGGGGAGGGAGGCCGGTGGCCACCGGGGGACGCACGACCCGTCGGTCGAGCCGGAGCCGGTCGACCACCTCGGCCTCCTCGAGGCAGCGCTGCCCCGGCTCGGTGTCCCGGCGGTGGTGGCCGGCGGCGTGACGACTCCCGGTGACGTGCGTCGTGCCCTGGCCGCGGGCGCGGCCGGCGTGCAGGTCGGCACCGCGATCCTGCTGGCGCACGAGTCCGGGGCGTCGAGGACCTACCGGGCGGCGCTGCGGAGTCAGCATCACACCGAGCGGGTGCTCACCCGGGCCTTCACCGGGCGCGTCGCCGGTGCCGTGGCCAACGGCTGGACCCGTGAGTATGCCGATGCCCCCGCCGCCTTCCCGGTCGTGGACCAGCTGACCAAGCCGCTGCGCCGCGCGGCGGCCGAGCAGGGCGACGTCGAGCGCCTCCACGTCTGGGCCGGCTCCGGGTGGCGGGCAGCGCAGGAGCGGCCGGCCGGCGAGATCGTCCGCGAGCTGGCCGGATGACGGACCTGACGGGGCTGCTCCCGGACGGGGTGCGGCTGGGGGATCCGTCGCCGCTGGGCGGGTCGACCCGCTCCGAGGTCACCCGGCGCGAGGTGGTGCGGGGACCTGCCGCCTGGGGATCCTCGGTCGTGGTCAAGCGCTTCCTCCCGCAGCCCGAGGGCCGGTCCGCCGCGATGGGCTGGCGCCGGGAGATGGTCGGTCTCCGGCACCTGCGCGGCACCCCCGAGCTGCTCCTCGCCGATGAGGAGGCCCAGGTGCTGGTCATGGAGGACCTCGGGGCAGGGGCCACGCTCGCCGACGCGCTGCTCGGGGCGGACCCCGGGGCGGCCTGGGGGCATACCGTCGCCTGGGCGGGCACGCTCGGCGGCTCCCTGGCGGCCGGGCCGGAGTCGCTGGCCCACGCGCGCGACGACCTCGGGAGCGCCCTGCTCGCCGAGGACCGCCGGTGGCAGGAGGACTACCCGCGGCGCGGGGTGGAGCACCTGGTCGACGTCGCCGGCCTGCGGTCCGGGCGCGCGGCGGTCGCGCAGGCGCTGGACGTCGTCGACGAGCTGCGGCACGACACCGACCGGCACGTGCTGGGGCCCGGGGACGCCTGCCCGGACAACGCGGTGCTCACGCCGCCCGGGGTCCGGCTGCTCGACGTCGAGGGCGCCGGGGTGCGCCACGTGGCCTACGAGGCGGCCTACGCGGCCGAGCCCTTCAGCACCTGCTGGTGCGTCTTCACGCCGCCCGCCGGTCTGACCGAGGCCACCCTGACCGCCTTCACCCGGGAGGCGAAGCGCAGCCTGCCCGGTCTGGCCGCCGACCCCCGCTGGCCGCGGCAGGTGCGTGCGGCGGTGGCGCTCTGGGTGCTCTCCGGCACCCTGTGGCTCCTCGACGGCGCGGTCGCCGACCGCACGATGGCGCCGGAGGGCAGGACCGGCCCGGCCTTCCGGGCGCTGCTGCTGCACCGGTGGGGCTGGGTGGCGCGCGCCTGTGCCGAGGAGCTGCCGGACGTCGCGGCGCTCTGCGAGGAGGCGACGGTGTGGGCGAGGAGGTCGTGGGCGCCGGCGCGCGGCAGGCTGGAGCTGCCCGGCTACCCCGCCTTCGGCGCCGCTTGGTCGCAGCGAGATCCCGCGAACTGAACCATTCGCGGCCCTGGTGCGACATCCTGGTGTGGAGCACGAGAGGAGGCCGCGGTGCTGACGGCGGATCCAGCCTACGGCGAGTTCGTGGCGGCCCGAGGGCCGCGGCTGCGCCGTGCCGCCTACCTGCTCTGCGGTGACGTCGACCTCGCCGAGGACCTGCTGCAGGAGGCCCTCATCGCCCTCGCGGAGAAGTGGGAGAGCGTGGACAACCCGGACGGCTTCGTGCGCCGCGTCATCTACCGCAAGCGGGTCTCGTGGTGGCGTCGGACCCGTCGGGAGGTGGCGGTGGAGCGCCTGCCGGAGCGCGGTATACCTGATGGCGCCGAGGCCCGGGCGCGCGACGACGAGGTGCACGCGGCGCTGCGGACCCTGCCGCCCCGCCAGCGGGCGGCGCTCGTGCTGCGCTATTTCGAGGACCTCACCGAGGCGCAGACGGCGCAGGTCATGGGGGTGCGACCAGGCACGGTGAAGAGCCTGTCGCACCACGCCATCGCCCGGCTGCGCGAGGAGCTGGGCGCGCAGGGGCTCGGGGCGATGCAGGAGAAGGAGAGTCTGGGATGACCGACGAGGTGGACGTCCGGGGCCTGCTCGAGGGTGCGTCGAGGATCGACGGCGACGAGCGGGTCGTCCCGGACGCGCCCTGGGGCGCAGGCCGACGGCGCCGCACCCGCAAGCGCGTGGGCGGCGGGGTCGCGAGCGCGCTGGCGACCGTGGCTGCCGGTGCCCTGGTGTGGCAGACGGGCGTCCTCGGCGGCGGTGACGGGCTCGACGGGGTGGCGGCGGAGTTCCCTCCCGGCGGCACCACCTTCGTCTTCGCCGACGCCGCGACGCCGTCCGCGCAGACCCCCGACCCCGCCGCCCTGTCCGCGGTGACCCCCGTGGACGCCGGCGAGCTGACCGGCACCCGGTGGACCCTGCAGGAGGACCTGTGGCGCGGCGGGGACAGCGCCGAGGTCGTCGGGGCGGACGCCGCGACCGAGCTCGCCTTCCCGGCGGTCGGCGGTGGCTGGGGCGTCTCGGTGGACGGCTGCGGCCAGGCCATGGCCACGGGTGCCCTGCGGCTCGAGCCGGACGGCGCCTTCGCGCCGCCGGAGCTCATGACCACCGACCTCGGCTGCCCGGCGCAGGTGCAGGCGGCGGAGGACTTCTGGATGGAGGCGCTCGCCGGCGGTGGTTCGCTGCACCGGCTCGGCGGTGAGCAGGCGGGCCTGCTGCTGCTCACGGTGGTCGCGCCCACGACCGACGAGCCGGTGGCCGCCACGACGCCCGAGCCGACCGGCCCCGACCCCGTGCGTACGGACTCCACCAGCCCTGACCCCGACCCGACCGGTGCGGAGCCCGACCCCACCGGCGCAGCGCAGGAGCCGGACCCGCCCGGGCCCACCTCGGTGGAGCCGACGGAGGACCCCGAGGACCCAGCGGACCCCGTCCAGGAGCCGGAGCCGTCGGCGCAGGAACCGTCGCCGCAGGAGACCGAGCCCGTCGCCCCCGTCCCCGCGCCGCAGCCTCCCGTCGTCGACCCGGGCACCGGGGTCGACCCGGGCGGCGGGGCAGGGCCCGAGCTCCCGTGGACCGACCCCGTCCTGCGGACCGAGGGCGGGGGAGGCGTGGCCGCCGGCGGCGCGCTCTACGCCCCGTCGGTGCGGGCCGGTCGCCACGACGGCTTCGACCGCGTCGTCGTGGACCTCACCGGGGCGGGCCCGACGACCGGTCCGGGCTGGGTGGCGTCCTACGAGGCCTCGCCGACCCGCGGCGGGTCAGGTCTGCCGGCGGGGGTGGCGGGGGACAGCGTGCTGCAGCTCGTGCTCGCGGGCATGGCCTACCCGGCTGAGGGAGACCCGGTCTACGACGGCGGTGACTACGGTCTCGACACCCACTCCCTGGGTGCCGTGGTCGAGGTCATCCGCACCACACCCTTCGAGGGGCAGCTCCAGGTGTTCGTCGGCATGCACGGTGAGCCCCGGCCCTACCGGGTCTTCACCCTCGGCGACCCGTTGCGCCTCGTCGTCGATGTCGACACCGGGGCGGCGGCGACTCCCTGACTGCTCCGAGCCTCGTCGGTGGGCGGGTGTGCCGAGGTCCGGGGGCGGTTCAGGAGTCCGGCGCGTCGGGGGTCTGCTCGCCGGCGGCCTCGTCCCGGTGCGCCCACTCCAGCAGCGGCGCGAGGTCGAAGACCGCGTCGTCGATGCCGGCGTGCAGGTCGCCGAGCTCGGCATACCGCTCCGGCATCGTGCGGACCGTGAAGTCGCCCGGCTCGCAGTCGGCGACCTCGTCCCACCGCAGCGGCGCCGAGACCCGTGCGTCGGCTGTCGCCCGCACGGAGTAGGCCGCCGCGATGGTGTGGTCTCGGGCGTTCTGGTTGAAGTCGACGAAGACCTGACGTGGGTCCCGGTCCTTGCGCCACCAGGTCGTCGTCGCGTCGTCGGTGCGCCGCTCCACCTCGCGGGCGAAGGCGAGCGCCGCCCGGCGGACGTCGGCGAAGCCGTGCTCGGGCGGGATCCGCACATACACGTGCAGCCCCTTGGAGCCGGTCGTCTTGGGCCATCCGGTCGCGCCCAGCTCGTCCAGCACCTCGTGGGCGACGCCCGCGACGCGGCGCACGGTCGCGAAGTCGCACTCGTCGCCGGGGTCGAGGTCGATCCGCCACTCGTCCGGCTGCTCGACGTGCCCGCGGCGGCTGTTCCAGGGGTGGAACTCCACGCAGCTCATCTGCACCGACCAGACGACCTGCGCCAGCTCGGTGACGCACAGCTCGTCCGCGGTGCGGTTCCAGCGCGGGAAGGTGACGTGCACGGTCTCCATCCACTTCGGGGCGCCGCGCGGCAGCCGCTTCTGGTGCACCCGCTCGCCGCCGATGCCGTCCGGGAAGCGGTGCATCATGCACGGCCGCTCCCGCAGCGCGGTGACGATGCCGTCGCCGACCGCGAGGTAGTAGTGCGCCAGGTCGAGCTTGGTCAACCCGAGGTCGGGGAAGTAGACCCGGTCGGGGTTGGAGATCCGGACGGTGCGACCGCCCACCTCGACCTCGGTCGCGGGGCTGGTCGCCTTGGGCATGGGCTCAGGCTACGGGCTCGGGGTATGCCGTGCCCGCACCTCCGGCGGTGTCGTGCCCCTGGTCCCTGCGCTCGGCAGGATCGTCCGCCCGCTCCGGCAGCGAAGCGCGCACGAAAAGCGCGAGGATGAGCACGCCGACGGTGATGGCGGTCGCGACCACGAGGCCGGCGCCGATGCCGCCGGATAGCGCCTCGACCTCGCCCAGGCCGCCGACGCCGAGCTGGTGTGCACGGGTCTCCATGACGGTCACCACGAGCGCCGTCCCGGCGGCCGCGGCGACCTGCTGCCCGGTGCCGAGCATCGCGCTGCCGTGGCTGTAGAGCCGGTTCGGCAGCGCCCCGAGGCCGGCGGTGAAGCAGGGCGTGAAGATGAAGGCGAGGGACAGGCTGACCAGCACGTGCAGGCCCACCAGGCCCCACCAGGGCACCTGCGTGGCGAGCAGCGCCATCCCCGTCATGCCCGTCGCCAGCCCGATGCCACCGGGGACCACGAGCGGCCGGGGGCCGAACCGGTCGTAGAGCCGGCCGACGGTAGGGCCCAGCAGCCCCATCGCGAGACCGCCCGGCATGAGCATGAGGCCGGAGGCGAGGGTGCTGAAGCCGCGCACCTCCTGGAGCAGGATCGGCAGGAGCAGCATCGCCCCGATGAGCGCCATGAAGGCGAGGCACATGAGGGCGAGCGGCACGGCATACCGGGTCACCCGGAGCGCGCGCAGGTCGAGGAAGACCAGGGCCTCGTCGCGGCGGGCGAGCCGCAGCTGCCGCCAGGCGAAGACGGCGAGCGCGATGACGCCGACGGTCAGCGAGGTGCCGGGCCCCGCCGGACCGGGAGCGCCCTCGCCGAGCGCGCTGAGGCCGTAGACGAGTCCCCCGAAGCCGATCGCGGTGAGCAGTGCGCTCGGCACATCCAGGCGCGCCTCCCGCCCCGGCTCGCTGCCGCGCAGGAGCCGTCCGCCGCCGACGAGCATCGCCGCCGCGATCGGCAGCACGAGGAGGAAGAGCCAGCGCCAACCGGCGAGCTGCAGGATCAGCCCAGAGACGGGCGGACCCATCGCCGGGGCCACCGAGATGGCCAGGGTCAGGTTGCCCATGACGCTGCCGCGGCGCTCCGGCGGCACCATCGTCATGATCGTCGTCATGAGCAGCGGCATCATCACCGCGGTGCCGCTGGCCTGGATGACCCGGCCCACGAGCAGGACCGAGAAGGTGGGCGCGAAGGCCGCGGTCGCCGTGCCGACGATGAAGACGCTCATCGCGAGCAGGAAGGCCGAGCGGATCGACAGCCGCTTCAGCAGCCACCCGGTCATGGGGATGACCACGGCCATCGTCAGCATGAAGCCGGTGGTGAGCCACTGGCCCGCCCCGGCGTCGACGCCGAAGGCCGCCATGAGCGGCGGCAGCGCGTTGAGCATCAGCGTCTCGTTGAGGATCACCACGAAGGCGGCCGCCGTGAGCACCCGCAGCACGAGGCGCACCCGCGCGTCCTCCGGCGACGGCGCCTGGGTGGTGGCCTGGACGGACGCGGACAACGAGGTCTCCTCGCGGATCATGGGGGTGGGACAGCCGTGGCCGGGTCAACTCATCGGCGGACCGGGGCATTCCATCCTAGCCGGGCACGGCCCACGTCGTCCCCAGGTTCTCGCCCGGCGACGGGGTCAGGGGGCCGGCCGACCTAGACTCGGCAGGACGACGACGGTGAAGGGAGGTGCGCATGCCCCGCATCAAGGACGAGGACGTCAAGGCGGTCAAGGAGCGCGCCTCCATCGAGGAGGTCGTGCGCGAGCACGTGACCCTCCGGACCGCGGGCGTCGGTGCGATGAAGGGGCTGTGCCCGTTCCACGACGAGAAGACCCCGTCGTTCCAGATCCGCACCGCGGTCGGCAGCTACCACTGCTTCGGTTGTGGCGTGGGTGGCGACGTCATCTCCTTCCTCATGGAGATCGACCACCTGACCTTCGCCGAGGCGGTGGAGCGGCTCGCGGACAAGCTCGGCATCACGCTGCGCTACGAGGAGATCGGCACCGGCGGGCGCGGGCGGGGCGAGCAGGCGCCGGTCGGGCAGCGGACCCGGCTCATGGAGGCGCATCGGGTGGCCGAGGAGTTCTACCACGAGGCGCTGCTGCGCTCCGGCGAGGGACGCAAGGGTCGGGACTTCCTGCGCGACAAGGGTTTCACCGGTGAGCACGCCACCCGCTTCATGGTCGGGTATGCCCCCCGCGAGAGCACCGCGCTGGTGTCCCACCTGCGCAGCCGCGGCTTCACCGAGGAGGAGCTGGTCCTCGGGGGACTGGCGAACCGTCGTGGGCGCGGGCTCTCCGACCGGTTCCAGGGCCGGGTGCTCTGGCCGATCCGCGCCATCACCGGCGACACCGTCGGCTTCGGCGCCCGCCGGCTCTACGACGACGACTGGAGCCCGGCGAAGTACCTCAACACCTCCGAGACACCGATCTACAAGAAGACCGGCGTGCTCTACGGCCTCGACCTGGCCAAGAAGCCGATCGCGACCGAGCGGACCGCGGTGGTGGTGGAGGGGTATACCGACGTCATGGCCGCGCACCTGTCCGGTGTGGAGACCGCGGTGGCGACCTGCGGCACTGCCTTCGGCGGTGACCACATCTCCATCCTGCGGCGCATCCTGCGCGACGAGGCCGGGCGGGCGCCGGCCAAGGTGATCTTCACCTTCGACGGCGACGCCGCCGGGCAGAAGGCGGCGATGAAGGCCTTCGAGCAGGACCAGCGCTGGGCGGCCCAGTCCTACGTCGCGGTGGCGGCGGACGGGCAGGACCCCAACGACCTCTGGATCGCGACGAAGGATGCCGAGGGGCAGGAGCAGGGCCGGGCGGTGCGGGACCTGGTGGAGAGCGCCACCCCGCTCTTCGAGTTCGCGGTCCGCACCACCCTCGCGCCCTACGACCTGTCCGAGGCGGCCCAGCGGGTCCAGGCCATGCGTGCCGTCGCCCCGATCCTGGCGCAGATCCGCGACCGCACGCTCCGGCCCGAGGTCGTGCGCGACGTCTCCGGCTGGATGGGGGTCGACCCTGACGTCCTCGCGACCGAGGTGCACCGCGCCCAGAGCCGGCCGGTGCAGGCCGCGCCGCGCACCCCCGCCCCCGACGAGGCCACCCGGGAGGGACCGGAGCAGCCCTCGCTCCCGCAGCCCGACCTGCGCGACCCGGTTCAGGTGGCCGAGCGGCAGCTGGTGCAGGTGGCGCTGCAGTATCCCCTCGCCATCGTCGCCGAGGACATGGACGAGCTCGAGCCCGAGGCGCTGCGCGCGCCGATGCACCGGGCGGTCTGGCACGCGATGCGCGAGGCCGGGGGAGTGCAGGGCGCAGCTCAGCGCAGCGCGCGGTCCTGGGTCGAGGCGGTGCTCGCCGGCACCCCGCCGCCCGTGCACCCGCTGGTGCACGAGCTGTCGGTCGCCATGCTGCCGGACCGGCTGGACCCGGAGACGGGGATGCCGCGCGAGGCCTTCGTCGACTGGCTGGTACTCCGGGTGCGGCTGGCCGGGGTTGAGCAGGAGGTGGCCGATCTGCTCGGCCAGCAGTCGCGGGCGCCCGACGGCAGCACCGACAAGCGCAGGTTGGACGAGCGGCTCATGGAGCTGCACCGCGAGCGGGCCCGGCTGCGGGCCAGGATGGAGTGAGACGTGCGGTTCTGGCGCACCAGGCGCATCGGTGAGACGCCGCGACCCGAGCGCGCGCCGGGCGACCTTCCCGCGCAGGTCCGGCCCGACCTCGCGCCGCGCGAGCAGGTCCTCGCCAGCGCGCAGGAGGACGCGGGAGGCGCCTGGCTGGTGCTCACGACCTTCCGGCTGCTGGAGGTCGGGGAGGACGGTGGGGTGCTGCTGGAGCGGCCGTGGCACGAGGTCGACACCGGAGCGTGGGACCCGGACCTGTGGGCGCTGAGCGTCGCCTTCGTCAACCGGCTGGACGGGCGTCAGTGGGTGCTGCAGCGGCGCACCGGTCCGGGGGCCGTGCCGCAGGTCTTCCGCGAGCGCACCTCGGCCAGCGTCGTCCTGCTGCGCTCGGTCGACCTGGGCCCCCGGCGCGGCGCCCGGGTGACGATCCGCAAGGTCTTGCCGACCCGAGAGCTGGTGGAGCAGGTGCTCTGGGGCCGAGGTGCGGACCAGGAGGACCCCGAGCTGGCGGCGGCGGTCCGGTCGGCCCGCGTCGAGCTGCGCGACCAGGTGGGCCTGCCGCCGGTGCCCTGAGGATTTCGGCGCCCGGGGTGGCTCTTGCTACAGTTTCGGCTGCACGATCCCCTGTAGCTCAATTGGCAGAGCAGCCGGCTGTTAACCGGCAGGTTACTGGTTCGAGTCCAGTCGGGGGAGCGCATTCAAACCCCCTCTGACCAGCAAAAATAGGTTGGAGGGGGTTTCGCGTGGGGGCTACGTGGGAGATGGCCAGCCCCCACAAGACGACGAGGGCGGTCTTGTCAGGGTCCCGTTGGAGGCTGCCTGCGATGCCCGCGGGCCCGCCGCGGCACGCCGAGGAGCCCCTGGCTGTTGCGGACGGCGCCCTGGCCTCGGGCGGCGACCTCGGCGCCTTCACGCTCAGACCGTGTAGTTGAGCGAGGGGAGGGCGCGGCCACTGCACCTACCTCGACACCCCTGCCCATCGCTTCCGGGACGGGCACGACCTGTCTGGGTTGCCGCTGGAGCGGTGCGCCCTCCTGCCGGCGGTGGTCATCGACGCCGGGCCCGGACCCATAGGGGCTGACTCAGTGGCCGGGTAGGACGTCGAGGACGCGGCGGCGCTGTGCGCACCGGATGGGACCGGTACTGGGCCACGGCGCAGTATGGCGACGTCTGGCACCCCCCACCTGACGGAGGACGGCGCGGCACCTCATCGAGGCGGGAGCCCGACTTGTCGGCATCGACTCGGTCACCATCGACAGCTCACTACTGCAGTTCCCCCAAGCGCGCTTCGGACTTGAGCTCGGCGGCGAGACCGCCACCGGTCGCAGCCTGGGCGAGGGCGCGCCCTAGAGCCGGTGCCTGCTTGAACAGATTGTGACCGGCGACGAAGGAGATGCTGCCTGCCTCCCAGACGGCCACGCCGTCCTCACTCCACGGGAGTTCGGTCACCCAGCAGTGAAGGAAGTCACGCGGCTCCGGGTCGAGGCCGGGCAGTGCTCGCGCTACGTAGTCGTGCGCGCGTTGGTCCAATGACCGAATGGCCGCCGGGTCGATGAACGTGCCGTCGTCGCGGACGCCGACGGTCTGGCTGAGTCCGACCGCATACCGGCTGTTGCCCGGCAGGGGGGCGGCGTAGACGCCGACCTCTCCGAACTCACCACTGCTGTCCTGCAGGCAGGCGACCTGCGCCGGCGGGGCGCTTCTCACGTCGAAGGTCAGCCGCACGTGTGCGGCAAGGCGGACCGGCAACGAGAGGCCGACGCTGCGCGCCAGGCGGGCGGTCTCACGTCCGGCACACACGACCACCTTCGAATGGATGGCAGAGTCGGTGACGCTGCGCACCTCAACCGTCCCATCGGCGCGGTGGTCGATCGAGATCACCTCACCGGTGACGACGGCATCCCCCAGCGCATCCGTGAGTGCCGTGATCGCGGCGCGCGTGCGGATCGCTCCACCTGCCTCGTCGAACATCGCAGGCCCGGAGTACCCCGCGAGCAGCGGCATCCGCTCCGCGAGCTCGTCCGCGTCGATCTCACGTGCCGCCACGCCGACCTTGTCGAGCACTCGCAGCCGTTCGAGCGCGCCGTCGCCGATCGCCACGACGCCGTCTGATGAGACCAGCTCGACGTCGAAGTGCTCGGCCCACTCATCCCATACGGCACGGCTCTCGCGCGCGAAAGTGACGAGTCGCGGGTCGTCGTGGGCATGCCGGAAGATCCGCGACTCGCCTGCGGACTGACCCATCCCGGGCAGACCAGCCTCGTACAACCGCACCGGCACGCCCTGCTCTTGCAGCGCGTACGCCGTCGACAGACCGACGATCCCGCCCCCGATCACTGCTACCTCGGGTGAACGCGTCGTGGCAACGCCGTCGTCAGTTCTTGTCATCGCGGTTCCTCGATCTGCTGGTGATGTGCGATCGGCCGCAAGAGAAGGGGCCGCTGCCACGACGTCAACGGGCTGTGTCAGCCCGAAGTCACCGCGTTCAGCGACCCCTCCTGTCTGGGCCAGTACTCCCGGTCTGTGGTGTCAGGCGGGGAGCTTGGAGCCCAGTACGTCGAGCTTCTCGATCGTGGGTTCGGAGAACAACGTGCCGGTCTGCTCGCCGAGAGCTACCGCAACAGGGCCGGACAGGTGGGCGTCACGTCCGGCGTCATCGGGGAACACGTCGAAGATTCCGAACGAGGTCGGCCCGAGGCGGATCGCGAACCACGCGGTGGTCGCCTGCTCGTCATCGACAAGCGCACGGCCGCTGTCCAGGAACTCCTTCACGTCGTCCTCCTTGCCGGGCAACGCGTCAAACCTGACCAGCAGTCCCTTGGTCACACTCATGACTTCTCCTCTTCCTGTGTCGTGGTGCCCGCGAGTTGCGACACGATCGCCTCGGAGAACGCCGGCAGGTCCTCCGGCGAGCGGCTGGTGATGAGATTCTTGTCGATCACCACGTCCTGGTCGACGACGTCGGCGCCGGCGTTGCGCAGGTCGGTGCGGATGCTCGGGTACGACGTCAGGGTGCGACCCGCGGCCACGCCGGCCTCGATCAACGTCCACGGCCCGTGACAGATCGCCGCCACTGGCTTGCCGCTCTCGACGAAGCCGCGGACGAAGGAAACGGCGCCCTCGTCGACCCGGAGCTGGTCGGGGTTCACCGTGCCGCCGGGAAGCAGCAGGGCGTCGTAGTCGCCCACCGAGGCGTCGGCGACCAGCCCGTCGACGGTGAACGTGCCCGCTTCATCCAGGTCGTTCTTACGGGCCTTGATCTCGCCGTCGTGGATCGAGAGGACCTCGGTCTGAGCGCCCGCGCGGTCCAGTACTTCGCGGGGTTGCTCGAGCTCAACGCGTTCGACGCCGTCGGCGGCGAGGATCGCGACCCTCTTGCCCTGAAGATCTGCTGCCATATCAGTTTGCCTTCTTTCCGTTTGACATGCCGGGCTTGATGACGACCTTGGTCCAACCCTCGGACCTGGAGTCGAAGTTCCTGTAGGCGTCGGCAGCCTGATCCAGCGAGATCTCGTGGGAGACGATCCAGGACGGCTTCGCCTTGTCGGCCGCGATGAGGTCTCGCAGCCGGCGGTTGTACCTCTTGACCGGGCACTGACCGTTGCCCATGGTCTGTCCCTTGAACCAGTGGGTGCCGAAGTCGATGGCCGCCTTGCCCTGCTTGGCCAATCCGCCCTTGGCCCCCGGGTCCTCGGGGACGAACACGCCGACGGTGCCGATCCCGCCGGTGAACCGGACCGAGTTGATGAGCATGTTCAAGGTGGCAGCCGGGTCTTCGTTGCCCTCAGGGTCGTGGGCCTGGTAGCCGACACACTCGCAGCCACGGTCGGCTCCGAGCCCCATGGTCTCGTCCAGCACAGCCTGCACGGGGTCGACCTTGGAGTCGTCGATGGCGATCGCTCCGATCTGCTCGGCCAGCGCGAGCCGGTCGGGGTGGCGATCGACCACCATCACCTTCGCGGCGCCCTTGATCGTCGCGGACAGGGCGGCCATCAGTCCCACGGGGCCGGCCCCGGCGATCACGACGCTGTCGCCCGGGATCACGCCGGCCATCTCGGTGGCGTGGTAGCCGGTGGGGAAGATGTCGGAGAGCATGACGTAGTCGTTCTCCTTGTCCTGCGCGTCTTCACCCAGGCGCAGCGCGTTGTGGTCGCCGAAGGGCACCCGGAGCAGTTCTGCCTGCCCACCGCCGTACGGGCCCATTTCGGCGAAGCCGTAGGCCGCACCGGCGGCCGACGGGTCAGGCTGGGTGGTCAGGCAGTAGTTCGTGAGCCCGCGCTCGCAGTTCTTGCAGAACCCGCACGAGATGTTGAAGGGCAGCACGACCCGGTCGCCCACCTTGACCTTCTCTACTCCGGTGCCGACCTCCACCACCTCCCCCATGTTCTCGTGACCGAACGTCCGGCCCTTCTCGAAGGAGGTCCGCCCCTCGTACATGTGCAGGTCAGAGCCGCAGATGTTGGTCGTTGTGACCTTGACCAGCACATCGGTGGGCCGCTCGATCTCCGCGTCCGGAACGTCCGTGACCGCGACATCTTTGGGTCCCTGATAGACGACAGCCTTCATGGCAAATCTCCTATGGTTGTGTGTGGTGACTTTTCGACATCCCTTGCTTTCGGAACGTACCACGAGGAAGTCATGGGCACGGTAGGCCGAAGCCACGGGGGGTGACTTGGGTCGAGTGCACAACTCCCCACACATGCTCCGCCGGTGGGCACAAGGCTGCCCCCGAGAGTGAGTGAGGACCCATGAGTTTCCATGGACTCGAAGTCGATCCCGGGACGCATCTGTGCTGCATGTACCGAGGCGGCGCTCAGGGGGACGAACTGCGAGGTCCCTACGGTGCAGAGGGGCTCCAGGCGGGGCACACGTGCTGTGTCGCCGTGAGCGACCACAACCCTGATCGGGTCCAGTCCCTGGCGCGTGGGGACTGGCCCAGCCAGCTGATCGTGCGAACGGCGGGGGATCAGGAGTTCACGAAGGACAACTTCGACATCGACGAGATTCTCACCTGCTGGGACACGACTGTCCGTACGGCTCTGGACGATCACGGCGCGCCCTTCGTCCGCCTCAGCGCGGAAGCCACCTGGTGGCTCACACAGCTACCGTCCATCGCGGACCTGGAGGAGCTGGCCGAGTCAGGGTGCCGGTAGGGGCTACGGGCGTCCGGGTATGTGCAGCGCGCGTCCGGTACATTCCGACCGCACGTCTGGTGTGTTCTGTCCGCGCGCCCTGTGCGGCTGGGGCCGTGGGTCAGCCGCCGGCTCTGGCCTGGGCTCCGAGCGCGGCACCGGCCGCGCGCTGGCCGGCCTGCTCCTCGTCCTGGGTCTGGGCGTCGGCGCCGGGGGTGGCGCGGCGCGTGCGCCGCTGGCGGCCCTCGATCCACTCGGCGAGCTTGGTGATCGCGTAGTTGATGAGGATGAAGATGACGGCGGCGACGAGGTAGGCGGCCAGGGTGTTGGCGTTGGCCGAGCCCAGCCGCCGGGTCATGGTCAGCAGCTCGGGGTAGGTGATGATGTAGCCGAGCGCCGTGTCCTTGGTGATGACGACGATCTGGCTGATGAGCGCGGGCAGCATCGAGGTGAGGGCCTGCGGCACGAGGATCGAGCGGCGCACCTGGGCCGAGCTCAGGCCGATGGACAGCCCCGCCTCGCGCTGGCCGCCCGGCAGCGAGCCCACGCCGTTGCGGACGATCTCGCAGATGACCGAGGCGTTGTAGAGCACGAGTCCGACGACGACGGCGATGAAGGTCGCGTTGGCCCCGGTGAGCCCCAGGGAGTCCATGAGGCGGACCATCGTGGAGTTCTTCACCAGCATCTGCCACGTGAAGATCATCATGATGAGCACGGGGACGGCCCGGAAGAACTCGACGAAGACGCCGCTGGCCCACCGCACGGGGGCGAGGTCCGACATGCGCAGCATGGCCAGGGCGATGCCGAACACCATGGACAGCACGACGGCCACCGCGGCCGCCTGCAGGGTGGCCAGCAGCCCGGGGAGGAGGTAGAAGGTCCAGGTGTTGCTCTCCAGGAACGGCGTCCACTTCGCGGCCTCGAACTGGCCCCTGTTGGCCATCCGGATGAGGACGAGCACCAGCAGGCCCAGGAGCACGAGGGTGCCCAGCACGCCGTAGAGGAGGTGGCGGGCCCGTGCCTTGGGCCCGGGGATGTCGAAGAGGACCTGCTGCGCGCTCATCGCTTCACCGCCAGCTTGGCGGAGAGCCAACTCGTGCCGAGCCCGACCGGCAGGGTGAGGATGACGAAGCCGATGGCGACGATGAGAAAGATGAGGATGCCGGCGTCCGGGCGGAACTCCATCATATTGCGCATCTGGTAGGCGATCTCCCGGTTGCCGATGGCCACCGCCACGGTGGTGTTCTTGATGAGGGCGATGAGCACGTTGCCGATGGGGGTGATGCCACCCCGGAACGCCTGGGGCAGGATCACCTCGCGCAGGCTCTGGCCGAAGCCGAGGCCGATGGAGCGAGCGGCCTCGCTCTGGCCCACAGGGATGGTGTTGACCCCAGAGCGGATCGCCTCGCAGATGAACGCCGCGTGGTAGACGGTCAGGCCCAGGACGGCGAGCCAGAAGTTGTTCTCGAGGATGAAGTTGGGGTTGTTCTCCCGGGGCACGAACTCGATCCCCAGCTGCAGCCACATGCCGAGGTTGGCGAAGACGATGATGAGGGTCAGCGGGGTGTTGCGCAGGAGCGTGACGTAGGTGGCGCCGAACCAGTTGAGCACCGACACCGGAGCCAGGCGCAGGATCGCCACGACGGTCCCCAGGACCAACGCCAGCACGAAGGACACGGCCGCGAGCCTGATGTTGAGCCAGAACGCCCCGATGACGTTGAACTGCTCGATGAGCTCCAGCACGGGCTGCTCCCTCCAGGGTGGTGGCTGCGCCGGGGCCGCGTGGGCCCCGGCGCAGCGAGACGGGTCAGTCAGTCAGGCACTCAGGCGCAGTGACCGCCGGCCTCCGGCGGGTTGAGGTCGGCGTTGGGGGTGTAGTCCGCCGCGCCCAGGTTGTCCTCGATGATCTGGTCCATGGTGCCGTCCTCCCACAGCCCGTTGAGGATCTCGTTGATCTCCTCGCACTGGTCGGAGCCCTGCGGCAGGCCGACGCCGTAGTTCTCCTCGGAGAAGGTGTTGCCGACGACCTTGAACTGGCCGGCGTACTCGTCCTGGGCGGCGAAGCCGGCGAGGATCGTGTCGTCGGTCGTGAGGGCGCCGATCTGGCCGGAGGCCATGGCCTCCATGCACTCGGAGTAGCTGCCGTACTCCTGCAGCGCCACGCCGTACTCCTCGTTGACCCGGGCGGCCGAGGTCGACCCGGTCACCGAGCACAGGATGGCGTCGCCCATGGAGTCCGGGCCCTCGATGTCGCTGTCGGTCGGCACCAGCAGGTCCTGGCCGGCGACGAAGTACGGACCGGCGAACTGCACCCGCTCCTTGCGCTCGTCGGTGATCGAGTAGGTGGCGAAGATCATGTCGACCTGGTCGGACTCCAGCAGGTCCTCGCGCTGGGCGGAGATCGCCTCCTTCCACTCGATCTGGTCCTCGGTGTAGCCGAGCTCCTCGGCGACCGCCTTGGCGACGTCGACGTCCATACCGGTCGGGTCGCCGCCCTCGTTGAGGCCGAGGCCCGGCTGGTCGAACTTGATGCCGATGGTGACGGTCTCGCCGTCGGTGCCGCCCTCAGCCGCACTCTCCTCGCTGGACTCGCCGCCGCCGGCGTCGGCCTCGCCCCCGTCGTCACCGCCGCAGGCGGCGAGGGTCAGGGAGGCGGCGGCCGCGAGCGCGGCGATCCGGAAGGTGGTGGAACGCATGGGATCTCCTTGTGTCGTTGCTGGTCAGTGGGTCAGTAGTTTGCCGAGGAAGTCCTTGGCACGGTCGGACTTCGGGTGGGTGAAGAACTCCTCCGGGTGTTCTCCTCGACGATGGCTCCGTCGGACATGAAGACGACGCGGTCGGCGGCCTTGCGGGCGAAGCCCATCTCGTGGGTGACGACGATCATCGTCATCCCGCTCTTGGCCAGGCTGGTCATGACGTCCAGGACCTCGTTGATCATCTCCGGGTCCAGCGCCGAGGTCGGCTCGTCGAAGAGCATCACGGTGGGTTCCATCGCCAGCGATCGGGCGATGGCGACGCGCTGCTGCTGGCCGCCGGAGAGCTGGGCGGGGTACTTGTCCGCCTGGTGGTCCACGCCGACGCGCTCGAGCAGCTCCATGGCGCGGGCCTTGGCCTCGGCGCCCTTCTTCTTGCGCACCTTGATCGGCCCCATCGTGACGTTCTCGAGGATCGTCTTGTGGCTGAAGAGGTTGAAGCTCTGGAAGACCATGCCCACGTCGGCCCGCAGCTTGGCCAGCGCCTTGCCCTCGCTGGGCAGCTCGTCGTCGTGGATGGTGATCGTGCCGGACTCGTAGGACTCCAGCCGGTTGATGGTGCGGCACAGCGTCGACTTGCCCGAGCCCGAGGGCCCGATGACGACGACCACCTCACCTTCGTGCACGGTCAGGTTGATGTCCTGGAGCACGTGCAGGTCGCCGAAGTGTTTGTTGACGTCCTTGAGCACGACCAAGGGTGCGCCCAGGCCGGAGCCGGGCGACTCACGGGAGTCGGTCATGTCGCGCACCCTAGACGGGCCTGCCCCTGAAGATGGGCAACTCGCGGTGGTTGTCACCGCATTGTGACCTTCGGCCGTCCCCGACCTGGACGAGGTTGTGCACCGGAAACCGGGTCGAGCGGGCTGCGTGACGTGCACATCCGTGCCCAGGTCGGCCGCCGGTGGGCCAGGTGGGGCTTGAACCCACGACCGACGGATTATGAGTCCGCTGCTCTGACCGGCTGAGCTACTGGCCCTCGCGGGTCAGTCTAGGTGGGCGGGGGAGCGGGTCGGCACGCGCGGTGGCCCTCACCCGCCGGGCTCACTGCCGCAGGTAGGACTCCAGGTGGTCGCGCTCGGCCTCGAGCGCGTCGAGCCGGGCCTTGACGACGTCGCCGATCGAGACGATCCCCTCGAGCCGGCCGTCCTGGACGACGGGCAGGTGCCGGAAGCGGCCCTGCGTCATCGTGGTGGCCAGGTGGGTGAGGTCGTCGTCCATGGTGCAGGTCTGCACCGAGGTCGTCATGAGCTCGCTGAGCGCGGCCCCGCTCCCGGCGCCGCCGCGCAGGTGGTGGACGACGTCGCGCTCGGAGACGATGCCGACCACGTCCTCGCCGTCCAGCACCACGACGGCACCGATCTTCTGGTCGTCGAGCACCTCGAGCAGCTCGGCGAGCGTGGCCGTGGCGGGCAGGGTGGCGACCGTGCTGCCCTTCTTCTTGATGAGGTCCGCGACGCGCATGGCGTGAAACTAGCAGACGGCTGACGTCGCGTCACCCGTTCTGACGCGGTGCTCCTGTGACGGGTGGGACGACACGAATCTGTCGATGCACTTGCTCCTGCGGTGACGAGAGAGCATGATGGGGCTCAGCACGCGGTCTACGTGCGCATGTTGCTGGTCGCCGCCGGTGGTCGAGGTCGTTGGGGAAGACGTCCCTCACCACACAGGAGGCCAGGATGTCCGCTGTCATGCCACGAGTCATGACTCGCGGGGTGGTGTTTATTCACTCCACCCCGACCGCGTTGTGCCCGCACATCGCCTGGGCGATCGAGGGTGTCCTCGACACCCGGGTCTCGCTGGACTGGGTCACCCAGCCCGCCGAGCCGGGCACCATGCGCACCGAGTTCGCCTGGACCGGCGAGGCCGGCACCGGTGCCACCATCGCCAGCGCCATGCGCGGCTGGGACGGCCTGCGTTACGAGGTCGTCGAGGAAGCCAGCCGCGGGAGCGACGGCGTGCGGTGGACGCACACCCCGGGCCTGGGGCTGCACACCGCCCGGTTGTCCGCCAACGGCGACGTCGTCGTCAACGAGGACCGTCTCCGGACCATCATGGAGTCCGCCGCCGGGTCGGCCGCCACGCTGACCGCGGAGCTGGACCGGGCGCTCGGGGCGGCGTGGGACGCCGAGCTCGAGACCTACCGGCACGCCGGAGAGGGAGCACCCGCCACCTGGCTGCACAAGGTCGGCTGACGACGGACCGGCGCGGCCGCCTGTGAGGCAGCGCCGTCCCCTCAGTCGCGCGGTCCAGGCCGCCCCGCCGCCACCGCCGTGTGGACGTCGAGCATCCGACCTGCGCTCACCGGCCAGCTGAACCGCTCCGCCGCCGCCCGGGCCCGCGCCCGCGCGTGCCGCCGCCGCAGCAGCTCCTCGACGCCGTCCGCGAAGGCCGCGGGCGCCGAGGGCTTCACCACGCCCCCGTCGCCGACGACCTCGTGCAGCGCGCCCTCGTCGCAGCACACGACCGGTATGCCGCAGGCCAGGATCTCCAGCGCCGCGAGCCCGAAGGTCTCCAGCGGCCCCGGCGAGATCGCCAGGTCGGCGCGACCCAGCTCGGCCGCCAGCTCACGGCGGTCGGTGATGTAGGAGTGGAAGGTCACCGGCAGGTTCCGCGCCCGCGCGACGAGCTCGTCCAGCATCGGCCCGGCGCCGAAGACGGTGAGCTCCACCTCGTGCCCGCGGCGCACCAGCTCGCGGACCGTCTCGATGGACAGCGCCGGGTTCTTCTCCCGGGAGAGCCGGCTGCAGTGGGCGAGCCGGATCGGCCCGTCCTGTCCCGGCACTGGCCCGTCGGTGAGCTCGCGCACCGGGGTGAAGACGTCGACGTCGACCCCCAGCGGCACCACCTCCGCGGCCAGCCCGTTGCGGTGGAACTCCTCGGCGGCGAAGCGGCTCGGGCACACGATGGCGTCGTAGTCGTGCGCGCTGAGCCGGTTGATGACGTCGGCCGCCCAGTGCGAGGGCCGCTCGGGCACCGGGGTGCGGCGCACCATGATGCCCGTCATGTTCTCGTGGCTGATCATCACCGAGCCGATGCCCCGGCGCCGGGCCCAGCGGCCCATCCACCGGGTCGTCGACCGGTCGGACACCTCGAGGGCGTCCGGGGCGATCGCGTCCATGAGCCGCGCCAGTCCGACCCGGCTCCACATGAGGGAGTAGCCGGTGCCCGGCACCGGTCGCGCCGGCACGCGGTAGACCAGCCCCTGCTCCTCCTCGGAGATCTCCGGGCCCGGCCCCGGGATGATGAGCGAGGCCCGGTGCCCGGCCTGCTGGTAGAGCTGGCCCCAGTGCCGCAGCGCGGTCTTGATGCCGCCGGAGGTGGGGCTGACGAAGTTGGCGACGCGCAGGATGTGCATGACGCGGGCCGCCTATGCCGCCAGGGCGCTCAGGACGCCGAGGTGAAGGTCAGCGCGACGTTGACACCGCCGAAGCCGAAGGCGTTGTTGAGGGCCGCGACCTGACCCTCCGGCAGCGCCCGCGGCCCGCCGGTGACCACGTCGAGGTCGATCTCCGGGTCCTGCTCGTCGAGGTTGATCGTCGCCGGCACCTGTCGGTGGTGCAGCGACATCACCGTCAGGACCGCCTCCAGCGCTCCGGCCGCGCCGAGCAGGTGGCCGGTCATCGACTTGGTCGCGGTCACCGCGATGTCGGAGGTATGCCCGCCGAAGGCCCGGTGGATCGCCTTGGTCTCGGCGACGTCGCCGACCGGGGTCGAGGTGGCGTGCGCGTTGATGTGGGCGATGTCGTCGGTGGCCAGACCCGCGTCGGCGACGGCCTCCTCCATGGCCCGCGCGGCGCCGGCGCCGTCGGGCTCGCCCGCGGTGATGTGGTAGGCGTCGGAGGACATGCCGACGCCGTCGAGGTAGGCGTAGATCCGCGCCCCACGGGCCCGGGCGTGCTCCTCGGCCTCGAGCACCATGACGCCGGCACCCTCGCCCATGACGAAGCCGTCGCGGCCCACGTCGTAGGGGCGCGAGGCCGCCTGCGGGTCGTCGTTGCGCCCGGAGAGGGCGGTCATCGCGGCGAAGGCGGCGATGCAGACCGGGTGGATCGCCGCCTCGGTGCCCCCGGCGACCATCATGTCGGCGCGGCCGGTGCGGATCATGTTGAGGGCCAGGCCCATCCCCTCGGCGCCCGAGGCGCACGCGCTGACCGGGCAGTGCGCGCCGGCGCGGGCGGACAGGTCGAGCGAGACCGCGGCCGCCGGGCCGTTGGGCATGAGCATGGGGACGGTGAGCGGGAAGACCCGGCGCGGGCCCTTCTCCTTGAGCACGTCCCACTGGCTGAGCAGCGTGTGCACGCCGCCGATGCCGGAGCCGATGGCGACGCCGAGTCGCTCCGGCTCCAGCTCCGGGGCGCCGGCGTCGGCCCACGCCTCCCGCGCCGCGATGAGCGCATACTGCCCAGAGGGGTCGTTGCGCCGCACCTCGACCTTGGCCAGCGTCTCCAGCGGGTCGGTGTGGATGGCCCCGGCGAAAGTCACCGGCAGCTCGTGCTCGGCGACCCAGTCCTGGGTCAGCGTGTCGATGCCCGAGCGCCCGGCGGTGATGGCCTCCCAGGTCTGCGGTGCGGTGCCGCCGACGGGCGTGGTCGCGCCGAGGCCGGTCACGACGACGCGGCGCGAGGTCTGGGTGGTGTCGGTCATGGGCGGCGGCCTCCTGGGTTGCTCGGCGGTCGAGAAGGATGGTGGCGGCTACCTCGAGGATATGCCGCGGGCTGGCCGACCCGGCGGCGCCGTCCTGGGCGACGCCGGGTCGGGCGGGTCGGTCCGGTCAGCCCTGGTTGTTGGCGATGTAGGACACCGCGTCCTTGACGTGCGTGAGGTTCTTGACCTCGTCGTCGGGGATGCGGACGCCGAACTTGTCCTCGGCGTTGACGACGATCGTCATCATCGAGAGGGAGTCGATGTCGAGGTCCTCGGTGAAGGACTTGTCCATCTGGACCTCCTCGGCCTCCAGCCCGGTCTCCTCGTTGACGATCTCGGCCAGACCCTCGAGGATCTCCTGCTCGCTGCGTGCCATGTGCTTCCTCCTAGCGTTGGGACCATTGCCGACCCGGATCGTTGCTCACCCGCCGGGCCACGGGAGTCAGTGTGCCGCGCTCAGGGCATCTCCACGACCTGGGCGGCGTAGACCAGCCCGGCGCCGAAGCCGATCTGCAGCGCCAGGCCGCCGTGCGGCGCCTCGCCCTCGTCGAGCATGCGGCTCATCGCCAGCGGGATGGACGCGGCCGAGGTGTTGCCGGTCTCGGCGATGTCCCGGGCGACCGGGACGTGCGGCGGCAGGTCGAGCGCCTTGACCATCGCGTCCGTGATCCGCATGTTGGCCTGGTGCGGGACGAAGGCGGCGAGGTCCGCCGGCGTGATGCCCGCGGCCTCGACCGCCTGCTGCGCCACCGGGGCCATCGAGAAGACGGCCCAGCGGAAGACGGTCTGCCCCTGCATGACGAAGGCCGGCCAGGCGATCCCGGCCTCGCGGCCCTCCGCCTCCATCTCGGGCCGCAGGTCGGTCCACGACTCGCGCTGGGTGATCGCGTCGGCGCGGTCGCCGAGGCTGCCCCAGACCGTGGGCCCGATGCCGGGGCGGTCCGAGACGCCCACGACCGCCGCGCCCGCGCCGTCGCCGAAGATGAAGGCCGACCCGCGGTCGTGCTTGTCGGTGAAGTCGGAGAGCTTCTCGACCCCGACGACCAGGACGGTGTCGGCGGTCCCCGCCCGGACCATGTCGTTGGCCAGGCTGATGGCGTAGCAGTAGCCCGCGCAGGCGGCGGAGAGGTCCATCGCCGCCGGGTCCTCGATGCCCAGCCGGTGCGCCAGGATCGGGGCGGCCGCGGGCGTCTGCAGCGGGTGGGTGACGGTCGCCATGAGCACCGCGTCCACCTGGCCCGGCTCGAGCCCGGCCCGGTCCAGCGCCTGACGCGAGGCGGCCTCGGCCATGTCGACGACACTCTCGTCGTCCCGCGCGAAGCGCCGGGTGACGATGCCCGAGCGCTGCCGGATCCACTCGTCGCTGGACTCGATGAACTGCAGGATCTCCTCGTTGGTGACCACCCGCTCGGGGCGGTAGCCGCCCAGGCCGAGGATGCGGGCGTGGCGCAGCGTGGTCGGGGCCGACAGGGTGGGGGTGCTCACGGTCGGATCCTCCTGGGTATGCGTGGTGGGGCGGGCGGTCGTGGTGCTCAGGCGGTGCCGTGCTCGCGGACCATGCGGGCCGCGGCCTCGAGGTCGTCGGGGGTCCTGAGCGCCAGGGTCTCGACCCCGCGCATACCCCGCTTGGCGAGACCGACCAGCGTGCCCGCCGGCGGCAGCTCGATCAGCCCGGTGACCCCCATGTCGATAAAGGCCTCCATGGTGAGGTCCCAGCGGACCGGCCCGGCGACCTGAGCGATGAGGCGGCGCAGCACCTCGGTGCCGTCGGCGACGACCCGGCCGTCGGCGTTGGACAGCAGCGGGATGCGCGGGTCCTGCGGGCGCAGCGTCTCCGCGTGCCGGGTGAGGCGGTCGGCGGCCGGTTGCATGTGGTGGGTGTGGAAGGCGCCGGCGACCTGCAGCGGGATCACCCGGGCACGGTGCGGGGCGTCCTGCTCCAGGGCGCCGAGCTGGTCGGTCGTGCCGGCGGCGACCACCTGGCCGGCGCCGTTCATGTTGGCGGGGGTCAGGCCGTGACGCTCCAGGGCCTCGGCGACCTCGTCGGGGTCGCCGCCGACCACGGCCGCCATGCCGGTGGGGGTGAGGGCGGCCGCCTCGGCCATGCCCAGCCCGCGCTCGCGGACGAAGCCGACGGCGTCGTCGGGGGTGAGGACCCCCGCGATCGCCGCGGCGGTGATCTCCCCGACGGAGTGGCCGGCGGTGGCCGAGACGTGCCGGGGGAGGTCCGCGCCCTCCAGCACGAGCGGCAGCGTGGCCAGGCCGGCGCTGACGATGAGCGGCTGGGCGACCGCGGTGTCCTTGATGGTCTCCGCGTCCGAGGTGGTGCCGTGGGTGACGAGGTCGAGCGAGGCCGCGGCGGCCAGCGCGTCGACCCGCCCCCGCACGGAGGGCTCCTCGAGCCAGGGGGCGAGGAAGCCGGGGGTCTGAGAGCCCTGTCCGGGCGCGACGATGACGAGCACGCCCCTACTCTGCCGGTGAGACCCTCCATCGGGCGACACCAAGACGCACGATGATCGGGGTCCTTCGTTGTGCACATCATCCAAAGCCCTACCGGCCGACACACGGGGTGTCCGGTCGGCTCTCGACGGGGGTGGGTCAGCGGCCGCCGCGCCACAGGCGCGGGCCGCTGCCCATGCGGCCGAGGGCCAGGGCGACCTGCAGGACCCAGGCGTCGCGCGCGGTGTGCGGGTCGAGCCCGACGACCTCGCCGACCCGGCGCAGCCGGTAGCGCACCGTGTTGGGGTGCAGGAAGAGCAGCCGGGCGGTGGCCTCCAGCACCATCCCCTGGTCGAGGTAGGCCTGGACCGTGTCGAGCAGCGCCGAGGGGTGGTCTCGGAGCGGGACGTAGACCCGGTCCACGAGGACGCGTCGCGCCGGGCCCTCGCCGAGCAGCGCCCGTTCCGGGAGCAGCTCGTCCGCCGCCACCGGCCGGGGCGCGCCGGTCCACGCCGGTGCGGCGTCGACCCCGGAGAGCGCGGCCCGGGCGCTGCGCCCGGCGGCGAAGAGGTGCGGCACGCGGGGCCCGACCACGACCGGGCCCTCGCCGAAGGAGTCCACGAGCCGCAGCGCGTCGGCCGCGGGGTCGGTCGTCCCCCCGAGGACGCACACCAGGCGTCGGTCGTGACCGGCCGCCAGGCACCGCAGGCCGAGCGCTCCGGCTGCCGCCCGCAGCTCCGCGACGACCGGCGTGGGGTCGCCGGCGGGCAGGACCCCCGCGACGACCGCCACGTCGCTTACGCCCTCCCACCCCAGCTCGGCGGCCCGCGAGGCCATCGCGTCGTTGGCCTCGCCACGCACCACCGCGTGCACCACCAGGGTCTCCAGCCGGGTGTCCCAGCCGCCGCGGTGGTCGGCGGAGCGGGCATACAGCTCGGCGGCGGCGAAGGCGATGTCCCGCGCGTAGCGCAGCACCGCCTCGCGCAGCGCCGGCGCCTCCTGCGCCGTCACCAGCTCGGGCACCGCGTCCTCCACGGTCGCGATGGCGGTGCGCGCGAGGTCGAGCGTCTGCGCCAGGGTGATCGTGCCCGCCAGGCTGGGCGGCGCGGCGGCGAAGACCTGCCCCGGCGGGTCGGTGCGGGCGCCGTCGGCATACCAGTCCAGCAGCGCCGAGATCCCCGCCTGGGCGACGAGCCCGACCCAGGACCGGTCCGCGGCGCCGAGCTCGCGGAACCACTGGTGCTCGGCCTCCATCCGCCCGGTGGCACGGGTGGCGAGCTCGCCCGCGCGGCGGGGCAGGCTCTCTCGTGTGGACGGGGGCACCGCGCGAGCCTAGCGCCGCGTGCTCGCCCGATGGGACAGGATCGGGGTATGCCGACCACCGCACCCCTCGTCCTCGGTCACCGCGGCGCCAGCGGCTACCTCCCCGAGCACACCCTCGCGGCCTACGAGCTCGCGGCCCGGCAGGGTGCCGACCACCTGGAGCTGGACCTCGTGCCGACCCGGGACGGCGTGCTGGTGGCCCGGCACGAGAACGACATCTGGGGCACCACCGACGTCGCCGACCACCCCGAGCTCGCCGCCCGCCGACGCCGGGCGGTGGTCGACGGCAAGGAGGTCGACGGGGTCTTCACCGAGGACCTCACCCTGGAGGAGCTGCGCACGGTCCGTGCCCGCGAGCGACTGCCCGCGCTGCGCGGCACCGAGCACGACGGTGAGTGGCCGGTGCCGACCTTCGCCGAGATCATCGAGCTGCGCGCGCGGCTGAGCGACGAGCTCGGCCGGCGGATCGGGCTCTACGTCGAGCTCAAGCACCCCACCCACCTCGCGGCGGCCGGCCTGCCGCTGGAGGAGCGGTTGCTGGCCGACCTGGAGGCCGGCGGTCTGCTGGGGGAGGAGGGCCGTGAGGCGGTGTGGGTGCAGTGCTTCGAGCCGGGGAGCCTGCGCACCCTGCGGGAGCGGCTGGGGTCACCGCTGCGGCAAGTGCTCCTGGCCACCGCCTTCGACGACGTGCCGGCCGACCTCGTGGCGGCCGGCGAGCGGCTCACGTATGCCGAGCTGCTGTCGCCGGAGGGGCTGCGCGGTCTCGAGGGCGTCCTCACCGGCGTGGGCCCGAGCAGGACGATGGTGCTGCCCCGGACCCCGGAGGGCGCGCTGGGGGAGCCGACCTCGCTCGTCGCGGACGCGCATACGGCTGGGCTGGTCGTCCACGCGTGGACCTTCCGCGCGGAGAACCGCTTCCTGCCGACGCCGCTGCGCAGCACCGGACCGGACGGCTCACCGGGGCCGGACCGCCAGCACGGCGACCTGGCCGCGGAGGTGCGGGCGCACCTGGCGGCCGGGGTGGACGGCATCTTCACCGACCATCCCGACCTCGTGGTGCAGGCGGTGCGCGACCCTAGGGCCTTCGGGGGCTGAGCGCAGCCTCAGGCGTCGCCGCCGACGTTGCCGGACGTGCCGGCCGTCACGTCGAGCAGGCGGTACTTCTCCGCCGCGTCCTTGGCGACCTGCGGGTCGATCTCGCCGCGGTCGGCGAGCATCTGCAGCGCCTTGACCGCCATCGACGGGCCGTCGATGTGGAAGAACCGGCGGGCCGCGGCCCGGGTGTCGGCGAAGCCGAAGCCGTCGGCACCGAGGGAGTAGTAGTCCTCCGGCACCCACGGGGCGATCTGGTCCTGCACCGCCCGCATGTAGTCGCTCGTCGCGATGACCGGCCCGGTGCCCTCGGACAGGCGACGGGTGACGTAGGGGACCCGGCGCTCGGCGTCGGGGTCCAGGAAGGCGTCCTCGTCGCAGGACATCGCCTCGCGCCGCAGCTGCGACCACGAGGTGACCGACCACACGTCGGAGGTCACGCCCCAGTCCTCGCGGAGCAGCTCGGCTGCCTCCAGCGCCCACGGCACCCCGACGCCCGAGGCGAGCAGCCGCACGTGCTTGCCCTCCTGCGGCTCGTCTGCGGCGATCCGGTGCATCCCGGCGACGATGCCCTCGGCGTCGACGTCCTCGGGCTGGGCCGGCTGGTGCATCGGCTCGTTGTAGACGGTGAGGTAGTAGATGAGCTCCTCGGGGTTCTCGCCGTACATCCGCTCCAGCGCGTCGGGGAGGATGTGCGCCAGCTCGTAGGCGTAGGCCGGGTCGTAGGAGACCACCGCCGGGTTGGTCGAGGCGAGCAGCGGGGAGTGGCCGTCGGCGTGCTGCAGCCCCTCTCCGGTGAGCGTCGTCCGGCCCGCGGTCGCGCCGATCATGAAGCCCTTGGCGAGCTGGTCGGCCGCGGCCCAGATGCCGTCGCCGGTGCGCTGGAAGCCGAACATCGAGTAGAAGATGTAGAACGGCACCATCGGCACCTGGTGGGTGTCGTAGGACGTGCCGGCAGCGCTGAAGGCGGCCACCGACCCGGCCTCGTTGATCCCGACGTGCAGGATCTGGCCCTGCTCGGACTCCTTGTAGGCGAGCATGAGGTCGGCGTCGACCGAGGTGTAGTTCTGCCCGTGGACGTTGTAGATCTTGGCCGTCGGGAAGAAGCTGTCCATCCCGAAGGTGCGGGCCTCGTCCGGGATGATCGGCACGATGTGCTTGCCGAACTCCTTGTCGCGCATCCACTCCTTGAAGATGCGGACCAGGGCCATGGTGGTGGCGACCTCCTGCTTGCCCGACCCCTTCTTGGCCACGTCGTAGACCTTCTCCGCCGGCAGCGGGAGCGCCGTGCGGGCGGGCTCCCGCTTGGGCAGGTAGCCGCCGAGGGCGCGGCGCCGCTCCTGGAGATACTGGATCGCCTCGTCGTCCTGACCCGGGTGGTAGTAGGGCGGGGCGTAGGGGTCGGCCTCGAGCTGCTCGTCGGTGATCGGGATCTTGAGGCTGTCGCGGAAGGCCTTGAGGTCGTCCAGGCTGAGCTTCTTCATCTGGTGGGTGGCGTTGCGACCGGCGAAGCGGGTGCCCAGCGAGTAGCCCTTGATGGTGTGCGCCAGGATGACCGTCGGCTGGCCGGTGTGGTTCATCGCGGCCTGGTAGGCGGCGAAGACCTTGTGGTAGTCGTGGCCGCCGCGCTTGAGCCGCCACCAGATGTCCTCGTCGCTCCAGTCCTTGACCAGCTCCTTGGTGCGCGGGTCGCGCCCGAAGAAGTGGTCCCGGATCCAGGCGCCGTCGTTGGCGCGGAAGGTCTGGAAGTCACCGTCCGGCGTGGTGTTCATGAGGTTGACGAGGGCGCCGGAGGTGTCGTTCTCGATGAGGTCGTCCCAGCCGCGGCCCCACAGCACCTTGATGACGTTCCACCCGGCGCCGCGGAAGAAGCTCTCCAGCTCCTGCACGATCTTGCCGTTGCCGCGCACCGGGCCGTCCAGCCGCTGCAGGTTGCAGTTGACGACGAAGGTGAGGTTGTCGAGCTCGTCGTTGGCGGCCACCTGCAGCAGGCCGCGCGACTCCGGCTCGTCCATCTCGCCGTCGCCGAGGAAGGCCCAGACGTGCTGCTGGCTGGTGTCCTTGAGGCCGCGGTTGTGGAGGTACTTGTTGAACGACGCCTGGTAGATCGCGTTCATCGGCCCGATGCCCATCGAGACCGTCGGGAACTGCCAGAAGTCGGGCATCGAGCGCGGGTGCGGGTAGGAGGGGACGGTGCGGACGTCGTCGCGCAGGCCCTTGCTCTTCTCCTGCCGGAAGCCGTCCAGGTCGGCCTCGGTGAGCCGACCCTCCATGAAGGCCCGGGCGTAGATGCCGGGGGAGGCGTGGCCCTGGAAGAAGACCTGGTCGCCGCCGCCCTCGTGGTCGCGGCCGCGCCAGAAGTGGTTGAAGCCGACCTCGGTCAGGGTGGCCTGGGAGGCATACGTGGAGATGTGCCCGCCCACCGAGATGTCCGGGTGCTGGGCCCGGTGCACCATGACCGCGGCGTTCCACCGGACCCAGGCGCGGTAGCGGCGCTCCATGTCCTCGTCCCCGGGGAAGGTCGCCTCCTGCTCCGGGGTGATGGTGTTGATGTAGTCCGTGGTCGTGAGGGAGGGGATGCCCACCTGCGAGTCTCGCGCGCGCTCCAGCATCCGGAGCATGAGGTAGCGAGCACGCTGCCGACCGCCGCTGTCGATCGCCGCGTCCAGCGAGTCCAGCCACTCCTGCGTCTCCTCGGGGTCCGAGTCCGGGACCTGGGTCGGGAGGCCGTTCAAGATAGGGCCAGTGGAGCGCTCCTGCGTCATCAGGGTTGATCCTTCCTCAGGGGGTGACCGCTCCAGTCTGTCACGACCACTGACGTGGCGTCCGCCGCCCGGGTGCGGGCTGCCTTTGCCTCACGCCGGGCCGCGTGCTTGTCTTGTCACACCATGGACGAGCAGACCAGGACGGAGCAGCAGGCCGACGGCGAGGACCAGGGGACCGACCCCCTGGTGGGACTCATGCGCAAGCTGGGGCTGCGCGAGGAGCAGATCGTCGTGGAGTACGGCGACGACGAGGACACCGAGCCCGGGGTCCGCGACGCGGCGGCCCAGGTGGTGGGCAGCCCGGTCGAGGGCGAGTCCTACGACGGGGTGGTCGACGTCGTGCTGCTGTGGTGGCGCGACGGCGAGGGCGACCTGGCCGACGAGCTCATGGACACCCTGACGACGCTCGAGGAGGGCGGCTCGATCGTCCTGCTCACCCCGGGCGCCGGGCGCGAGGACCGGGTGCCGGCCGCCGACGTCCAGGACGCCTGCACGACCTGCTCGATGGTCGCCTCGGGTGCGGTCAACCTCGGTGGCTGGATCGGCCAGCGGCTGGTGGGCCGCAAGTGAGCGTGAGCGTGACGGGGTCGGCATACCCGCAGGTCGGCGAGCGCGCCCCGGAGCTGAGCCTGGTCGACCAGGAGGGCGCCACCCGGACCCTCTCCGAGGTCGTGCGCGACCGGCACGCGCTGCTGGTCTTCTACCCCTTCGCCTTCTCCTCGATCTGCACCGGCGAGCTGCTGGAGATCCAGCTCAACGTCGACGAGTTCGTCAACGACCGGGTGCAGGTCTACGGCATCTCCTGCGACCCGATGCACGCGCTGCGGGCCTGGGCGGCGCGCGAGGGCTACCGCTTCCCGCTGCTGTCCGACTTCTGGCCGCACGGCGAGGCGGCGCGGGCCTACGGCGTCTTCGACGAGGAGTCCGGTATGTCGGTGCGCGGCACCTTCCTCGTCGACCCGACGATGACCGTGCGCTGGAACCTCGTGCACCCGCCCGGCGAGGCGCGCGAGATCGGCGCGCTCCACCGGGCCGTGCGCGACCTGTAAGAATGACGCACACTCCCTCGGGAGAGGGGCCTGTAGCTCAGTTGGTAGAGCGCCGCGTTTACACCGCGTAGGTCGTGCGTGGCAGGGGGGTCCGACCAGCATCGCAAAAACCATAAATATGCAGGTCAAAGGGGCTATAGCAACATATTACGATTCTCCAAGACTGTGACCTGCGGGGACGTACTGCGGGTTCGGTGTTCGCATGTTGTTCGCGCTCGTGCCATGCTTGGGGTCTGACGACCTACGCACAGACGGGTAGCAACATGGCATCAGTGCATCAGCGGGGCAAGGGCTGGACGGTGCGTTACCGGACACCGATGGGCACCAACGCGCAGCGGACGTTCAAGGCTCACCGGGACGCCCTGACGTTCAAGGCAGAGGTTGAGGTAGACACCGCCAGGGGCACGCTGCTGGACCCCACCAACAGACGACTCACCTATGCCGACTGGCACGCCAATTGGATGCAGCACCGTCCCGACCTTCGGGAGTCCTCGCGCATCCGAGCAGAGAGCATCGCCAGGGTTCACTTGCTGCCGACCTTCGGGCATCTGCCGGTGCAGCGGATCAGTCAGCCGGACGTGCAGACCTGGGTGACCAAGCAGACCGGCTCACCGGCCACCGTGCGACGCAACTATGGGGAGTTGAGCGCAAGCCTGGATGCTGCCGTCACTGCCGGGGTGCTGACTCTGAGTCCCTGCCGGGGCATCCGGCTTCCCAAGGCCGTACGAGCAGACATGGTGATTCTCGATCATGACGAGATTGAGCACCTTGCCTCGTGCATCCTGCCCCGCTACCGGGCACTGGTCTACCTACTGGCCTATGGAGGCTTGCGAGTGGGCGAAGCACTAGACCTTGTGCGCTCAGACATTGACCCCATCGCTAGCACGGTCAGGGTGGACAGCACCGTGACGGTAGGTAAAGGCGGCAAGAAGGCGTCAGGACGCCCCAAGAGCGATGCAGGCATGCGGACGGTGCCGCTGCCCTCCAAGGTGACGGCCATGCTTGCTGAGCACATGCTGCGCTTCCCAGGCGACTACGTGTTCACCGGGGGTAGGGGAGCACAGATTCACGTCAGCAACTTTGGGGAGCGAACCTTCAAGAACGCCGTAGGCAAGTGGAACGACGAGCGCGCAGAGCGAGGCCTGGACGAGAAGCATCCTCGCGTGCATGACCTCCGGCATACCGCTATCACTCACTGGATCAGGCTCGGAGCAGACCTGCCACGGATCAAGACCTGGGCTGGACACACCAACGCTGCGTTCACCCTGAACCAGTACGCGGGGTACTTCCCCAGCGACGACAGCGCGTTCATGGATGCTCTGAACAAGGGGATCGGCTAGAGTCGCGCTGAGACGGACTATCGAGAGGATCAACACATGGGACGCAAAGTCACCTACGTTTGCGACGTGACCGGAGAAGACCTGCCGGAAGGTGTCAAGCCGGTCACCCTCTCCTGGCAGGGAGCGACCTACAACCTATATCTGTCCGATAAGGGCATGAAGAAGATGACGGACTTCCTTGATCCGGTGCTGGACGGAGCGGAGCGCGAGAGTAACCGAGGTAGCACCCCAACCACGTCTAGCCGCAAGACTGCTTCGCGACCAGACCTTCCGGAAATCAGAAGGTGGGCAAAGGAGCAGGGCAAGGATGTGAGCGACGTTGGCCGTATTAGCGCGGACGTAATCGCGGAGTACGACGCCGCGCACTGAGTACCGAAGAATCTCCCCTAGTCGCAAGGCTGGGGGAGTTCTTTGTGCCCAAATAGGCCGCTGTACGCCCTTCTGAGCGACTTCTGAGGCCCTAGAGCGGTCTAGGGCGGTCACTTATTCATCATCCGTTACAGAGACAATATCAACATACTTTACGCTAATGTCAAGCAATGTGTTTTGTACTGAATGTGAAAAATCCGACGTCACGACCAGACCGCAGCGATAGACATTCCTGGACAAAGGGATAGTGTGCCCATAAATGCCAAAGACGCGGTTTCCCGCGCCTAATGACAACCCAATACATCATCCATTCCTATTATAGCAAGCACAGGGCAATAAGGCGGCATCACCCACCTATACCTAGGTGACAAGGGTGATAAGGGTGATAACCCCGGTCTTATGCGAAATGCCTGGGTGATAGTAGGGTGATAAGCCAAGCCTGGCGGATGTTAAACGGAATCAGTAGGCAAAGAGAAGATTGTCTAATCCAGTAAGGGTTTTCGGAGATAGATGGATTTAGAGACTTTACCTTTTCTTGAGCCTTTGTCTTGCGAGTGGGTGATCTTTCTTTGCTTTGATAGTCCAACACCCTCTAATGGGTTACCATCTATCCCTATCACCCTTATCACCTTTGCTATCACCCTCGCTTCCTTTGTTTTCATGCGGCTATCACCACTATCACCCTTGTCACCCCCATACATGACGCAGCAGACAGCATTCTCTAATAATTCCAAGAATACTTCGTAGAGTTTGGTCACTACGTCGACTTCATGCTACAATGGACTCATTGCTTGAAAGGGCAAAATACATTAAGGAGAATCGAATATGGAAATACTAGAAGCACGACTTGATGCCCTGTTTGCGAATAATGAGACGGCAGGCACGCCTGCCATGGCGGAAGCCCTTTATCTTGCGGACAGCAGTGGCATGAAGCGAAATATTGAAACAAGGCTCAGGCAGATCGGTTACCCCGCCGTCTGGGTGGGCTACGGCACATGGGTGAAGGTGAAATCTGAATGACAGACCTTACCCAATACATCATCCCCAACATTCCAATACCCAATCGCACCTGGATTATTCCGGGCTGTTTGGAACAGGGTCGGTATCATCTGCTCTATGGCGACAAGGGAGCCGGAAAGTCTACATTCATTGCCGGGCATATTATTCCCAAGGCGCTCGAAGGAGGAATTGAGCGAATCGTCTTTGTCTCGCCAGGACAAGAGACTACGCCCGTCGATCTACGGGTCTACGCCGCTGCTCACAATTTTGACCCGCAACGCATCGCATACTTCGACGCTATGCCCATCAAGTTGGAAAACATGCATGCCTTTGATTGGGATGCGAGCGAAGAAGCAAAGAGATTCGTTCTCAAAGAATCGAATGCCGAGCAAGAGACTTTGATCAACCTCTATAAGACCTTCGATCTGAACGGAATCACAAATGAGTTTGCCGCTCGATATGAGCAGAAGAAGCGCAGCGGGTCGGGCGATCAAGCCTATATAGTCGAATTCGACTTGGTAGGAATTATTGAACGCTTGCGTGGGGACGGAATTCCAACGCTTTACATCACAGAGGATATCCAAGGGTCCATCCCGAGCCAAAGGCTCCGAGTCTATGGCGGAACTGACACGGTGCAGAATCAGCATTGGAAACTACTTATCGGAGACATTGAGTCCGCTCTGGGCGAGAAGGATGCCTTCATCGACGTCACCCACACAAAGAAGGGTGATAACTCACAGATTAAGGGAAGCACGGGCCGGTTCGACCGCGCACGCCACGCGCTTCGACTCAATGTAAGCCGCCACGATGGCACCCGCGTTCACACCATCGTCGGCACGGGCAACGCCACGGGCGAGGAGTGGGAGCACGAGCGCGTCCTGAGGGTACGGCCCGTTGAAGCTGGTGACTTGCACGCAGCGTTTGGCACGGACGAGATTGGTCACCGAGTCCCCAAGGTGGTGCTGGAAGGCCTCACACGGGCGCGAGACGCCCGCATAGGCATGCTGCTAGCCCTGGACTGGTCTGAGCCGGTCACGACCGCTCAGATTGTCGTAGCCCTAGGGCTGCGCGAGGCGAACGCTCACGCCAAGCATGACGCTCGCAACTGGGAGCGCGTACGTAGCGCGCTGGACGTCTGCAACTTCACCAGCCCGTCACGAGGGCTGTGGGTGTGGGAGAACATCGACGACTTCCGCGACGAGGGGGAGGGCGCATGACCTGCGCCGCGTGTGTTGGGCATGAGCAGTTCAGGCTGTACGCGGATCGTCCTGGCGACGCTCTATACGTGACCCTGGCAGCCAAATGGCGGCATATCGCTGTAGAGATGCGTTGCGCGAGAAAGGAGGTAGGACTATGAATTATGAACGTCTAGGATTCGTTATCTCACAAATGATTGATAACGACGTCGAGAATTGGGAGCAGTCATTGCTAAACGAAGGCCTGACGATGGTTGACATTCACAAAGCGTTTCACGCTTATCCAATGAACCATGAATGGATGGGAAGGGATTGTGAATGACCACCCAATTGCAAGAATCGTGATACAATAGAGTTAGCCTTATCAGGCGAATGCTGGCTAATATCTAGCATTTCTCTTTTTGTTGGGGGCGGGGGGCTTCGGCTCCCCGCCTCTAGTTGTATCACCACATGCATGGGTAGTTTTCACTTGGTTTTGACAAAACCACGGACGTCCGGTTTAGACTTCGATTTGTCCTTGAAAAGCGAAGGTTGAAGGCAGGCTACGCCTGCCCGTCCATTGCGACGTTAAACTTTCGAAAAGTAAAGGAAATCCATAATGACAAACACAACCACAAACAGTGGCAAAGCCTGGGCACCCGATGTGCAAGGCTTCGTAGCAGCAGATGTGCTGCCAAATCTATTAATCTCGGAAATCACCACGGTCGCCGGTGCCGTCGAAGGAGACGAAGTTTCCCTGCGAGTGCCGACCGTCAATGACGTTGATACTGAGTTCGTAGCCGAAGGTGCAGAGTTCACCGAGCAGGAAGGCGCACTCTCAGAAGTTGTCGTCAACACGCACAAGGTCGGCGCGCTGGTCATCGTGTCCAACGAGTTGGACCGCAACAGCGCCAGTGACCTACTGCCGGGGAACTGGCACGCACCTCTCCAACAAGGCCAACGCCGCCCTACTAGGCAACGCAGCAGCGCCAGCAGGCATGCTGAACGACGCCGGTATCACGGATGGGGGAGCGCTAGGGGACAACCTGGACGCCCTGTCAGCAGCCGTGTGGGGGATTGCGGAGGCAGGAGCGAATGCCGACTACATCTTGGCCGCACCGTCCGCTATGGCAGACCTCGCAGCCTTGAAGGCCGGGACCGGCTCCAACGTGCCGCTCATGGCAGAGCCGGTGCTCTATGGGCTTCCAGTCCACGTCACCAACGCCATGCCAGCAGACAGCATCCTGGTTGGGTCTACGACTGCCGTCGTCAGCGCAGCAGGTCAGGTGCGCGTAGCGCGCAGCAACGACTACGCATTCAACAGGGATGCCGTCGCGATCCGCGTTGACTTCCGCTCAGGCTGGACCGTTGTTCACGGTAACCGCCTCGTGCGCATCAGCACCGCAGCGTGACCAAGCACCTACCCCCGGCGACTCGCTCTGCCGGGGGTAGGTCAAATCCAATTCAGAGCGAGAGAAAAGAGCGAGGATGAATGAGCAGAACAGCAACAAACGAATGGATCAATTTTAGGAAGAAGTTCCTCAGGGACGTCAACACTGATCTTTGCGCTTTGTGTCTGACCAGAGTCAATATGACATTGCCGGGCAACCATCCTTTCGGCCCGCAAGTCGATCACATCATTCCGGTATCCAAAGGGGGAGCAGAGTTCGATGAGGACAATTGTCAATTGGTGCATGCACGATGCAATGCAAGCAAGCGCGAAGGCAGGCAGCCAAAGGTCATCAAGTCGAGGTACGGATCAGATGAGTACCCACAAAGGATATTTCCATACGAGACACGATGGATGAGGTACTTCCACAGGCACCATGTCTATCTACCGTATTGCGGGTACTATATGTCGGATGATGATTTTCTTGTGACGTTTGGTGCGGATGACATTATGAAGATCGAACAGCCGAAACCAGATTGGGCTTGATTGACCCCTGGGTATGCACCCCGCTTAGCCGAATTGGCTTCACAGCACGGTGAGGTGAAGATAAATACACACCGGGGCCATAACCCAAATAGTACCTCTATCTCTCAACCGTTGGAAGACCAGGCGCTGGGGGCTTGGTGGCATGAATCTCATCTACCATGAGTCGTTCAGTCAAATCTCTGGCTTTGATGAAAGCATCTATGCGCGCCTCTCTCATTTTTGCCCTTTCGCTCATTGGCGGGTGTGGTTTGGGAGGCGGTATGGACTTATCCAAGCCCCAGTCCACACCTTGTCCACGGATGATTGTGTCGCGCCAATAATCTTGAACCGGCGAGGATGCCACCAAGGAAATTGCGGCTTCGATTCGCCTTTGGGTTTCCCAGTCTGATTTCGTCAGCGTCTTCCCATCAAGCATTTTGTCCGTGAGCATCCAGGAAAAGGCATGCGCCTCAGTGTAGACCTCTAGGCGCTTGTTGCGCAGCCATTGTTGGTGGTCCCGTGTCCGCTGACCACGGTGATTCATCGCCACGATCAGCAGCGCGACAAGTTGCGGGACGAATAGCGCAGTTATTAACCACCACCACACTGGGTCAGGCGCTTCCACCGTCTTTTTCCTTCATGTTCTCGGCTGTAGCGATAAGGCGCGATAGTTTCGCGATTGATCTTTGGTCGATGAAGGTCGCAAGTACGGCCAGCACGGCAATGGTACTTAGGACGTATGCTGAAACCTCTGCTAGTAGGCCTGGCAAAATCGCGGCGTAGATGGTGCCGGTGACAGAGGCAACGAAGACCATCATGTGTGATGTCTGATCCGCCGAACGCTCCACCATCCGTGCAATGTGTGTGTTTGGCTCGGTGCGGGCCTTTTCCAACGCCTCATCTGCGCGTTGGCCCGCTCCGTCTTGCCAGAAGCGCCACAGGCTTCGGGCTTCCCGGAGCACGTAGACGACGAGCAACACCGTGAGGCCAGCGAGCACCTGCGTCCAGTAGTCGTCCATAAGAGGAACGTTAGTGAGAAGGGGCGGTCGTGACGGGCAGGCGCACCGCCGCGCTGCGAACGGGTGCAAACAGCGGGAGCGGGCCAAGAATCAGGTATCGTGCGTGTCGCGGTTCGCTGATGTTCGCATCTGGTTCGCATCTTGGCGAAAGTCTCAATATTTGGGACGGGCTTGGATCGGCATAGATGCAGGTCAGCGCACTGTCTGGGCCTGTAGTTCAGAAGGTAGAACAGCGCGTTTACACCGCGTAGGTCGTCGGTTCGAGCCCGGCCGGGCCCACGTGAACGCCACCGCACCTGGAGCCGACGTGCGGCTCGCCGACGTCGTGTCCGTCCTGGAGCAGCTCTACCCCCCGGCGACCGCGCAGTCCTGGGACCAGGTCGGCCTCGTCGCCGGTGACCCCGAGCAGCCGGTGCGGCGCGTGCTGCTCGCGGTGGACCCCACGCTGGACGTCGTCGCGGAGGCGGTCGCGGTGGGCGCCGACCTGGTGATCACCCACCACCCGCTGCTGCTGCGCGGCATCCACTCGGTGGCGACGACCAGCGCCAAGGGGGCCACCGTCACCGAGCTCCTCGTGAACGACGTCGCCCTCTACTGCGCCCACACCAACGCCGACGTGGCCGACCCGGGGGTCGGGCAGGCCCTCGCGAGCGCCTGCGGGCTCGCGGCCACCGAACCGCTGACGGTGAGCGAGGACCAGGAGCTCGGACGGGTGGGCGAGCTGGCCGAACCGGTGACCCTGCGCGCCTTCGCCGAGCGGCTGGCCGCGGCCCTGCCCGCCAGTGCCGGGGGCGTGCGGGTGAGCGGCGACCCCGACGGTCAGGTCTCGCGGGTGGCGCTGCTCGGCGGGGCGGGTGACGGCGAGTTCGCCGCGGTCCGGCGGGCGCGGGCCGACGTCTACGTCACCGCCGACCTGCGGCACCACCCGGCGCTGGAGGCGCGGGAGGAGGCGCGCGCGGCGCAGCGCGCCGGTGGTGCGCCCACGCCCTACCTCGTCGACGCGGGTCACTGGGCCAGCGAGTGGCTCTGGTTGCCGGGGCTGCGCGAGCTGCTGCGCAGCCGGCTCGACGTCCAGGTCGACCTGTCCACGGTGCGCACCGACCCCTGGGACTTCGTCGTCGGGTGCGATGATCGCCTCCTCCGACCCGACGCCCCCGATCAACCCGAGCGAGGAGCACTGACGTGAAGGCCTCCCCCCAGATGCAGGCGCGCCTGCTGGAGCTGCAGGAGCTCGACACCACCCTGGCCCAGCTGGACCACCGGATGCGCAGCCTGCCCGAGCAGGTCGACATCACCCGGATGGAGGGCGAGGCGCCCGGGCTGGAGGCTGCCGTCGTGCGCACGGGGACCGAGGTCGGCGACCTCGAGCGCGAGGTCGCCAAGGCCGAGGCCGCCGTGCAGCAGGTGCGCGACCGCGCCGCCCGGGACCAGCAGCGGCTGGACGCCGGCACCGGGAGCGCGAAGGACCTGCAGGGGTTGCAGCACGAGCTGGAGTCGCTCGGCCGCCGGCAGAGCGTGCTCGAGGACGAGGAGCTCGAGGTCATGGAGCGGGTCGAGCAGGCCCAGGCGGCCGAGCGCAGCGCCACCACGGCCCGTGACGAGCACGCGGCACGCCTGACCGAGCTGCGCGCGGTGCGTGACGAGAAGGCGGCGGGCATCGCCGCCGAGCGGGAGCAGGTCGCCGCGGGGCGTGAGGCCATCGTGGCCGACCTGTCCGACGAGCTGGTCGCGCTCTACGAGCGGATGCGGGCGCAGACCGGGTCGGGCGCGGCGACGCTGCAGCAGCGCCGGTGCGGGGGCTGCCGGCTGGAGCTCAACGCGGTCGACCTGGGGCGGATCGCGGCGGCTGCCGAGGACGAGGTCGTCCGCTGCGAGGAGTGCGGCCGGATCCTGGTGCGGACGGCGGAGTCCGGCCTGTGACGGCGCGCGTCCCCGTCGGGCCACCGGACGGCGGGGGCGAGGGGGACGGCGGGACGGCTGCCGAGGTCGAGACCTATCTGTCGGACGAGACCGTCCCGGTGCTGGACGGGCCGACCCGGCTGGTCCTCGTGCGGCACGGGGTGACCGACTTCACGGTGCAGCACCGGATGGACGGGCGCGGGGGAGCCGACCCGGGCCTCAACGCGCAGGGACGGCGTCAGGCCGAGGCGGCCGCCGGTGCCGTCGCGGCGCTCCTGGGTCGCGCCGAGCACGGCCCGCCCCGCGTGGTGACCTCGTCGCTGGCCCGGGCCCGCGAGACGGGGGACGTGGTCGCCCGCGCGCTCGGCGTGGAGCCGGACGTGGACCGCGACTGGGACGAGCAGGGCTTCGGCGACTGGGACGGTCGGGCCATGCCCGCCCTGGCGGCGCAGTCCCCCAAGGATCTCGCACGGCTGCGCAGCGACCGTGACTTCTCCCGGCCGGGTGGGGAGTCCCGTCGCGAGCTGGACCAGCGGGTGGCCGGGGCGCTCGACCGTGCCGTGGCCGGGGGCGGGACCGTCGTCGTCGCCACGCACCGGGTGGTGATCATGTCCGTCCTCTGCCGGCTCCTGGGCGTCGACCACGAGCGCGGCTGGAGCATCGCGACCGGCCCTGCCTCGCTCAGCGCGGTCGAGCTCTGGCCGGACGGCGGGATGCAGGTGGCCTTCGTCAACGACACGCACCACCTGCACGACCTGACCTGATCTCATCGCGACCGGCCTGGCCTGCCCGGGCCTGACCTGCCCGCTCTGCACCTGTCTGCCCTGGCCGGGCCGAGCCGCGTCTGGGAGCCGGTTCGTCACTCAGGAGCCTCCTCGCTCGACACCGACCCGGCCGTCATGACGCCCGCATACGGCTACTTCCCGCTCCCCGAGGGCGAGGTCTTCACCCACGACGACGGGGTGACCTACACCGACGGCGACACCAGCGCGATCACCCAGCCGCGCAACGTCGAGTGGAGCCACTCCGTCTCCGAGATCCTCATGGCGCTCGTCGATGCCGGCCTGCAGGTCGTGTCCGTCGGCGAGCACCAGGACCTGCCGTGGCCGCAGCACCCGTCGATGACGGTCGAGGGAGACGCGTGGGTGCTGCCCGAGCCATGGCGCTCGCAGGTGCCGGTGGCGCTCAGCGTCGTCGCCCGCCGGCCCTAAGCAACCATTCGCGACGCTCGGTCGGGTGGTGCGGGCGGGCCGCGGTTGCTCAGGCCGGCTGGACGTCGAGCATCCACGGCGCGCCGGTGCGCGACGGCTCGTGCAGTGCGACCTCGAAGGTCGGCATCAGCAGGTCGAGGAGCGCGGCCGGCCGGCGCGGGTCGGCCGAGTTCTGGCACAGCGCCCGCGCCACGAGGCCGCGGGTGTGCTTGGCCATGTGCGTGGCGCCCGGCACGCGCACCTGGACCCAGCGCTCGGCCAGGCGCCCGGAGGGTGCCCAGGCGGCGGCATACGTGCTGGAGCGGCAGTCCACGACGAGCCCGCGCCCCGCCTCGGCCGACAGCACCGGGTCCAGCAGCGGGCGCCAGAACGACGCGAGCGGGCCGGTGCCCGGGAGGTTGACGGCCATCGACAGGCGGTAGGGCGCGAGCCGGTCGGTCATGCGCACCGAGCCGTAGAGCGCGGAGACGACCCGGAGCCGGGCGCCGGCGCGACGCGAGGAGGCGGCGTCGAGCGAGCCGAGGTCGAGCGCGTCGTAGAGCACCCCCGTGTAGAGGTCGCGGGCCGGCAGCGTGGGGGCGTCGTGCAACCGGGTGTTGCGCCCGATCTCGTCGGTGAGGTTGGGGCTCACACCCAGGCGCGCGGGGGCGTCCGCAGCCGCGCTCACGTCGCGCAGCGCGTCCGCCACCTGCTGCCGTGCCGTGGTGAGCCCAGCGGCGCTGAGCCGCTCCCAGCGCAACGGCGCGCCCCGCGTCCGGGTCGCCTTGGTCTCGGACGGGGGGAGCAGGATCAGCACCGCGCCAGGGTAGGTCAGGTGTCGGTGGCGACACGTAGGGTGTCGGCCATGGTCGAACGCGCAACCACCCTCGCCTGCGACCCGTCCGCGTCGGACACGGGGCGCCTGCTCACGCAGGCCTTCGAGCAGATCCGCACCGACCTCGACGTGCGGCAGACCTTCCCGGACGCAGCGCTGGCCGAGGTCGAGCAGGGCGTCGCCGCGCCCGAGCTCCCGGAGCGCGACGAGACCGCCCTGGAGCTCATCACCATCGACCCGCCGGGCTCCATGGACCTGGACCAGGCGATGCACATCACCCGGGACGGAGAGGGCTACCGGGTGCGGTATGCCATCGCCGACGTCCCCGCGTTCCTCGCCGAGGGCGGTGCGCTGGACGCGGAGACGCGGCTGCGCGGGCAGACGATCTACTGCCCGGACACGCGGGTGCCCCTGCACCCGCCGGCCCTGAGCGAGGAGGCGGCGAGCCTGCTCCCGGACGCCGTGCGACCGGCATACCTCTGGGACATGCGGCTCACGGCGCAGGGGGAGCGCAGCAGCGCCGAGCTCTACCGCGCGATGGTGCGCTCGCGCCGGCGCTACACCTACGACGAGGTGCAGGGGCTGGTCGACGGCGGCGAGGCGGAGGAGACGCTGCTGCTGCTCAAGGAGGTCGGTGAGCTGCGGATCGCCCGCGAGATCGACCGCGGCGGAGCCAGCCTGCCGATGCCCGAGCAGGAGGTCGGGGTGGGCGAGCAGTGCGAGTACGACCTCACACTGCGCCCGCTGCTGCCCGCCGAGGACTGGAACGCCCAGATCTCGCTGCTCACCGGCATGGTCGCCGCCCGCATCATGCTCGACGGCGGCGTGGGCATCCTGCGCACGATGCCCGAGCCGACCGACGGCGCGGTCGCCCGCTTCCGCCGGGAGGTCGAGGCGCTCGGCGCCAGTTGGCCGGAGGGTATGCCGTACGGCGAGTTCCTCCGCACGCTGGACAAGGGCGACACCCGTCACCTCGCCATCGTCAACGCCGCGACCTTCCTCTTCCGTGGCGCGGGCTACACCGCCTTCGACGGCGAGCTGCCCCCGGAGGACGAGCAGGTGCAGTCGGCCATCGCCGCCCCCTACGCCCACGTGACCGCGCCGCTGCGCCGGCTCGTGGACCGCTTCGGGCTCGCGGTGTGCGCGGCCCTGAGCGGGGGCCGCGACGTCCCGACCTGGGCGCGCGCGGCGCTGCCCGACCTGCCCGACCTCATGGAGGAGACCGGTCGCGGCGCCAAGGCCGTCGACCGGGCGTGCGTGACCGCTGTCGAGGCGGCCGTGCTGAGCGACCGGGTCGGCGCGGACTTCGAGGCAGTCGTCGTCGACGGGGTCGACGGCGGCCGCGTCCGGGTGCAGCTGCTCGACCCGCCGGTCAGCGATGTCGCCACCGGCAGCGCCCGGCTCGGCAGCGCGGTGACGGTCCGGGTCGAGCGGGCCGACATCCTGGCCGGCGAGGTGGACCTGCGGATCGTGGGCCGGGACGACGGGTGAGCCGCGTGCCGCAGGCCCCCCGGGTCGTCGCGACCGACTGCGATGGCACGCTGCTGCGCTCCGACGGCACCGTCTCGCCCTATACCCGTGACGTCCTCGACCGGTGCTCCGAGGCAGGAGTGGTGGTCGTGCTCGTGACGGCCCGTCCGCCCCGGTGGATGCACGAGCTGGGTGACCTGGGCGTCACCGGCCTGGCCCTGTGCGGCAACGGCGCCTTCACCTATGACGTCGCCCGCCGCGAGGTGGTCGGCCACCGGCTGATCGGTGCCGACCTCACCGGCCGGCTGCTCCAGGACATCAAGGAGGGTGTGCCGGGTGCGCAGCTCGCGACCGAGTCGCTGCGCGGCTTCGCGCGGGAGCCCGACTTCGAGCGGGCCAGCGGACGGATCGACGGCGAGTGGCTGCGGGGGAGCCTGGGTGAGCTGGCGGCCGAGCCGGCCGGCAAGATCCTCGTCCGGCACGACGGCTGGGAGACCGAGGAGCTGAGCGCGCGGGTGGCGCAGGTCGTCGGCGACCGGGCGGAGGTGGCCCACTCCGGCGCGGTGCGGATGGCCGAGGTCACCGCCAGCGGCGTCACCAAGGCCCTGGCCATCTCGACCTGGTGCGCCGAGCAGCGCCGGCCGGTCGACGCCACCGAGGTCTGGGCGTTCGGCGACATGCCCAACGACATCCCGATGCTGGAGTGGGCCGGACGCGCGCACGCCGTGGCGAACGCGCATACCGACGTCCTCGCCGTCTGCGACGAGGTGGTCGCGAGCAACGACGAGGACGGCGTCGCCCGCGCCCTGGACGTGCTGCTGCGGGGTGGATGAGCCGGCCGGTACGCCGGGTTCTGTCCCCTCGCGCCGTCGCCGGCACTGCGAGGGTGGCGACCATCCATCTCGGACGTGCGTCACCGCACGCCTCCAGCGGCCTACCCGTGCGCTCGGGCGGGCAGCCCTCGGACGCGCACTGTCTGGCCTTGCTCCAGGTGGGGTTTACCGAGCCACGCCAGTCACCTGGCGTGCTGGTGGTCTCTTACACCACCGTTTCACCCTGACCCGCCACGAGGGCGGGCGGTCTGCTTTCTGTGGCACTGTCCCGCGGGTCGCCCCGGGTGGCCGCTAGCCACCACCTTGCCCTGTGGAGCCCGGACGTTCCTCGACGGGTCACCACGAGGGTGCCCGCCGCGGCCGCCTGGCCGACTCATCCACGACGAGGATCATACCGGTGCCGGGAGCGCCGGACGCCCCGTCGACCAGACGTAGACTCAGTGCGCGTGACGACCCGCCAGCCCGCGCCCGCCGACCTGCGTCGCTGGCGCCGCCACCTCGCCGACGAACGCGCCAACATCCAGGTCTTCCGCGACGTCGCCGCGCGCCGGCAGGGGGAGGAGCGCGACATCCTGCTGTCGCTCGCGCGGGCCGAGGAGCGGCATGCCGGGCACTGGATCGAGCTGCTGGGGGACCACGCGAAGCCTCCGCCGCGGGCCAACCTCAGCCACCGGGTGCAGGCCTGGCTGGCACGACGCTTCGGCATGGTCTTCGTGCTCGCGCTGCTGCAGCGGTCGAAGTCGGACAACCAGTATGCCGAGGAGCAGGACGCGGCGACCTCGATGGCGGCGGACGAGCAGGTCCACGAGGAGGTGCTGCGCGGCCTCGCCGCCCGAGGTCGGCTGCAGCTGTCCGGCAACTTCCGTGCCGCTGTCTTCGGTGCCAACGACGGCCTGGTCTCCAACCTGGCGCTCATCATGGGCATGGCCGGCACGGGGGTGTCCGGGGCGGTCGTCCTGGCGGCCGGCATGGCCGGGCTCCTGGCCGGGGCGCTGTCGATGGGGGCGGGGGAGTACATCTCGGTGCGCTCGGCGCGGGAGCTGCTCTCCGCCTCGCAGCCCGCCACCGGGACCCACCGGGCGCTGGGGGAGCTGGACCTGCAGACCAACGAGCTCGAGCTCGTCTACCGCGCCCGGGGCATGGACCGCGACCACGCCCGCGCCCGGGCCGCCGACGTGCTGGGGCAGGTCGCCCGGGCCGGGCACGCGCCGGCGGACGCCGTGCCGGCGGCGGCGACGGACGCCGAGGACCAGGACGCCGTCCTCAACCCCTGGGGCGCGGCGCTGGCCAGCTTCGGCTTCTTCGCCTCCGGCGCCCTGGTCCCGGTGCTGCCCTACCTGCTCGGCGCGTCCGGGCTGGTCGCCGCAGGGATCGCGATGCTCCTGGTCGGGCTGGCGCTGCTCGTCACCGGCGCCGTGGTCGGCGTCCTCTCCGGGGCCTCGCCCCTGGCCCGGGGGGTGCGCCAGCTGCTCATCGGGTATGCCGCCGCCGTCGTCACCTACCTGCTCGGCCTGGCCTTCGGCGCCGCCGGCATCGGCTGACCGCCCCCGACCGGCCGCGCACTGTGCGCCGACCGGCCGCACGGTCTTGCTCAGAAGCGCGTGGCCCCGGCCCTACGCAGGTCCAGCACCTCGACCCCACCGTCGGCGCCGAAGTCACCGAGGTGCTTCAGGTACATCGCGCGACCCCGATCGTTGAGCAGCCCGTCGTGGATCGGGACGATCCCGCGCGCCGGCGCGAGGCGTCGCACGAAGGCGATGCTCTCGGCGACCTTGCCCCAGGGCGCGCTGACCGGCACGCACAGCAGGTCCACCTGACCCGGCTCTCCGTCCAGGGCGTCGCCCGGGTGGAAGAGCACCGGCTCGCCCTCGGCGCGGATGACGACGCCGGTGTTGCCGACGCGCGGCACGTAGGGGTGGTTGTCGGCGTGCCGCTCGCCCACGCCGGTGAGCGTCACCCCGGACCCGCCGAGCTGGACCGTCCGGCCCGCGCCGAGGACCTCGACCCGGTTGGCATACCCCGCCTCGACGACCTTCCCAGCGGTCTCGGCCTCCATGAGCACCCGGGCGCCGGGGTTGGCGCCGAGTAGGTCGTCAGCCCGCTCGGGGTCGAGGTGGTCGGCGTGCTGGTGCGTGACGACCACCGCGGTGAGGTCGCGCAGCCCGTCGAGGTCGGAGAAGGCGCCCGGGTCCACGAGGATGCGCTCCCCGGCGACCTCGACGAGCAGGCAGGCATGTCCGAGGTGCGTGATCTGCATACCTCACTGTAGGCACCCAGGGCCTACCCTTGGGGCCCGTGGAGTTCCTCAACGGCACCGAGCCGGTGCACGACCTGACCTACAACGACGTCTTCATGGTGCCGTCCCGCTCGTCGGTGACCTCGCGTCTCGACGTCGACCTGACCACCGCTGACGGCACCGGGACCACGCTGCCGCTCGTCGTGGCCAACATGACGGCCGTCGCTGGGCGCCGGATGGCCGAGACCGTCGCCCGTCGCGGTGGCATCGCCGTCCTCCCGCAGGACATCCCGCGGCCGCAGGTGCGGGCGACGATCGAGCAGGTCAAGGCCAGCCACCCGCTCTACGAGACCCCGATCACCGTCGACCCCGCCGCGCCGGTGGCGCAGATGCTCTCGGTGATGTCCAAGCGGGCCCACCGCGCCGCGGTCGTCGTCGAGGACGGCGCCCCGGTCGGCATCGTCACCGAGGACGACACCGAGGGGGTGGACCGCTTCGCCTCGGTCCGGGACGTCATGGAGCCACCGCGGGTGGTTTTCGAGGACGGGGTCGACCCTCGGACCGCCTTCGACCAGCTCGAGCAGACCCGGGCGGGGATGGCGCCGGTCGTCGTCGACGGCCGTCTCCTCGGCGTCCTCACCCGGACCGGCATCGTCCGCTCGGGGATCTACACCCCCGCGCTGGACGGCGAGGGTCGGTTGCGCGTCGGCGCCGCCGTGGGGATCAACGGGGACGTGCGGGCGAAGGCCGCCGACCTGCTGGCCGCCGGCGCCGACGTCCTCGTCGTCGACACCGCCCACGGGCACCAGGACAAGATGATCGACGCGCTGCCGCTCGTGGTCGCGGCCCGGGACGCGCACGAGGAGCGCACCGGGGTCCGGGTGGCCGTCGCCGCGGGCAACGTCGTCTCCCGCTCCGGCACCGAGGACCTCGTCGCGGCCGGCGCCGACATCGTCAAGGTGGGCGTCGGCCCCGGGGCGATGTGCACCACCCGGATGATGACGGGCGTGGGAAGCCCGCAGTTCTCCGCCGTCCTCGAGTGCGCGGACGCCGCGCGGGAGCTCGGTGCGCAGGTGTGGGCGGATGGTGGCGTGAAGTACCCCCGCGACGTGGCCCTCGCGCTGGCCGCCGGCGCCGCCTCGGTCATGGTCGGCTCGTGGTTCGCCGGCACGCTGGAGTCGCCGGGCGACCTGATCCGGGACACCGACGGGCGGCACTACAAGGAGTCCTTCGGTATGGCCTCGGCCCGGGCGGTCCGCCACCGCACCCGGGAGATGTCGGCCTTCGACCGCGCCCGCGCGGCGCTCTTCGAGGAGGGCATCTCCTCCGGGCGGATGTTCGTCGACCCGGCCCGGCCGGGCGTCGAGGACCTCATCGACCAGATCGTCTCCGGGGTCCGTTCGGCCTTCACCTACGCCGGGGCGCGGACGATCGGGGAGTTCCACACCACCGCGGTGGTCGGCATCCAGGGTGCCGCGGGCTACGACGAGGGGCGCCCCCGGCATACCTCCTGGTGAGGGGGGCGGGCGCCCGGCTGTGCGCCGGTATGTCATCTCCGAGCCCGCTCGTCATCTGAGAGCCTCCCCGGGCAGGCTCACGAGTGACGTCGAGGCGCGCGGACGACGCGCCCGTCGTCCACGATGCGGTACTGCGGGACGACCACGAGACCGAGGTCGGCGAGGACCGTCGTCGAGGAGCGGCAGGTCCCACAGCAGCGTGGCCGTCGTGTGGCTCGCCGCCCACCCGTCCGGGTGCCAGCGGAGCAGGGCGCGGGCGCGCAGGACGTGCGGTCCGCGAGGTGCCGATGACCGAGGAGGACCGAGGTCTGGACGTAGGCCCCCCGCGCCACGCGGGCCAGGACCTTGCGCTGCACAGGGCGCCGCAGCACCTCGCGGTTGAAGCCGAGGGCCGCCGCCTCCCGGGTGGTGACGACGTGGTGGTGCGTGGTGAGGAAGGCCTGGAGCTCGGGGTCCATGGGTCCACGCTGTCGCACCGACGGTCGTCGTGGCGGGCCCTGCGCAGATCTGTGGACACCTCGGCCCGAGTCTGGACGCCGGTATGTCCGCTGTGCGCCGGTATGTCACTCGGGAGCCTCCTCGAGGGGGCTCTCGAGTGACCTTCCGGCGTCCAGACGAGGGGGGACGGACGGAGGCGCTGGACCGGACCGATCCCGCGGCCCTCAGCCCAGGTGCTGCGCCTGCCAGGCGGCGCCGATGATGCCGGCGTCGTTCTTCAGCTGGGCCGGCACGATGGGCGCCCGCGTGTGCAGCAGCGGGAGGTACTTGTCCGCCTTCTTGGAGATGCCGCCGCCGACGATGATGAGGTCGGGCCAGAGCAGGTCCTCCACGTGGGAGTAGTAGCGCTGCAGCCGGTCGGCCCAGTCCTCCCACGACAGGTCCTCGTTCTCCCGGGCGCTGCTCGCGGCGCGCGTCTCCGCGTCGTGCCCGTCCAGCTCCAGGTGGCCGAGCTCGGTGTTGGGCAGCAGCTCGCCGTTCATGAACAGCGCGGTGCCGATCCCGGTGCCGAGCGTGGTCAGCAGGACGACGCCGTCGTTGCCCCGCCCCGCGCCGTAGTGCATCTCCGCGACGCCCGCGGCGTCCGCGTCGTTGACGACGTGCACCTGCCGCCCGACCCGCTCGGTGAAGAGCGCGTCGGCATCGGTGCCGATCCAGGACTGGTCGATGTTGGCCGCGGTCCGCACCGTGCCGTGGTGCACGACGGCCGGGACCGTGATGCCCACCGGCTGCTTCTTGCCGATCTCGTCCTCGAAGTGCTCGACGATCTCGGCGACGACCTCGGCCACCGCCTCGGGCGTCGACTCCTCCGGCGTCGGGATGCGTTGCCGTTCGGTCGCGAACTCGCCCTCCTTGAGGTCGACCGGTGCCCCTTTGATGCCGCTGCCACCGATGTCGATGCCCAGACCGTGCTTCTTTGCCATGGTGTCCTCCCTCGTCACAGACCTTCCGGGAGTATGCCGCAACGTCAGCCCACGCGACACCGGGACCCGCTCAGGGCAGGGTGAGGATCTCGGCCCCGTCGTCGGTGATGAGCAGGGTGTGCTCGAACTGCGCGGACGGTGCCCCGTCGGCGGTGAGGATCGTCCAGCCGTCCGCCCACTCGGTCCAGTCCGGTGTCCCGAGGTTGAGCATCGGCTCGATGGTGAACGTCATCCCGGGCTCGATGACGGTCGAGTAGTCGGGCGCGGCGTCGTAGTGCGGGATGACGAGCCCGGAGTGGAAGGCCTCGCCGACCCCGTGCCCGGTGTAGTCGCGCACCACGCGTAGCCGAACCGGCCGGCGTAGCTCTCGATGACCCGCCCGATGACGTTGATCTCGCGCCCCGGCCGCGCCGCTCTGATGGCCCGCGCGAGCGCCTCCCGGGTCCGCTCCACGAGCAGCCGGGTCTCCTCGGCCACCTCGCCCACGAGGAAGGTCGCGTTGTTGTCGCCGTGGACCCCGCCGAGGTATGCCGTGATGTCGATGTTGCAGATGTCGCCCTCGCGCAGCTCCCGGTCGTCCGGGATGCCGTGGCAGATGACCTCGTTGACCGAGGTGCACAGCGACTTGGGGAACCCCCGGTAGCCCAGCGTCGAGGGGTAGGCGCCGTGGTCCAGCAGGAACTCGTGACCGACCCGGTCGATCTCGTCGGTCGTGACCCCGGGTCGGACCAGCTCGCCGCAGGCCTGGAGCGCCTGCGCCGCGAGCCGCCCGGCCACGCGCATCGCCTCGATGGTCTCGGCGTCCTTGACCTCGGACCCGCGGAAGGGGGCGGGGCCGGGGCGGTCGACATACTCCGGGCGGACGATCGAGCCCGGCACCGGGCGGCGCGGGCTGACCTGTCCGGGGGCGATCGGGGTGAGGGTGGGCATAGGGTCGAGTCTAGGTGCCGCCGTACCCTCGGCGGCAGGCAGTCGGCATCGCCTTCGGAGGTCAGCAGATGGAGTACTGGTTCAACACCAAGTCCGGTCAGGTGCAGCGCGGCGACGACCCGGACCTCCCCCGCAGCGGCGACCTCATGGGTCCCTACGACAGCGAGCAGGAGGCCTCCCGGGCCTACGAGATCGCGGCGGCGAAGACCGAGAAGTGGGACGAGGAGGACCGCGAGGACGACGACTGGGACAGCAACCCGCTGAACGACCAGAGCTGAGGCGCCCCGGGCGTGCTCGCCCTCAGCGGTGCAGCTTCGGCAGCACCTCGGCGCCGAAGACCTCCAGCCACTGCTGCTGGTTGCGCCCGACGTTGTGCAGGTAGACCCGGTCGAAGCCGAGGTCGAGCAGGCCCTGGATGTGCGCGCGGTGCACGTCCGGGTCGCTGGAGATGACCATCCGTCCCTCGAAGTCCTCGGGGCGCACCAGCTGGGCCATCGCGGCGAAGTCGTGCGGGGAGCGGATGTCGGCCTTGCCGAACTTCATCCCGCCGTTGGGCCACTGCGTCATCGCGTTGTCCAGCGCCTGCTCGTCGGTCTCCGCCCACGACAGGTGCAGCTGCAGCACCTTGGGCATCGCCTCCGGGTCCTTGCCGGCCTCCCGTGCCCCGTCGGCGAAGCGCCCCAGGAGCATCTCGATCTTCTCCCGCGGCGCGCCGACGGTGATGATGCCGTCCGCGTGCCGCCCGGTCTTCTTCGCGTTGACCGGCCCCGCGGTCGCCACGAGGATCGGCGGCGCGGCTTCCGGCATCGTCCACAGCCGGGTGGTCTCCATGCGGAAGAACTCGCCGGCGAACTTCGTGTCCTTGTCGGCCAGCGAGGCGTCGAAGAGCTGGCGGATCAGCTCGACCGCCTCGAACATCCTCCGGGACCGCTCACCGGCCTCGGGCCAGTAGCCACCCAGGACGTGCTCGTTGAGCGCCTCGCCGGCGCCCACCCCCAGCCAGCTGCGCCCGGGGTACATCGCCTCCAGCGTCGCGGCCGCCTGCGCCACCACCGCCGGGTGCCAGCGGAAGCTCGGGCAGACGACCCCCGGCCCCAGGTCCCCGGTCGTGCGCTCGCCCACCGCGGTGAGGACGTTCCACACGAAGGCGGACTGCCCCTGGCTCGGCACCCACGGGGCGAAGTGGTCCGCCGCCATGCACCCGGAGAAGCCGTGCTCCTCCGCCGCCGCGGTGAGCGCCACGGCCTCGGAGGGGTGGAACTGCTCCAGCATCGCGGCATACCCGACGGTGAGATCGCTCATGCCGCCCAGGGTATGCCGACGTCCCGACACCCGGCAGCCGAGCGGGGCGTAGCGTGCCCGGGGTGGATGAGGTGCTGGTCGAGCGGGTCCTGCGCGCGGTGGAGCAGGTGCCGCGCGGGCGCGTGGTCTGCTACGGCGACCTCGCCGCGCTCGTCGGCATCGGCCCGCGCCAGGTCGGGTCGGTCATGCGGCACTGGGGCGGCAACGTCACCTGGTGGCGGGTGACCAACGTCGCCGGGGACCTCCCGGCCGAGCTCCTGGCCCGGGCCCTGCCGCACTGGCGGGAGGAGGGCATCGCCCTCAAGCCCGCCGGCTCGGGCTGCCGGTTCGCCGAGCACCGGGCCGATCTGGGGCGGCTGGGGGAGGACTACGCCCGGGCGGCGGCCGACCTCGACGATGCGGCAGGATGAGGCCATGAACCGCCAGCAGGAGTATGTCCTCCGCACCATCGAGGAGAGGGACATCCGGTTCGTCCGGCTGTGGTTCACCGACCTCATGGGCACCCTGAAGTCGGTCGCCGTGGCCCCGGCCGAGCTCGAGCAGGCGTTCACCGAGGGCATCGGGATCGACGGCAGCGTCATCGAGGGCTTCACCCGGGTCTACGAGGCGGACATGATCGTCCAGCCGGACGCGGACACCTTCCAGGTGCTGCCGTGGCGGGACCGCACCGCCCGGATGTTCTGCGACATCAACATGCCCGACGGCACCCCCGCGGCGACCGACTCGCGCAACATCCTGCGCCGCACCCTGGACCGCGCCGGGGAGCAGGGGTTCACCTTCTACACCCATCCCGAGATCGAGTTCTACCTGTTCAAGGAGCCCTACGACCGCACCCTCGGGCCGGCGCCGGTGGACCAGGCCGGCTACTTCGACCACGTCGCCCGCGGCGACGGCCATGACTTCCGGCGCGCCGCGATCGAGATGCTGGAGCAGATGGGCATCTCGGTCGAGTTCAGCCACCACGAGGGCGGCCCGGGGCAGCAGGAGATCGACCTGCGCTACGCCGACGCGCTGTCGATGGCGGACAACATCATGACCTTCCGCACCGTGGTCCGGGAGGTGGCGCTGCACGAGAAGGCCTTCGCCACCTTCATGCCCAAGCCGCTCGCCGAGCACCCCGGGTCCGGCATGCATACCCACGTCTCGCTGTTCGAGGGCGACACCAACGCGTTCTACGAGCCGGGGGCGGACTACGAGCTCTCCCAGACCGGGCGTCGCTTCATGGCCGGGGTCCTCGCGCACAGCCGGGAGATCTGCGCGGTCACCAACCAGTTCGTCAACTCCTACAAGCGGCTCTGGGGCGGCGGTGAGGCACCGGCGCACGTGTGCTGGGGCCACAACAACCGCTCCGCGCTGGCCCGGGTGCCGATGTTCTCCGTCGGCCGGGGGCACTCCCGGCGGGTCGAGGTGCGCTCCATCGACGCCGCCTGCAACCCGTACCTCACCTACGCGCTGGTGCTCGCCTCGGGGCTGCGGGGCATCAAGGAGGGCTACGACCTGCCGGCGGAGGCCGAGGACGACGTGTGGATGCTCACCGACGCCGAGCGGCGCGCCATGGGCATCGACCCGCTCCCGCAGAGCCTGGGCGAGGCGGTGGCGGTGATGGAGGGCTCCGAGCTCGCCGCCGAGGTGCTGGGGGAGCAGGTCTTCGACTTCTACCTGCGCAACAAGTGGCAGGAGTGGGGCGAGTACCGGTCCCAGGTGACACAGTTCGAGCTGGACCGCTACCTCCTGCACCTCTGAGCGAGGGTATGCCGTGCCGTCACCCGAGACCTCCCGCGCGGGCGCCGCGACGCCCGGACGTCCGCGTGCGGGTGGCCGCCCCGAGGGGGACCGGCTGGGTGCCGCCCAGCTGGCCCGCGGCGGGTTCCAGGACAGCGGCCGGGCGGCCCGGCTGCTCGCCGAGGTGCTGGAACGCATCGCGGCGGCGGACGGCGGGGCGGGTGCGGCTGCCGACACCGACGCCGCCGACATCGGCACCGACTCCGCCGGCCAGGGACACGCCGACCAGCACGACGACACCGGCACCGCCCCCGCCCCCCGCGCCGAGGTCGACGTGCCCGGCCTGGTGGCGGACCTGGGGGCGGGCGCTGACCCGGACGCGGCGCTGCTCCTGCTCGTGCGGCTGCTCGACCCGCGGTCGACGGGCGCGGACGGGACCCGGTGCGACGAGGCCACGCTCCCGGTCGTGGCCTCCGGCGGGGAGCCGCGGCGTCGGCTGCTGACGCTGCTGGGCGGGTCTGTCGCCCTGGGCGAGGGCCTCCTGCGGCACCCCGAGCACGTCCCCGACGTCGCCGAGGGTCGCGCTCCCGAGCCGTGGACCGTCGTCGAGGCGGTGCGCGGGCTGACGGGCCGGGCCGGCGCCGACGCCCTGCGGGTGGCCTACCGGCGCCAGCTGCTGCGGGTCGCGACGGCCGACCTGTGCTCCCCGGACCCGGTCCGGCTCATGCCGGCGGTCGGCGGGGCCCTGGCCGACCTCGCCGCGGCCGCGCTCGAGGGGGCCTCGCTGCTCGCCCGGGCCGAGGTGGAGGACGAGGAGAGCTGCGCCCTGACCGTCGTCGCGATGGGAAAGACCGGGGGGCGCGAGCTCAACTACCTCTCCGACGTCGACGTCATCTTCCTGGCCGCGCCGCAGGCCGGGGCGGAGGAGGCGGAGGCCGTCGCGGTCGGCGCCCGGCTGGCCTCGGCGGTCATGCGCATCTGCGGTGACGCCACGGCGGAGGGCACCCTCTGGCAGGTGGACGCCGCGCTGCGGCCCGAGGGCAAGAACGGTCCGCTGGTCCGCTCCCTCGAGTCCCACCGCGAGTACTACCAGCGCTGGGCCAAGACCTGGGAGTTCCAGGCCCTGCTCAAGGCGCGGGTGGTGGCCGGGGACGGCGAACTGGGCCAGCGGTGGCTGACATCGTCGAGCCGATGGTGTGGGACGCCGCGGGCCGGGACAACTTCGTCGACGAGGTGCAGTCGATGCGCCGCAGGGTGGAGCAGCACGTGCGCCGTGACGAGGTCGACCGGCAGATCAAGCTCGGCCCGGGCGGCCTGCGGGACATCGAGTTCAGCGTGCAGCTGCTGCAGCTCGTGCACGGCCGGGCGGACCCGAGCCTGCGCTCGCGGACGACGCTGGAGGCGCTCGCCGCGCTCCGCGACGGGGGCTACGTCGGGCGAGAGGACGCGCACGCGCTGGACGAGGCATACCGGCTGCTGCGGTGCCTGGAGCACCGGGTGCAGCTGCACCGGATGAAGCGCACCCACCTCGTGCCGACCGGCGAGGCCGACCTGCGGCGGCTCGGCCGCGCCCTGGGGGAGCGCGGCGACGCCGACCGCGCGGTCATGCAGCGGTGGAAGCAGGTGCGTCGGGAGGTCCGGCGTCTGCACGAGCGGCTCTTCTACCGCCCCCTGCTGTCCGCGGTGGCCCGGCTCTCCTACGACGAGGCGCGGCTGTCGCCCGAGGCCGCCCGCGAGCGGCTGGCCGCCCTCGGCTTCCGCGACCCGGCCGGCGCCATGCGACACCTCGAGGCGCTGACCGACGGGGTCAGCCGCCGGGCCACCATCCAGCGGCACCTGCTGCCGGTCATGCTGTCCTGGTTCGCCGACGGTGCCGACCCCGACGCCGGGCTGCTGGCCTTCCGCCGGATCAGCGACGCGCTGGGCACCACGCACTGGTACCTCGGGATGCTGCGGGACGAGGGCAGCGCCGCGCAGCGCCTCGCGCGGGTGCTGTCCTCCAGCCGGTATGCCGTGGACCTGCTCATCCGCAGCCCCGAGACGGTCGCGCTGCTGGGGGACGAGGGTGAGCTGGTCGCTCCGGACAAGCAGGCGCTGGTCGCCCGGATGACGGCCGCCGCCACGCGGCAGGAGAGCGCGGAGGAGGCCTTCGCCTCCGTGCGCTCGGTCCGCGCCCGCGAGCTGGTGCGCATCGTGCTGGGCGACCTGGCCGCCGGGTGGGACGGGCCGCAGGTGCGGCAGGCGCTCAGCGACCTCACCGACGCCTACCTGGAGGGGGCGCTCGGGGTCGCGACCCGCCGGGTGCTGGAGCGCCGCGGCGAGGACGCGGCAGCGGCCCTGCTGCTCGTGGGGATGGGCCGGCTCGGCGGGCGCGAAGTCGGCTACGCCAGCGACGCCGACGTCATGTATGTCTACGACCCGCTCCCGGGGGCGACGCCGAAGCTCGCTGCCGAGCAGGCCACCGACATCGTCGCCGAGCTGCGCAAGGGGCTCACCGGAACCGGCCCGGACCCGGTGCTGGAGCTGGACGCCGGCCTGCGCCCCGAGGGCAAGGCCGGCCCACTCGTGCGCAGCCTGGAGGGCTACCGCACCTACTACGAGCGGTGGTCGGCCGGCTGGGAGTCGCAGGCCCTGCTCCGCGCCCGCCCGGTCGCCGGGGACCCCCGGCTGGGCGAGGCCTTCAGCGAGATGATCCGTCCGCTGCGCTGGCCCGACGGCGGCATCGGGGACGACGCGGTCCGGCAGATCCGCAAGCTCAAGGCCCGGATGGAGGCCGAGCGGCTGCCCCGCGGCGCGGACCCGCGGACCCACCTCAAGCTCGGCATGGGTGGGCTCTCGGACGTGGAGTGGGTGGCCCAGCTGCTGCAGCTCCAGCACGCGCACGACCACCCGGGGCTGCGCACCACGAGCACGATCGACGCGCTGCGTGCCGCCGGGGAGGCCGGGCTGCTCTCCGAGCAGGACCAGGAGCCGCTGGTCCACGCCTGGTGCGTCGCCTCCCAGCTGCGCGACGCGGGCATCGTCTGGCGCGGGCGACCGGTGGACAGCGTGCCCAGCGACCTGCGCGACGCCGAGGGCATGTCCCGGGTCATGCGTCGCGGCCCGGGCACCGGCACCTCGCTGGCGCAGGACTGGCGGCGCACCGCCCGGCACGCGCGGGAGGTCGTCGAGCGGCTGTTCTACGGCAACAAGCCGCCCGGGACGGGCGGCGACGGCGAGACCCTGCGCCGCGCCACGGGCGCGCCCCACCGGGGTCGCCCGGACGCCCCGTCCCGCGACCGGCACACCGACGGCTTCGGCCGCCCGCGCGCGGCGTCACCGCCGCGCGACGCCGGGCACTTCCCGCCGCCCCGCCGCGACCCGTTCGGCCGCGAGTCACGAGGTCGACGTGGCGAGGGCGGGAGCGGCCCCGCCGGTCCGTAGGATGAGCCGGGTGAGCTCCTCCGACGACCCGACGACGTCCGGACGCTCCCAGGGGGTGCTCCTCGCGGCCGGGCCCCGGCACGAGGTGGACGCCTGGGTGGCGGCGAGCATCGTCCCCGTCTCGGTCGTCCCGCTCCAGGGATGGGTGGGTGTGGTGACCCGCGGTCCCTCCCGCGCCGGTGCCCCCTACGAGGACGGTGGCCTCGTCAGCGCCTGCCGCGCGCTGCCCGCCAGGGCGGCACCCGGGCTGGGCTTCTTCGAGGTCGACGGCCGCGCCCTGGTCACCGTCCACGGCGGGGGTCGACGCCGACGCGTGCGGTGGGTCGTCTGGGAGCCCGAGCAGGGGCTGCTGCGCCCGCCGGGTCTCGACCTGGCCGGTCCGGCCGAGCTGGTGCGGCTGGCCGGTGCGGACCCGGGCACCCGGGACGAGCTGGTGGAGCTGCTGCACGAGACGAGGGTGCGCCCCGCCCGCATGCTCCAGGCGGTCATGGCCACGCTCGGGCTCCCCGGCACCCGGCTCGTCGAGGAGCCCGCCCGCGCCGACGACCTGCCCGGCGCGGTCCGGGTCGTCCCCGACCGTCGGCAGGTCGAGTGGTTCGAGGACGCCGTGCGCGACTCGGTGCGGCTCCGGCAGGAGCTGGGCGTCCTGTCGTGACGGGGACGCTGAGCCTGCTCCCGGCCGTGGACGTCGCCGGTGGCCGGGCCACCCAGGTGCGTGCCGGCCATGCGGACGCCCCCGCGGCCGTCGCCGCGGCGATGGTGGACCAGGGCGCGACGATGCTGCACCTCGTCGACCTCGACCGGGCCTTCGGCCGCGGGGGGGACCCGGACCTCATGACCGAGCTGCTCGACGGCATTCCCGTGCCGGTGCAGCTGTCCGGAGGCATCGCCACCGAGGCCGACGTCAGGTGGGCGGCCGGCACCCGGGCCCGGCGCGTCGTCCTCGCCAGCTCGGCGCTGGCCGACCCCGCCCTCGTCGAGTCCGCCGCAGCGGCACTGGGGGAGCGGCTGGTCGTCGCGGTCGACGTCCGGGACGGGCAGGTGGTCGCCCGCGGCACCCCGCTGGTCCTCGGGCCGCCGGAGCACGTCCTCGCCGACCACCCGGTGCTGCGGGACGGCGGGGTGCGCGTGCTCGTCGCCGACGCCTCCCGGGACGGCCGACGCACCGGCGCCGACCTCGACCTCTTCGCCTCCGTCGCCGCGCTGGTCGGGTCGCCGGTGACCGCCTCCGGTGGTGTGGCCGACCTCGAGGACGTCGTCCGGCTGCGCGAGTCGCCCGCGGTCGACGAGCTCGTGCTGGGCGCCGCGCTGCACGAGGGCGCCTTCACCCTGACCGACGCCCTGGAGGTCTGCTCGTGAGCCACCGCTTCGCCGACCACCGGCCGCAGGACGGCGCCGACACCGCCGGGACCCCGTGGTCCGGACGCACCCTCACCGGCACCGGCTTCGACGGTGACACCGGGGCCGCCGACGAGCGCCTCTCCCGGCTGCTCGGCGGCGTCGACCCCGAGCCGGCTGCCGAGGACGTCGTCGCCGCGGTGGCCCGGGCGCGGTTGATCGTCCCGGTCGTCGCGGTCGCCGGCGAGGTCGACACCTCCTCGGGCATCCCCGCCGACGCGAGCAGCGACATGGCCTCGGTGACCCTCGTCGCGCCGGACGGGCAGCGGGCGCTGCCGGCCTTCACGAGCACCGCGGCGCTCGGGGCGTGGGACCCCCAGGCCCGACCCGTCCCGGTCACCGCCCAGCGCGCGGCGCTGGCCGCCGTCCAGGAGGGCTGCACCGTGATCCCCCTCGACCTGGCCCCCGCACCCGGTCCACCGGCCTACACGCTGAGCGGGTCGATGGTGTGGGCCCTCGCGATGGCCCGCGACTGGGTGCCCGCGCACCGGGACGAACAGGTGGCCGCTGCCGTGGCGGCCACGGTCCAGCAGGAGAGGGACGTCGTGGCGCACCGGCTCGCCGGGTCCGGCGGGGAGCTCGTGGTCGAGCTCCGTCTGCGCCCGGGCCTCTCCGGGCCGCAGGTGCAGGCACTCGTCACCCGGGTCGGGGAGGCTCTCGCGGTGGACGCCGAGACCCGTGCGCGCATCGACGCCGTCACCTTCCGGCTCGCCACCGCCTGAGCCTGCCGACGACCGACGCACCACGTGGAGGGATCCCGGCACACGGGAGCGCCCCACCGGCCGCGGTGCGGCGGTGGGGCGCTCCGGTCGATCTGCCGCGTCGGCGCGCCGCCGGGTCAGCGGTGGCTGCCGACCAGGTCCGACCGGGACTCGCCCAGGGACTCGACCTGCGGCGTGCCACCGTCGCTCTCCCGGACCTCGGCCTCGGCGGCGATCTGCTCGATCCGCTCACCCACGCCCTGGTGGATGTTCCGCCAGTACTCGTAGACCCGCTCGCGGATCATCGGGTCGCAGGCGCCCATCATGCCGCCGACCGTCTGGGCGAGGCGCTCACGAGGGCGTCGTCGTAGGCCTCGCCCACCAGGAGGGCGGCCTGCCCGGTGTCGCTGTCGTCCTCACGCAGGTCGTAGGCCTGGCGGACCAGCTCGCCGTCCGCCTCCCAGCCGTTCTCCACCGGGCCGGTCCGGTCCGACCAGGGGCGACCGTAGGAGTTGGTGACGTAGGTGGGCTGGCTCCCCGAGTGCAGGTAGGCCATCGGCCCGTCGAACTGGTAGGCGTTCACCTGCACCTTGGGCTGGTTGACCGGCAGGTGGGTGAAGTTGGCACCGATGCGGTGACGCTGGGCGTCCGGGTAGGAGAACACCCGGGCCAGCAGCATCTTGTCGGGGGAGACGCCGGTGCCGACCACCTGGTTGGACGGCGAGAACGCCACCTGCTCGATCTGGGCGAACCAGTTCTCCGGGTTGCGGTTCAGCGTCATCCGGCCCACCTTGACGAGCGGGTAGTCCGCGTGCGGCCACACCTTGGTGAGGTCGAACGGGTTGTAGCGATAGGTCTTGGCCTCGTCGTACGGCATGACCTGCACGAACAGGGTCCAGCTCGGGTGGTCCCCACGGTCGATCGCCTCGAAGAGGTCACGCCGGTGGTAGTCGGCGTCCGAACCGGCGAGGCGGTCCGCCTCCTCGTTGCTGATGTTGTGGACGCCCTGGTCGCTGTGCCAGTGGTACTTCACCCAGAAGCGCTCACCCTGCTCGTTGACCCACATGTAGGTATGCGAGGAGTAGCCGTTCATCTCGCGCCACGTCCTGGGCAGCCCGCGGTCGCCCATGAGGTAGCTCACCTGGTGCGAGGACTCGGGGTTGGCGGTCCAGAAGTCCCACTGCATGTTGGGGTCGCGCAGCCCGCTGTCCGGCGTGCGGCGCTGGGAGCGGATGAAGTTCGGGAACTTCAGCGGGTCGCGGACGAAGAAGATCGGGGTGTTGTTGCCGACGATGTCCAGGTTGCCCTCGTCGGTGTAGAAGCGGACCGAGAAGCCCCGCACGTCCCGCCAGGTGTCCGGGGAGCCCTGCTCCCCAGCGACGGTGGAGAACCGGGTGATGACCTCGCTGCTGGCACCCTGCTGGAAGATGCCGGCCTTGGTGTAGGCGGACACGTCCTCGGTGGTCTCGAAGGTGCCGAAGGCGCCGGAGCCCTTGGCGTGGGGCAGGCGCTCCGGGACCTTCTCGCGGTCGAAGTGCGCCAGCGCCTCGACGAGGCTGACGTCGTGCAGCATGAGCGGCCGTTCGGCCCGACCGAGAGGCTGTTGCGGTCGGAGTCGTGCGGCGCGCCGTTGGTGGTGGTGCCTCCGGTGGGCTCGGGGCCCTCGCCGGAGTGCTCGGCGTTGATGTATCCGGGGTAGGTCATACCTTCTCCTTGGGGGTGGTGGACATGCGGGCAGCTGAGGGGTCGGGTCGGCAGTCCGGGCACAGGCCCCAGTAGATGACCTCGGCCTCGTCGACGTCGAAGCCGACCGAGAGGGCGGGGGCGGGCTCGAGGCAGGGTGCCGAGCCGACGGCGCAGGGGACGTCGACGAGGACGTCGCAGGAGCGGCAGACGACGTGGTGATGATTGTCCCCGAGGTCGAGCTCGTAGCGGGCGACGGCGTGGGCCGGCTGGATACGGCGCACCAGGCCCGCCCCGCACAGGACGGACAGCACGTCGTAGACCCCCTGGACGGAGATCCCCTCGGCGCGCCGGCGCGCGAGCGAGACCACCTGGGCGGCGTCCGCGTGCGGGTTCTCCTGCAGCAGGCCGAGGACCGCCAGCCGGGGGCGGGTCACCCGCAGCCCGGCACCACGCAGGGACGGGGCGAGGTCGGTCGTGCTCATGCACTGATCCGACCACCGCAACTTGAACCACTCAAGTTAGGGCAGGCTGACCGGTCGCCTCGGCCGGTGATCGGGGCGCGCATCGCAAAGGCCGGGCAAAACCTGGGTATGGAGTTGGTCAAAGGCCTTGTGATGCACCCCACCCCCTCCTAGCGTGAATCGCACGAGTGGCGCCGGGGAGGCGCACAGAGGGTAGAGAGGTGACGGGTGACGGTGACGGACGGCATACCTTCGCGGGTGCCCGCTGCGCCGGTGCCCGAGGGGAACACCGAGACCGAACCCGTCATGGTGCTCGTGCTCTCCGAGGCGACCGCCGGTCACCTCGCCAGCCTGGCCGGGGCGGGCTGGCCCGGCACCGTCCTCGTCGTGGGCTCGGTGGCCGAGGCCCGCGAGGCGCTCGCCGGCGACGTCCCGGAACGGCTCCCGCAGCCCGCGGCCTCCGGCTGGACGCCGACAGCCGCAGCGTGGTGCACGCCCCGGAGAGCGAGCAGCTCACCCCCCTGGAGTACGGCCTGCTCGAGGCCCTGCTTGCCGACCCCGGCCGCGTGCTCAGCTTCGCCGACCTCACCAGCACGGTGTGGGGGACGACATACACCGGCGACTGCTCCCACCTCCACGCCGTCGTGCGGCGGCTGCGGGTCAAGCTCGAGGCCGTCTCCGCCCCGGTCCACCTCGCCGCCGTGCCGCGGCGTCGGCTTCCGGCTCGCGCCCCTGGCGCCGCTGCGCGGAGGTGCCCTCAGGAGCCTGTGACCGGGAGGGGGATCGGCGTCCGGCAGGGGCGTCGATCCAGTGCTGTCCGGCCGGATCCGGGACCCCGCCAACTACCCACTTTGTGCACGTGTTGCGCACGTCCTGTCGTTGTTCTGCGCACACCCGCCTCCCTAGGTTCGACGGGTCAGGGTGACGTAGGTCACCCGACATACACCTCAACGGAGAGGACAGTTCATGCATTCGAATCCGCGACGACGCTGGTGCGCAGGTCTTGCCGCCGCGCCCTCGTTGCCTCAGGGCTGGCGGCCACGGTGCCGGCCATGGCGGCACCAGGGGGCTCGAGCCGAGCCTGGACGACAAGATCGACGCCCAGGTCGACGAGCAGTGGCGAGCGGGGCGGGCCGATGTCTGGGTGCGCTTCGCCGCGCGTCCCGACCTGAGTCAGTTCTCCACGATCCAGGACTGGGACAAGCGCGGTCAGGCCGTCGTCGATGCTCTGCAGGCATCGGCCGACGCCAGCCAGGCCGACCTCAAGGAACAGTTGGACACGCAGGACGTGGACTACCAGGCGTTCTGGGCCACCAACTCCATCCGGGTCGGCGGCGCGGACCTGGACCTCGTGACCTCGATGGCCTCGGCCGGCGGGGTGGAGGGGATCTACCCGACCCTGACGATCGAGGTGCCGGACCTCAAGGAGGAGGACCAGCAGATGGCCCCGGCGGCCGTCGAGTGGGGGGTCGACGACATCAACGCCCCGGCGGTGTGGGAGGGCCTCGGCATCCGGGGCGAGGGGGTCGTCGTCGCCTCGATCGACACCGGCGCCCAGTTCGACCACCCCGCCCTGGTCAACGCCTACCGCGGCAACAACGGTGACGGCACGTTCGACCACAACTACAACTGGTTCGACGCCGCGGGCACCTCGCCCGACGCGCCCGCCGACAACGACGGGCACGGCACGCACGTGACCGGGACGATGGTCGGCGACGACGGCGGGGACAACCAGGTGGGGGTGGCGCCCGGGGCGAGGTGGATCGCGGCCAACGGCTGCTGCCCCACCGACGCCGCGCTCATCGCCTCGGGCCAGTGGATGCTCGAGCCGCGCGACCTCGAGGGTGAGAACCCGGACGTCTCGAAGCGCCCCCACGTCATCAACAACAGCTGGGGCACCCAGGGCCCCTCGACGGCCCCCTTCATGGAGGACGTCATCGAGGCCTGGGCGGCGAGCGGCCAGTTCGGCGTCTTCGCCAACGGCAACAGCGGCCCAGCCTGCGAGAGCGCCGGTTCGCCCGGCAGCCGCATCGTGGCCTACTCCGTGGGCAACTACAACAGTGGTCACACCATCTCCGGGTCCTCCGGACGCGGTGCGGGTCAGGACGGCGAGATCAAGCCGAACATCTCCGCACCCGGCAGCGCGGTCCGGTCCTCGGTCCCCGGCAACGGGTATGCCGTCTACTCGGGCACCTCGATGGCCTCGCCGCACGTGGCGGGCGCGGTGGCGCTCGCCTGGTCCGGGGCGCCCGCCCTGGTGGGCGACGTGGACGGCACCCGAGGGCTGCTCGACGGCACGGCCGTCAACACCGAGGACCTGCAGTGCGGTGGCACGGCCGAGGACAACAACGTCTTCGGCGAGGGACGGCTGGACGCCCTCGAGCTGGTGAACTCGGCGCCGATCGGCGACGCGGGCACCCTGGAGGGCACCGTCACCGACGCCGCCAGCGGGGACCCGCTGCCGGACACCTCGGTGGACATCGTCGGCCCGATCGAGCGCAGCACGCTCACCGACGAGGAGGGCACCTACCAGGCCCAGCTCTCGGCGGGTGACTACGACCTCACGATGAGCAAGTTCGGCTACGCCACCGCCACGGCGAGCGCCACGGTCACGGCGGGCGAGACCACCACGGTGGACGCCGCGCTGGACCCGGTCGCGAGCGGTGCGGTCACCGGCACGGTCACGGACGGCTCGGGATACGGCTTCCCGCTGTATGCCCGCGTCAGCGCCGAGGGCACGCCGGCGGCGACCTTCACCGACCCGGAGACGGGTGAGTTCTCGCTGGACCTTCCCGAGGGGGAGACCTTCGACCTCACGGTGCAGGTCCAGTACCCGGGCTACACGGCGCCGACCGTCGAGGCCACCTCCGGTGACTCCCTCGACGTCTCGGTCCCGGTCGACTCGGCCACCTGCATCGCGCCGGGGTACGACTTCGTCGTCGACGGTGTCACCGAGAGCTTCGACGAGACCACCGCGCCCGAGGGCTGGGAGGTCGTGGACAACGCCGGCACCGGCGAGGTCTGGGCCTTCGACAACCCGGGCGGTCGGGACAACCTCACCGGCGGCGAGGGCAACTTCGCCGTCCTCGACTCCGACTTCTACGGCTCGGGCGGATCGCAGGACAGCCTGCTGATCAGCCCGAGCACCGACATGTCGGACCTGTCCGAGCCGGTGGTCGGCTTCCGCCAGGACTGGTATGCCCTCGGTGACGACCTCGCCGACGTCGGGGTCAGCCTCGACGGTGGCGAGACGTGGACCACGGTGCTGTCCCAGGACGCCTCGGTGCGTGGGCCGGACGAGCAGGTCATCCCGCTGCCCGACGCGGCCGGCGAAAGCGACGTCCGGGTCGCCTTCCACATGTACCAGGCGGAGTACGACTGGTGGTGGGAGGTGGACGACGTCTTCCTCGGCAACCGCGTCTGCTCGCCCACGGGCGAGGGCGGCTACGTGGTCGGCAACGTCTACGCCGAGGAGGACGGCACCGGCGTCGTGGGCGCCACGGTGACCAACCTCGACGTGCCGGAGGAGACCGCGCTCACCACGGCGACGCCGGCGGACGAGAACCTCGACGACGGCTTCTACTGGTTGTTCTCGGGCACCCCGGGGACCCACCCGTTCGAGGCCAGCGCCCGCGGCTACTCCTCGGTCACGCAGGACGTCACGGTGGAGGACTCCGCCGCCGTCCGGGCCGACTTCAGCCTGGGGTCCGGCTTCATCGAGGTGGACACCGACGAGATCGAGGTCTACCAGCCGCTGGGCTCGGAGCGTCGCCACCGGGTGACGTTCACCAACACCGGGTCCGGCTCGGCCGAGGTCACGCTGACCGAGCAGGCCGGCGGGGTGGAGATCCTCCGCGTCGACGGCAGCCGGGACACGATGGGTCCCGCCGCCGAGGGCGAGGGTGGTGAGGTGGTCTCGCTGGACGTGGAGACCTCGCTCGGCGCCGCAGCCTCCGGCATGGGCAAGGCCGGTGCGGCCGACCCGCTGCGGGTCGCCGCCGATCCCTGGACGCCGCTGGGCAACTACCCGCGCGTGGCCATGGACAACCGCGTCGTCAACCTCGACGGCACCTGGTACACCCTCGGCGGGACGACCGGCACGGCCGCCTTCGCGGACGTGAACCGGTACGACGCCGAGGGCATGGCCTGGACCGCGGTCGCGCCTCTGCCTGAGGCCGCCTCGGCGGTCACGGCAGGATCCGTCAACGGGCAGATCGTGTCCAGCGGCGGCTGGGTCGACGGTGGCGTGTCCACCGCCACCCACGTCTACGACGCCGGCGCGGACGCCTGGACCGGCGGGGCCGACGCCCCGGTCGCGGTCTCGGCTGCCGGGACCGCCGTGGTGGACGGGCTGCTGTACTCCGTCGGTGGGTGCACCACCGCGGACTGCCTGCCGGCGACCGACGCGGTGATGGCCTACGACGCGGGAGCGGACAGCTGGACCCAGCTAGCCGACTACCCCGTGGCGGTCGCCTTCGCCTCGTGCGGTGGCGTCGACGGCCAGGTGATCTGCGCCGGAGGCAACGACGGAGCCGGCGGCATCGCCGACAGCTACGCCTACGACCCGGGTGACGACTCCTGGACCGCGCTGCCAGACGCCCCGGTGGACGTGTGGGCCGGGCAGTCGGCCGGCGCCAACGGTCAGATGATCGTCAACGGCGGTGTCCAGGGCGGCGCGGTCACGAACGCGAGCTTCGCGTTCGACGGTGCCAGCGGCGACTGGGTCGAGATGCCGGCCAGCAGTGCGGCCGTCTACCGCGGAGGTGCCGCCTGCGGCATCGCCAAGGTCGGCGGGTCCACCGGTGGTTTCACCCCGATCGACGTGGCCGAGCAGCTGCCCGGCTACGACGACTGCGGCGCCACCGGCGCCGACGTCGACTGGCTGACGGTGGACCCGATGGAGTTCACCATCGAGCCGGGCGACCGGGTGCGGGTGCGGGTGACCACGGACGCCAACGTGGCGCAGCCGGGTGACTACACCGCGGGCATCGGCATCCGGACCAGCACCCCGCAGGACCTGGACCCGATCGACGTGACGATGCATGTCAACCCGCCGCGCAACTGGGGCAAGCTCCAGGGCAGCGTGGAGGGTGTCGAGTGCGACTCCTCACAGGTCGGGCTGGGCGGTGCCGTCGTGGACCTCACGCCGCGACGGGGCGACCACGCCGGCTACAGCCTCATCACCGAGGAGGACGGTTCATACGCCTACTGGGTGTTGACCAACAGGTACCAGGCGATCGTCGCCAAGGACGGCTACCGACCGACCGTGGACGAGATCCGCGTGCCCCGCGGGCGGATCGTGACGGAGGACTACGCCCTCCGCAAGATCGGCTGCTGAGCAGGCGCTGACACCGGCGTATGCCGGTGGTGGGCCCGCCTCGACCACGGTCGGGGCGGGCCTGCCGTCTGCTAGAATGATGAATCGACCAGTCGGGCGCCACGGCGTCCGACGTGCAAGAGGGGCTCAGCCCCCACCCGCGCCGACCTCCGGGTCGCCGGGTCCGACACGGTCCGCCACCGCCTCCGAGCGGCGGCTGCAGCGCATACCTTCGGGTGTGCGTGCTGCGCCGGACCGTGGGGGACAGGCCTCTTGCGCACCCAGGTGCCAGGAGGCCTTTCTGGTGCCCGGGGTCGTCAGACACGACGACGAAGGAGCAGGCACATCAGCGAGCCTCGCATCAACGACCGCATCCGGGTCCCGGAAGTGCGGTTGGTGGGCCCCAACGGGGAACAGGTCGGCATCGTGCGCGTCGAGGACGCGCTACGGCTGGCGGCCGAGGCCGACCTCGACCTGGTCGAGGTCGCCCCGATGGCGCGCCCCCCGGTCGCCAAGCTCATGGACTACGGCAAGTACAAGTACGAAACCGCCATGAAGGCCCGGGAAGCCCGCAAGAACCAGGTCAACACGGTCATCAAGGAGATCAAGCTCCGTCCGAAGATCGACGACCACGACTACGGCACCAAGAAGGGCCACGTCGTGCGCTTCCTCAAGGCCGGCGACAAGGTCAAGGTCACCATCATGTTCCGTGGCCGCGAGCAGTCCCGGCCCGAGCTCGGCTTCCGGCTGCTGCAGCGCCTGGCCGAGGACGTGGCCGAGCTCGGCCACGTGGAGAGCGCCCCGAAGCAGGACGGCCGCAACATGGTGATGGTGCTCGGGCCGACCGCCAAGAAGGCACAGGTCCGGCAGGCCAAGCGGCGCGACGCCGAGCGCACCCAGGCCGCGTCGGACGAGGCCACGCTCGCCACCGACCCGCAGTGAGGTGCGGGGCCAGCGGCCCCGGACCCACGGCATACCCCAGGACCACGCCCGGCACCCCGGGCGGAGACGACGAAGGAGATCGGCTCATGCCGAAGATGAAGACCCACAGCGGTGCCAAGAAGCGCTTCCGCGTCACCGGCTCCGGCAAGATCATGCACCAGCGTGCACGCCACGTGCACAAGTTCCAGGAGCGCACCAGCCAGGCGGCGCGCCGGCTCGTGAACGACAAGGAGGTCGCCCCCAGCGACGTCCGCAAGGTCAAGAAGATGCTCGGCCTCTGAGCCGGCACCCCTGAAACTTCCCACCCCCAGCACTAGTCAAGGAGTACTCACGTGGCACGCGTGAAGCGGGCGGTCAACGCCCACAAGAAGCGTCGGGTCGTCCTGGAGCGCGCCAGCGGTTACCGCGGGCAGCGCAGCCGGCTCTACCGCAAGGCCAAGGAGCAGGTCACCCACAGCCTGGTCTACAGCTACAACGACCGTCGCGCCCGCAAGGGTGACTTCCGTCGCCTCTGGATCCAGCGGATCAACGCCGGTGCGCGCGCCAACGGCATGACCTACAACCGGTTCATCCAGGGCCTCAAGGCCGCCGGTGTCGAGGTCGACCGCCGGATGCTGGCCGAGCTCGCCGTGCACGACGAGGCGGCCTTCACCACCCTCGTCGAGCTCGCCAAGGCCAACGTGCCGGCCGCGGGCGAGAAGGCCGAGTCCGCCGCCTGAGCCACGGCACACGACGCCTGACCCCGGCACCACCGACGCCCCGGCGCATGAGCGACCCCGACCAGCCGCTGCTGAGCAACCCTCGCAGCGAGCGGGTCCGGGCGGTCGCCGCGCTGGGGCGTCGTGCTGCCCGGGAGCGCTCCGGCACCTTCCTGGTGGAGGGGCCGCAGGCCGTCCGGGAGCTGCTGCGGCACGCCGCGGGGCGGGCCCGGGCGGTCTACCTCACCGACGAGGCGGCACAGCGGCACCGCGAGCTGGTCGACACCGCCGTGGCCGCCGGGCGGCCGGTCCACCGCTGCACCGAGCCGGTGCTGGCGGCGATGGCCGACACCGGCTCGCCCCAGGGTGTCCTGGCGGTCGCCGAGCGGGTCGACGTCCCCCTGGCGCAGGCGCTGGACGCGGTGGGGGAGGACGGGTTCGCGGTGGTGCTGACCCACGTGCGCGACCCCGGCAACGCCGGCACCGTGCTGCGCGGGGCCAGTGCCTTCGGGGCCGACGCGGTGCTGGTCAGCGACGCCTCGGTCGACGTCCACAACCCTAAGGTCGTGCGCTCCACGGTCGGCGCCCTCTTCCACCTGCCGGTGAGCGTGGGCACGCCCGTCGGGGAGCTGCTCGCGGCCTGCCGGGAGCGGGGCATCCGGCTGCTCGCCGCGGACGGCTCCGGCGAGACCGTGCTGCCGGACGCCGGGCTCACCGGCCGGCACGCGTGGGTCATGGGCAACGAGGCCTGGGGGCTGCCGCCGGAGGTGAGCTCCGGCTGTGACGCGCGGGTGCGCATACCCATCACCCGCGCCGAGTCGCTCAACCTGGCCATGGCGGCCACCGTGTGCCTGCACGCCTCCGCCACCGCGCGATCCCGCCTCCCGTGATCCCGTCCCCGACAGGGCGACGCCGGTGGGGTGTCGGACGAAACCCGGTCGAGGGGCGGACCGGTCCGCACCTAGACTGGCCGCCGTGTCTGCAGCCGATGCCCCCGACCCGACCGACGGTATGCCTGCCCCCCACGTCCCCGATCTCGCGCCCGAGACGGTCGACGGTCACGTCATGGGGGCGCTGATCGCCATCGAGCGGGCCGCCGACCTGGACCAGCTCAAGGACGTCCGTCTGGCGCACGCGGGTGACCGGTCACCGCTCGCCCTGGCCAACCGCACCATCGGCTCGCTGCCGGGCTCGGAGAAGGCCGCGGCGGGCAAGCTTGTCGGCCAGGCCCGGGGCCGGGTCAACCAGGCCCTCGCCGCCCGGCAGGTCGAGCTGGAGGCCCAGCGCGACGAGCGGATCCTCGTCGAGGAGGCGATGGACCTGACGGTCGCCCCGGGTCGTCGGCCGCTCGGCCGACGGCACGTGCTCACCGTCACCGCCGAGCGGATGGCCGACGCGATGGTCGGCCTGGGCTGGGAGATCGCCGAGGGGCCGCAGGTCGAGGCGGAGTGGTTCAACTTCGACGCGCTCAACTTCGACAAGGACCATCCCGCGCGGCAGATGCAGGACACCTTCTTCGTCGACCCGGCCAAGGCCGGGCTGGTGCTGCGCACCCACACCTCGCCCACCCAGGCGCGGTCGCTGCTGGACCGCGGCGTCCCGCTCTACGTCGCCGTCCCCGGCAAGACGTTCCGCACCGACGAGCTGGACGCCACGCATACCCCCGTCTTCCACCAGCTCGAGGGCATCGCGATCGACGAGGGCCTGACCATGGCCCACCTCAGGGGCACGCTGGACCGGCTCGCCGAGGCGATGTTCGGCCCCGGGATCGTCAGCCGGTTGCGCCCCGCCTTCTTCCCCTTCACCGAGCCGAGCGCGGAGATGGACTTCCGGTGCTTCGTCTGCCGCGGTGAGGACCCAGGCTGTCGGACCTGCGGCGGGACCGGCTGGATCGAGTGGGGCGGCTGCGGGATGGTCAACCACAACGTGCTGCGCGCGGCCGGGGTCGACCCGGAGCGCTACCAGGGCTTCGCCTTCGGGATGGGCGTGGAGCGGACCGCGATGTTCCGCCACGGCATCGCCGACATGCGGGAGCTGATCGAGGGAGACGTGCGCTTCAACGCGCAGTTCGGGATGGAGATCTGATGCGGGTTCCGGTCGACTGGCTCGGCGACTACGTCACGCTGCCCGAGGGCGTCACCGGCGAGCAGATCGCCGCCGACCTCGTGGCCGTCGGTCTCGAGGAGGAAGGCGTGCACACCAGCGGTGTCGGGGGCCCGCTCGTCGTCGGCCGGGTCCTCGAGATGACCCCCGAGGAGCAGAAGAACGGCAAGACGATCAACTGGTGCCAGGTCGACGTCGGAGCCGCGAACGGCACCGGCGAGCCGCAGGGCATCGTCTGCGGCGCCCACAACTTCGGCGTCGGCGACCTCGTCGCCGTCATCCTGCCGGGTGGGACGCTGCCGACCCCGCAGGGGCCGCTGACGATCAGCGCCCGCAAGACCTACGGCCACGTCTCGGCCGGCATGATCTGCTCGGTCCGCGAGCTGGGGATCGGGGAGGACCACGATGGGATCCTCGTGCTGCCCCGACTCCTGCCCGAGGGCGTCGTCGCCGGGCTCGCGCCGGGCGACGACCTCATCGGCGTCCTCGGGCTGGACCGCGAGACCGTCGAGGTCAACGTCACGCCAGACCGCGGCTACTGCTTCTCGGTCCGCGGCATCGCGCGGGAGTACTCCCACTCCACCGGTGCGGCCTTCACCGACCCCGCCTCGCTCGCCGTGGACACCGGCAGCGGCGAGGGGTATGCCGTCCGCCTCGCCGACGAGACGCCGCTGGAGGGGGTCGCCGGGTGCGACCGCTACCTGGCGCGGGTCGTGCGCGACATCGACCTGACCCGCACCACGCCGGAGTGGATGGCCCGCCGTCTCACCGAGGCCGGCATGCGGCCCATCGGGCTCGCCGTGGACGTCACCAACTACGTCATGCTCGCCCTCGGGCAGCCCCTGCACGCCTTCGACCTGGCCACGCTGCACGGTCCGGTCGTGGTGCGACGGGCCCGTCCGGGGGAGCGGCTGACCACCCTGGACGACGTGGACCGCGCGCTCGACCCCGAGGACCTGCTCATCACCGACGGCGGCGAGCGGGTGCTCGCGCTGGCCGGGGTCATGGGCGGCGAGGACGGCGAGGTGACGCCCGGCGTCACCACCGACGTCCTCATCGAGGCGGCCCACTTCGACCCGCGGACCGTCGGACGCACGTCGCGCCGGCACAAGCTGTCCAGCGAGGCGGCGAAGCGCTTCGAGCGCGGTGTCGACCCGGACGTGACGGCTGCCGCGGCCCAGCTCGCGGTCGACCTGCTGGTCGAGCACGGCGGGGGCACCGCCGACCCGGCGATCACCGACGTCGACCAGCGTGCCGAGCGGGCCGCGATCGAGCTCGACCTGACCATGCCCACCGCCTACGTGGGCGTCAACTACTCCTTCGACCGGGTGCGCGAGGTGCTCGTGATGATCGGCTGCGAGGTCTTCGACACCGACGACCCGCGCCGGGTGTCGGTGGTCGCCCCGAGCTGGCGCCCGGACCTCACCGACGCGCCGACCCTCGTCGAGGAGGTCGCCCGGGTCGACGGCTACGACAAGATCCCCTCCGTGGTGCCCCGCGCCATCGGTGGACGCGGCCTCACCCACGGGCAGCGTGCCCGCCGCGCCGTCGCGACGGCCCTCGCCGGGCAGGGCCTGCAGGAGGTGCTGACCTACCCCTTCGTCGGCGCCGACCGTTTCGACGAGCTGGGGCTCGCCGAGGACGACCCGCACCGGCAGGCGGTCCGGCTGGCGAACCCGTTGTCCGACGAGGCGCCCCTGATGCGGACCGCGCTGCTGCAGACCTTGCCGGAGGCGGTGCTGCGCAACGTCTCCCGCGGCAACCGCGACGTGGCGCTCTTCGAGATCGACACCGTCACCCACCCCGAGCCGGACGCGATGGCCCCGGTCCCCGGGGTCGGTGAGGTCCCCGCCGACGACGTCCTGGCGCAGATCCGCGGTGCGGTCCCGGCGCAGCCCTGGCACGTCGCCGTGATGGCGGCCGGGCAGGCCGACCGCGCCGGATGGTGGGGCCGGGGCCGCCCGGTCGACGTGGTCGACGTGGTCGGCTGGGCGCACGCGGTCGCGGACGCCCTCGGGGTCGAGGTCCGCCGGCAGCAGAGCACCCGCGCGCCCTTCCACCCGGGTCGCTGCGTCGACCTGACGCTCCCCGACGGCACCCGCGTGGGCTGGGCCGGCGAGCTCCACCCGAAGGTGGTGCAGCGGCTGGGCCTGCCGGACCGGACCAGCGCCGCCGAGCTCGACCTCGACGTCCTCGTGCGCGCCAGCGACCACCGCACGCAGGTCGCCCGGCTGTCCACCCATCCCGTGGCGACCTCCGACGTCGCGCTCGAGGTCCCCCGTGGGGTGCGCTTCAGCGAGGTCGAGCGGTCGTTGCGGGAGGGGGCGGGCACACTCCTGGAGAGCCTGGAGCTCTTCGACGTCTACGCGGGGGACCAGGTGGCGCAGGACAAGCACTCGCTGGCCTGGCGGATGCACTTCCGCGCCCCGGACCGGACGCTGACGACCCAGGAGGTCAACGCCGCCCGCGACGCAGCGGTGGGCCGTGCGGTCGCCGACCACGAGGCGGTGCAGCGGTGACGCAGCAGCGGGTCGCCCTGGTCACCGGCGCCTCGCGGGGCATCGGTGACCTGCTCGTCCGCGCCCTGCTCGCCGACGGCTGGGTGGTCGTGGGCCTGTCCCGCTCCGGGGCGGTCGCCGACGGCGCGCGGGGTATGCCGTGCGACGTCACCGACGCCGACCAGGTCGCCTCGGTCGTCGCGGCGGTCGTCGAGCAGCACGGGCGGATCGACCTGCTCGTCAACAACGCCGGTCTCATCGAGACCGAGGTGCCGCTGTGGGAGTCCGACGTGGACGAGTGGTGGCAGGTGATGGTCACCAACGTCCGCGGCCCCTATCTGCTCACCCGCGCGGTCGTGCCGCACATGATCGCCGCCGGCGGCGGCCGCGTCGTGAACCTCAACTCCGGGGCCGGCACCCGCGAGCGGGCCGACCTGACGGCATACTGCGCGTCCAAGTCGGCGCTCGCCCGGATCACCGGCGGGGTGGCGCAGGCCGGCGCGGAGCACGGCGTGCACGCCTTCGACCTGGCGCCCGGGGTGGTCGAGACCGACATGACGCACTCCATGCGGATGCACGAGGGCCGCACCGAGTGGACCGCCCCCGAGGACGTCACCGCCCTGCTCCTGGCCTTCGCCGAGGGGGAGCTGGACGGCTTCTCCGGGCGGATGGTCCGGGCCGGCGCCGACGACCTCGACACCCTCCGCGAGTGGTCCCGCCGTGGCCTGGGGGAGGGGGCGCGCATGCTGCGGCTGCGGCCGTGGGGTGAGGATGACCCGCTGGCCGCGCCCCGGTGAGCGAGTTCGGCGTCCGGCTCGGGTGGGCGGACCTGCCGGAGCGGGTGCACGACTGGGCAGAGCAGGTGCTGGGCGCGCGGGTGGTCCGGGCCGAGTCGCAGCCCACCGGCTTCTCGCCGGGATCGGCGGACCGGGTGGAGACCGCGGACGGGCGGCGCGCCTTCGTCAAGGCCGTGAGCAGCGAGCAGAACCCGGACTCCCCGGGGCTGCACCGCCGGGAGGTCGCGGTGCTGCGCAGCCTGAGCCAGGACGGCCTCGCTGTCCCCGGCACTCCTGGGCGCCTACGACGACGGCACCTGGGTCGCGCTGCTCACCGAGGAGGTGGACGGTCGGCACCCGCACGCCCCGTGGAGCACCGCCGAGCTGGCGGCCACGCTCGACGCCCTGGGCGAGATCGCCGGACACCGGGCGCCCGAGGCCTGGCCCGACCTCGCCGCCGAGCTGGCGGGCGAGTTCGGCTGCTGGGCACGCCTCGACGCGGACCCGCCGGAGCACCTCGACCCCTGGGTGACGGCGCGGCTGGACCAGCTGCACGAGCTGTCGCGGCGCACGGTGGACCGGCTGCGTGGCGACGCGGTGGCCCACACCGACGTGCGGGCGGACAACCTGCTGGTCCAGCCCGACGGACGGGTCCGCGTCGTCGGCTGGCCCTGGGCCTGCCGACGCTGCGCGCCTTCCAGCGGTCCCGCGGCGAGGCGGCGGTCGCTCTCCTGCGCGAGCTCTGGCCGGACTGAGGTCCACGACCGCGTCTGGACGCCCCGAGGTCACTCGCGAGCCTGTTCGAGGAGGCTCCCGGATGACGAACCGGCGGCCAGAGCGGCCCAGCCGACACGACCGCATACTCATGCAGTGCGCTGTATAGTCGTGCAGCGTGACCTCCATCCCCATGACCCGCGCCGCGCGGCACCAGCGCATCTCCGACCTGCTGGAGCGGCACGCCGTCGGGTCCCAGGGACAGCTCCTGGACCTGCTCGGGGAGGACGGCATCTCGGTCACGCAGGCGACGCTGTCGCGGGACCTCGTCGACCTGGAGGCGGTCAAGGTCCGCCGCGGCCGCCAGCTGGTGTATGCCGTGCCGGGGGAGGGCGGCGACGCGACGCCGCGCCCGGCCCAGGACGCGGGGGAGGTCAGCCACCGGCTGGCGCGGCTGTGCCAGGAACTGCTCGTGAGCGCACGCTCGGTGGGCAACCAGGTCGTGCTGCGCACGCCCCCGGGGGCGGCGCAGTTCCTCGCCTCGGCGATCGACCGCAGCGACGCCCCGGACATCCTCGGGACCATCGCCGGCGACGACACGATCCTGGTCATCACCACCGACCTCGACGGCGGCCCGGCGACCGCCGAGCGGCTCCTCGGACTCGCCGCGGAGCCCGAGCACTGAGACCGCGGTCCCGTCAGGGACAATGACCGACATGACCGTGAGCCTGTGGGGAGGCCGCTTCACCGGCGGCCCCAGCGACGCCTTGGCAGCCCTGAGCAAGAGCACGCACTTCGACTGGCGGCTGGCGCCGTACGACCTGGCCGGGTCGCGTGCCCACGCACGCGTCCTGCACCGGGCGGGCCTGCTGTCGGACGAGCACCTGGAGGCGATGCTCAGCGCGCTGGGGCGACTCCGGGCCGACGTGGACGCGGGCACCTTCGTGCCGCTGCCGGAGGACGAGGACGTGCACACGGCCCTGGAGCGGGGCCTCATCGAGCGTGCCGGTGCCGACGTCGGGGGTCGGCTGCGCGCCGGCCGCTCCCGCAACGACCAGGTCGCGGCGCAGTTCCGCATGTACCTGCGTGACCAGGCCCGCCTGCTCGGCGCGAAGGTCCTGGACGTCGTGCAGGCCCTGGTCGACCAGGCCGCGGCCCACCCGGACGTCGCGATGCCGGGGCGCACCCACCTCCAGCACGCGCAGCCGGTCCTGCTGGCCCACCACCTGCAGGCGCACGCCTGGGCGCTGCTGCGCGACGTCGAGCGGCTCGTCGACTGGGACGCGCGGGCGGCGGTCTCGCCCTACGGGTCCGGCGCGCTCGCAGGCTCCTCGCTCGGACTCGACCCGGTCTCCGTCGCGCACGACCTCGGGATGCCGCGGGCCGCCGAGAACTCCATCGACGGGACCGCCTCGCGCGACTTCGCCGCCGAGATGTCCTTCGTGCTCGCCATGGTGGGGGTGGACCTGTCCCGGCTGAGCGAGGAGGTCATCCTCTGGGCGACCGCCGAGTTCGGCTTCGTCACGCTGGACGACGCCTTCTCGACCGGGTCCAGCATCATGCCGCAGAAGAAGAACCCCGACGTCGCCGAGCTCGCCCGGGGCAAGGCCGGCCGGCTCATCGGTGACCTGGCCGGCTGCTGGCGACCCTCAAGGGGCTGCCGCTGGCCTACAACCGTGACCTGCAGGAGGACAAGGAGCCGGTCTTCGACGCGGTCGACACGCTGGAGGTGCTGCTGCCGGCCGTGTCAGGCATGGTCGCGACCCTCCAGGTCCACGAGGAGCGGCTGGAGGAGCTCGCGCCGCAGGGCTTCTCCCTCGCCACGGATGTCGCGGAGTGGCTGGTCCGCCAGGGCGTGGCCTTCCGGGTCGCCCACGAGGTCGCCGGCGCCTGCGTCCGCACGTGCGAGGAGCGGGGGATCGGCCTGGCGGACCTGGACGACGACGACCTCGCGGCCATCAGCGAGCACCTGACGCCCGGGGTCCGCTCGGTGCTGTCCGTGCCCGGGTCACTGGCCTCGCGCAACGCCCACGGCGGCACGGCACCGGTCCGGGTGACCGAGCAGCGCGCCCACCTGCTCAAGCAGGTGGCCCGGTTGCGGCACTGGGTCGGCGAGCTGCCCGTCGTGCGCGACTGAGCCGGTGGCCGGTCACCGTCGGTGGACCCGGGCGGAGCTGGCCGGTCCGGTGCTGGACGTGGCGCCGCTGCTCCTCGGGAGCCTGCTGGTCCACGGTCCGGTGGCGCTCCGGATCACCGAGGTCGAGGCGTATGCCGGCACCGACGACCCGGGGTCGCACGCCTTCCGCGGCCCGACCCCGCGCACCCAGGTGATGTTCGGCCCGGCCGGTCACCTCTACTGCTACTTCAGCTACGGCATGCACTGGGCCGCCAACGTCGTCACGGGCGAGGCGGGCCGGGCCTCGGCGGTCCTGCTCCGCGCCGGGGAGGTGGTCCGCGGCGACGAGGTCGCTCGCGAGCGGCGGCAGCGTGCCCGCCGGTCCGCCTCGGTGGTCACCGACCGGGAGCTGGCGCGCGGACCGGGCAACCTGGCGCGCGCGGTCGGCCTGGGCCGGGAGCAGGACGGCCTGGACCTCTGCGCGGCCGGGGCACCGGCATACCTCACGCATCCGGAGCCGGCGAGCCGGGCACCGGTGGTGCGGCGTGGTCCCCGGGTGGGCGTCAGCGGCGAGGGTGGGTCCGGGCGCCGCTACCCGTGGCGGTTCTGGCTGGACGACGAGCCGACGGTCTCGACCTACCGGGCCGCCGTGCGCCGCTAGGCTGTGCGGGCGGCGTGGCCGGACGGCCACGCCCCGACGACGAAAGGACCGGGAACGGTGACCAACATCCTCGACGAGCTGCAGTGGCGTGGCCTGGTGGCGCAGACCACCGACGAGGCCGCGTTGCGCGAGGCACTCGAGGAGCCCGTCACGGTCTACTGCGGGTTCGACCCGACGGCGCCCTCGCTGCACTTCGGCAACCTGGTGCAGCTGGTCGTGCTGCGCCACCTGCAGCGGGCCGGGCACCGCGTCATCTGCCTGGTGGGTGGCTCGACCGGCTCATCGGCGACCCCAAGGCCACCGCCGAACGCACCCTCAAGACCAAGGAGGAGGCGGCGGCCAACGTCGCCCGCATCCAGGAGCTGGTCGGGCCGTTCCTGGAGTTCGGCGGCGACAACCCGGCGCTCATGGTCAACAACCTGGACTGGACCGCCCCCCTGAGCGCGCTGGACTTCCTGCGCGACGTCGGGCAGCACTTCCGGGTCAACCAGATGATCCGCAAGGACGCCATCGCGGCGCGGCTGGAGAGCCAGGAGGGGATCTCCTACACCGAGTTCAGCTACCATGCTGCAGGGTCTGGACTACCTGCACCTCTACCGGGAGTACGGCTGCACGCTGCAGACCGGCGGCCAGGACCAGTGGGGCAACCTCACCGCAGGGGTGGACCTCATCCACCGGGTGGAGGGAGCCGCGGTGCAGGTGCTCACGACTCCGCTCCTGACCGACGAGAACAACATGAAGTACGGCAAGTCGGAGGGCAACGCGGTCTGGCTCTCGGCCGACATGACCTCGCCCTGGGCCTTCTACCAGTACTGGATCAACGTCGCCGACTCCGAGACGCCCAAGCTGCTGCGCGTCTTCACCGACCGCACCCAGGAGGAGATCGCCGGTCTGGAGGAGTCAGCACGCGAGCGGCCGCACCTGCGCGACGCGCAGCGGGCGCTGGCCGCCGACGTCACCACCCTGGTCCACGGGCAGGAGGCGACGCACCAGGTCGAGATGGCCAGCCAGGTCCTCTTCGGGCGCGGGGACCCGCACGCGCTGGACGAGCAGACGTTGCGGGACGCCACCGCCGAGCTCCCGGGCGCCGAGGCACCGGCGGGCACCCCGCTCGTCGACGCCCTGGTGGTGACCGGCCTGGCCGACAGCAAGGGCGCGGCCCGCCGGCTCCTCGCGGACGGGGGAGTCAGCGTCAACAACCGCAAGACCGGCGACGCAGAGCTCTCGCTGGCCGAGGACGACTTCCTGCACGGCCAAGTGGTGCTGCTCCGCCGTGGCCGCAAGAGCCTGGCAGCGCTCCGAAAGGCCTCCTGACCTGCGGATTTGTGTGCACGGGGAGACCTGACCTAGAGTTGCTCCTCGCCGCACCGACAGGGAGGCACGGACACCGCACAGGTGGCCGGTCCCGGGTCCGGCAGCACGCCTCTCGACCTCTGGCAGACGCCAGGGAGCGAGTTTGACTCGCCGGAGTCGGGATGCGTAACCTTGAAGGAAGAAAGCCCCGGACATCACGGCGCCACAAACGCCGGATCATGGTGTGTGTCCGATTCTTGAGAACTCAACAGCGTGTTTGTTTTTTGATGCCATGTTTGTTTGGCCATGGCACTGGTCACCCCCGTGGTTGGTGTTGTGGTTTTTTTTGCCGGGTTTGTCTGGCTTTCCGGATGCTCATGTTTATGGGTTTTTGGTTTTTTCGGAGAGTTTGATCCTGGCTCAGGACGAACGCTGGCGGCGTGCTTAACACATGCAAGTCGAACGCTGAAGCCCTAGCTTGTTGGGGTGGATGAGTGGCGAACGGGTGAGTAACACGTGAGTAACCTGCCCTCCACTTCGGGATAAGCACTGGAAACGGTGTCTAATACTGGATGTGACATCAGCCTGCATGGGTTGGTGTGGAAAGATTTTTTGGTGGTGGATGGACTCGCGGCCTATCAGCTTGTTGGTGGGGTAATGGCCTACCAAGGCGACGACGGGTAGCCGGCCTGAGAGGGTGACCGGCCACACTGGGACTGAGACACGGCCCAGACTCCTACGGGAGGCAGCAGTGGGGAATATTGCACAATGGGCGCAAGCCTGATGCAGCGACGCCGCGTGAGGGATGACGGCCTTCGGGTTGTAAACCTCTTTCAGCCTTGACGAAGCCCTTTGGGGTGACGGTAGGGGCAGAAGAAGCACCGGCTAACTACGTGCCAGCAGCCGCGGTAATACGTAGGGTGCGAGCGTTGTCCGGAATTATTGGGCGTAAAGAGCTTGTAGGCGGTTTGTCGCGTCTGCTGTGAAAGCCCGGGGCTTAACTCCGGGTCTGCAGTGGGTACGGGCAGGCTAGAGTGTGGTAGGGGAGACTGGAATTCCTGGTGTAGCGGTGGAATGCGCAGATATCAGGAGGAACACCGATGGCGAAGGCAGGTCTCTGGGCCATGACTGACGCTGAGAAGCGAAAGCGTGGGGAGCGAACAGGATTAGATACCCTGGTAGTCCACGCCGTAAACGTTGGGCGCTAGGTGTGGGTCCCATTCCACGGGGTCCGTGCCGCAGCTAACGCATTAAGCGCCCCGCCTGGGGAGTACGGCCGCAAGGCTAAAACTCAAAGGAATTGACGGGGGCCCGCACAAGCGGCGGAGCATGCGGATTAATTCGATGCAACGCGAAGAACCTTACCAAGGCTTGACATACACCGGACGATCGCAGAGATGTGGTTTCCCTTTGTGGCTGGTGTACAGGTGGTGCATGGTTGTCGTCAGCTCGTGTCGTGAGATGTTGGGTTAAGTCCCGCAACGAGCGCAACCCTCGTTCCATGTTGCCAGCAACACCTTTGGGTGGTTGGGGACTCATGGGAGACTGCCGGGGTCAACTCGGAGGAAGGTGGGGATGACGTCAAATCATCATGCCCCTTACGTCTTGGGCTTCACGCATGCTACAATGGCCGGTACAAAGGGCTGCGATCCCGTGAGGGGGAGCGAATCCCAGAAAGCCGGTCTCAGTTCGGATTGGGGTCTGCAACTCGACCCCATGAAGTCGGAGTCGCTAGTAATCGCAGATCAGCAACGCTGCGGTGAATACGTTCCCGGGCCTTGTACACACCGCCCGTCAAGTCACGAAAGTCGGTAACACCCGAAGCCGGTGGCCTAACCCCCTTTGTGGGGAGGGAGCTGTCGAAGGTGGGACTGGTGATTGGGACTAAGTCGTAACAAGGTAGCCGTACCGGAAGGTGCGGCTGGATCACCTCCTTTCTAAGGAGCATCGTTCACACCCGCCGGCGCGTTTGTGGTGGTGGGTGTGGGTGGCCTCGTGGTGCACCCGAGTGTGGTGCCCGGGGTTGCTCGTGGGTGGAACATCAAGGAACTGTCGCTGCACTGTTGGTGCTGCTGTGTCTGGTCGAGTACGACCACGCGCCCTGTTTGTCTGGATCCCTGCTGTGGTGGGGGTCTGGGTGGGGTGTGGTGGTGGGGAAAGGTGGGGCGGTGGTGTCGGGGTGTGGTGCAAGCACGCTGTTGGGTCCTGAAGGATCGGACCCCGTGACCCCCTGATCACCCGTGTGGTGGTGGGGGGTGGGGTTGGGTTTTTCGGTGGCTGGGGCCCTGGTGCCGTGGGTCATACCCGTTCATGGTCATCACGTTGTGTGTGGTGGGTGTGGGTGTGTGGTGATCGTGTCGGTGTGGGTGGCTGGTTGTTGGTTGAGAACTGTACAGTGGACGCGAGCATCTGTATCTTTGTTGCTTTTTGTTAAGTTTTTAAGAGCGCACGGTGGATGCCTTGGCACGAGAACCGAAGAAGGACGTAGGAATCTGCGATAAGCCTCGGGGAGTCGATAACCAGACTGTGATCCGAGGGTGTCCGAATGGGGAAACCCGGCCAGCTTCATCGCTGGTCACCCGCACCTGAATGTATAGGGTGTGTGGAGGGAACGTGGGGAAGTGAAACATCTCAGTACCCACAGGAAGAGAAAACAACATGTGATTCCGTGAGTAGTGGCGAGCGAAAGCGGATGAGGCTAAACCGTAGTTGTGTGAGACCTGGTAGGGGTTGCAGCTGCGGGGTTGTGGGAGTTGTGTTGACCGGGACTACCATCCTGGTGCGTAGTGAGAAATCGTGTGGTGTAGGTGAAGGGTCTGGAAAGGCCTGGCGTAGACGGTGAGACCCCGGTAGCCGAAACACCCTCGACTGCGTGCATGACCACCCGAGTAGTACGGGGCCCGAGAAATCCCGTACGAATCTGGCAGGACCACCTGCTAAGCCTAAATATTACCTCGTGACCGATAGCGGACAAGTACCGTGAGGGAAAGGTGAAAAGTACCCCGGGAGGGGAGTGAAATAGTTCCTGAAACCGTGCGCTTACAATCCGTCGGGGCCTGCACCTTGTGTGTGGGTGACGGCGTGCCTTTTGAAGAATGAGCCTGCGAGTTAGTGCTCAGTGGCGAGGTTAACCCGTGTGGGGGAGCCGTAGCGAAAGCGAGTCCGAAGAGGGCGTTTTAGTCGCTGGGTCTAGACCCGAAGCGGAGTGATCTACCCATGGCCAGGGTGAAGCGCGGGTAAGACCGCGTGGAGGCCCGAACCCACTTAGGTTGAAAACTGAGGGGATGAGTGTGGGTAGGGGTGAAAGGCCAATCAAACTCCGTGATAGCTGGTTCTCCCCGAAATGCATTTAGGTGCAGCGTCATGTGTTTCTTGCCGGAGGTAGAGCTACTGGATGGCTGATGGGCCTAACCGGGTTACTGACGTCAGCCAAACTCCGAATGCCGGTAAGTGAGAGCATGGCAGTGAGACTGCGGGGGATAAGCTTCGTAGTCGAGAGGGAAACAGCCCAGATCACCAGCTAAGGTCCCTAAGCGTGTGCTAAGTGGGAAAGGATGTGGAGTTGCGAAGACAACCAGGAGGTTGGCTTAGAAGCAGCCACCCTTGAAAGAGTGCGTAATAGCTCACTGGTCAAGTGATTCCGCGCCGACAATGTAGCGGGGCTCAAGCACACCACCGAAGCTGTGGCACCAACACTTTGCTCAGCGCCACCCCTTTGTGGGTGGTGTTCAGGCGTGTTGGTGGGTAGGGGAGCGTCGTGCCGGGAGTGAAGCATCCGAGTGATCGAGGTGTGGATCCGGCACGAGTGAGAATGCAGGCATGAGTAGCGAAAGAAGAGTGAGAAACTCTTCCGCCGAATCACCAAGGGTTCCAGGGTCAAGCTAATCTGCCCTGGGTAAGTCGGGACCTAAGGCGAGGCCGACAGGCGTAGTCGATGGACATCCGGTTGATATTCCGGAACCGGCGAAGAACCGCCCAGTACTGAATCCGGGGATGCTGAGCGCCTGAAGCCACCCATAACCTGGCACCTTCGGGTGTTGGGGCGGGTGGTGGAACGCGCGACCCAATCTGGTAGTAGGTAAGCGATGGAAGGACGCAGGAAGGTAGCCTCCGCGTGGCGATGGTTGTCCACGTCGAAGAGCGCAGGGCCGGGGAGTGGTAAATCCGCCCCATGAGTGCCCGAGGCTTGATCGTGACCGCGTATGCGGGAAGTAGGGTGATCCTATGCTGTCAAGAAAAGTTCCTAGCGAGGTTCGAGCCGCCCGTACCCCAAACCGACTCAGGTGGTGAGGTAGAGAATACCGAGGCGATCGAGTGAATCGTGGTTAAGGAATTCGGCAAAATGCCCCCGTAACTTCGGGAGAAGGGGGGCCCGAGGCGTGAAACCCTTTGCGGGTTAGCGTTGAGGGCCGCAGAGACCAGGGAGAAGCGACTGTTTACTAAAAACACAGGTCCGTGCGAAGTCGCAAGACGATGTATACGGACTGACGCCTGCCCGGTGCTGGAACGTTAAGGGGACGGGTCAACCCATTCGGGTGAAGCTCTGAACTTAAGCGCCAGTAAACGGCGGTGGTAACTATAACCATCCTAAGGTAGCGAAATTCCTTGTCGGGTAAGTTCCGACCTGCACGAATGGCGTAACGACTTCTCCACTGTCTCAACCGCGAACTCGGCGAAATTGCACTACGAGTAAAGATGCTCGTTACGCGCAGCAGGACGGAAAGACCCCGGGACCTTTACTATAGCTTGGTATTGGTGTTCGGTACGGCTTGTGTAGGATAGGTGGGAGACTGTGAAGCAGCCACGCCAGTGGTTGTGGAGTCATCGTTGAAATACCACTCTGGTCGTTCTGGATTCCTAACCTCGGTCCGTGATCCGGATCAGGGACAGTGCCTGGTGGGTAGTTTAACTGGGGCGGTTGCCTCCTAAAAAGTAACGGAGGCGCCCAAAGGTTCCCTCAGCCTGGTTGGTAATCAGGTGTCGAGTGTAAGTGCACAAGGGAGCTTGACTGTGAGACAGACATGTCGAGCAGAGACGAAAGTCGGGACTAGTGACCCGACGGTGGCTCGTGGAAGCGCCGTCGCTCAACGGATAAAAGGTACCCCGGGGATAACAGGCTGATCCTGCCCAAGAGCTCATATCGACGGCATGGTTTGGCACCTCGATGTCGGCTCGTCGCATCCTGGGGCTGGAGTCGGTCCCAAGGGTTGGGCTGTTCGCCCATTAAAGCGGTACGCGAGCTGGGTTTAGAACGTCGTGAGACAGTTCGGTCCCTATCCGCTGCGCGCGCAGGAAACTTGAGAAGAGCTGTCCCTAGTACGAGAGGACCGGGATGGACGAACCACTGGTGTGTCAGTTGTTCCGCCAGGAGCACCGCTGATTGGCTACGTTCGGACGTGATAACCGCTGAAAGCATCTAAGCGGGAAGCACACTTCAAGATGAGGTTTCCAACACCCTTTGGGTGGAGAGGCTCCCAGCTAGACTACTGGGTTGATAGGCCGGACGTGGAAGCACAGCAATGTGCGTAGCTGACCGGTACTAATAAGCCGACAACTTAACAAACATCACAGCAACACAAGACAACATTTGCTTGCGTCCACTGCACGGTTCCCGACCCGCAACCACCCAGCACGTGGTTGACCACGAGGTCGACATTGTTACGGCGGTCATAGCGTCAGGGAAACGCCCGGTCACATTCCGAACCCGGAAGCTAAGCCTGACAGCGCCGATGGTACTGCACTGGAAACAGTGTGGGAGAGTAGGACACCGCCGGACCACCACTCAACGAAAGGGCCCACCCCCCAAGGTGGGCCCTTTCGTATGTTCGGACGTCGCTGGAGACCTGCGACACTGGTCCGGACACCAGCTGACCGAGAGGACTGGACGTGAACGACGATCGCCGGCGTGCGGGTCGAGGCGGCTCGGACCGGGACCGCGGCAGGGGGGCTCCCGTCCGTGGCCGGGGTGGCTCCCGTGACGACGTCGGACGGGACGAACGCGACAACCGCCGTCCGCCGCGGGTCCCCGAGCCGCCGCTGCCCGAGGACGCCGACGCGGGAGGGCTGGATCGTAGCCTGCGCTCCGAGCTGCGGACGCTGAGCAAGGAGAACGCCGAGGGAGTGGGTGGCCACCTGGTCATGGTGGGCCGGATGCTCGACGCCGAAGATCTCGACCGGGCGCTGGCGCACGCCGAGGCCGCGGCCCGTCGGGCGGGGCGCATCGCGGGCGTGCGCGAGGCGCTCGGCGTGGTCCACTACCGCCGTGGTGAGTGGTCCAAGGCGCTGGCCGAGCTCCGGACGGCGCGCCGGTTGAGCGGGTCGCAGCACCTGCTGCCGCTGCTCGCCGATGTCGAGCGTGGGCTGGGTCGCCCGGAGCGGGCGCTGGAGCTGGCGGCCTCGCCGGAGGCGGCGCAGCTGGGACCTGCCGAGCAGGTGGAGCTGGTGATCGTCGTGGCCGGCGCCCGGGCCGATCTCGGGCAGCACGCCGCCGCGGTGCTGCTGCTGGAGGAGCCCGCGAAGCGAAGCACCCCGAAGCAACCCTGGGCGGCGCGGCTGCGCTACGCCTACGCCGCAGCCCTGGAGGCCGACGGGCGCGAGGAGCAGGCGCTGGAGTGGTATGCCCGTGCCGCCGAGGTGGACGCGCTGGGTGAGACCGACGCCGCCGAGCTGCTCGGGCGGGGGGAGGAGAGCTGGGTCGTCGACCTCGGCGACGAGGAGGTCGACGATGGCGGCGAGGAGACCGTCGACGCAGCCGGCCCGGCGTGACGGTGGCGAGTCCGCCGACGCTGCCCGTGCGGGTGGGTCGGCACCGGCCGCCGCAGAGCCGGGTGCGTCCGAGCAGGCTGCGGACGATCGCCCGACGGCGACGCACGGGACGACCGGCTCGTGATCGAGGGGATGCTCTGCGACCTCGACGGGGTCGTCTACCGGGCGCACGAGCCGTGCGAGGGTGCGGTCGAGGCGCTGGCCGACGCCCGGGCCGCGGGCGTGCGCGTCCTCTACATGACCAACAACGCCTCGCGGACCCCCCAGCAGGTCGCTGCGCAGCTGCGGGACCTGGGGGTCACTGCCGAGGACGAGGACGTGATGACCGCCTCGCAGGTCGCCGCCGAGGTGCTCCGGGAGCGGCGTCCCGAGCTGCTGGAGGGCGGCCGCGTCCTGGCCGTGGGCGGCCCGGGTGTCGCCGACGCCCTTGGTGCCGTCGGCTTCGAGACCCTCGCCCCGCAGGACGTGGCGCACGCCGCGGGATCCGGCCGCGCACCGGAGATCGGGGCCGTGGTCCAGGGCTACGGACCACAGGTCGGCGTGATCGACCTGGCCGAGGCCGCCTACGCGATCCGCGCCGGTGCCGAGTGGATCGCCACCAACGACGACGCGACGCTCCCCACCGAGCGCGGCGAGGCTCCGGGCAACGGGTCGCTGGTCGCCGCGGTGGCGCACGCGACGGGGGCGGCGCCGCTGGTGGTCGGCAAGCCGCACGCCCCGGCATACCGCACGGCGCTGTCCCGTCTCGGGACCTCGCCCGGTGCGACGTTGATGGTGGGCGACCGGCTGGAGACCGACATCGGCGGCGCGGTCGCGGCCGGGCTGCAGAGCGCGCTCGTGCTCACCGGGGTCTCCACCCGGGACGACGCCGAGGCGACGCCGCCGGCCTGTCGGCCGGACCGCGTGGCAGCGACGATGATGGATCTCACCGACCTCTGGAGGACCTCGTGAGCGAGCACCCGGACCAGCAGGGTCGACCGGACACCGGCGACGCCGAGGTCGACGCCGCCCTACGGCGCCTCGAGGAGGCGCTCGACGGCACCGACGACGAGGTCGCGACGCAGGCCCTCGCACGGGCCCACCGTGAGCTCCAGGCCCGCCTCACCGATCCCGCTCCAGCCGCCCCGCCGGGGACCGAGGCCGGTTGACGCCCCGGTCGATGGGCGTGCGCCTGGACCGCGCGCTGGTCTCACGTGGCCTGGCGCCGAGCCGCACCCAGGCGCAGCTGCTCGTGCGTGACGGGCTCGTCCGGGTGGACGGTCAGCCCGTCCGGCGGGCGGCCCACCCGGTCCAGGAGGGCAGCGCGATCGTGGTCGCGGGCGACGGCACCGGGACCGAGGCCGAGTGGGTCCGGCGTGGGTGGGTCGGACGCGGCGCGGTCAAGCTGGCGCACGCGCTCGACTCCTGGCCCGACCTGGTGGTGGGAGGTCGCCGGTGCCTGGACGTCGGCGCCTCCACCGGTGGGTTCACGCAGGTCCTCCTCGAGCACGGCGCCGGCAGGGTCGTTGCGCTCGACGTGGGGCACGACCAGCTGGCCTCCGCCCTCGCGGCCGACCCGCGGGTCGAGGACCGGTCCGGGGTCTCCGTGCGCGACGTCGACCGGCCGCGCCTGGGTGGTCCCTTCGACCTCATCGTCGGCGACCTGTCCTTCATCTCGCTGACCGTGGTCCTGCCCGTCGTCGCCGACGTCGCGGCACCGGAGGGGGATCTGGTGCTGCTGGTGAAGCCGCAGTTCGAGGTCGGCGCCGAGGCGCTCGGGCGGGGCGGTGTGGTCCGCTCGTGGCAGCAGCGCGAGCAGGTCCTGCTCCGCCTCGACGCCGACGCCCGGCAGCACGGCCTCGCACCGCAGGACCTGCTGCGCTCACCGCTGCGCGGGGGAACGGGCAACGTGGAGTTCCTGTGGCGGCTCCGGCGGTGCGCCCACCCCGCGCCCTGCCCCTCTCCACCAGGCATGATGGGGTGCGGACCCGGGCCCGCGCAGATGGCTGCCCTGGCACGCACCCGAGCACAGGAGGACGGATGAGTCGGCGCATCATGCTGGTCACCCACCCCACCCGCTCGGACATGCCCGAGCTCGCGGGCGTCTTCGCGCAGCGGCTCGGGGAGCACGGCATCGAGGTGGAGACCGTCCCCGAGGCCGATCCCACCCACCAGGTCGTCACCGACACCGAGGTGGTCGCGCTCAAGAGCCCGGTGCCGCCGCACGTGGATGCCACCGGGTGCGAGCTCGTCGTGGTCTTCGGCGGTGACGGCACGATCCTGCGAGGGGCAGAGATCGCCCGACCGGCGGGCACGCCGCTGCTCGGGGTCAATCTGGGGCGCGTGGGCTTCCTCGCCGAGGCGGAGAAGGACGACATCGACGCGATCATCGAGCGGATCGCCGCGCGCGACTACCACGTCGAGGAGCGGATGACCCTCGAGGTCGACGTCCTCCACGACGGCCGTGTCGTCTGCCACAACTGGGCGCTCAACGAGGCCAGCGTGGAGAAGTCGTCCCGCGAGCGGATGCTCGAGCTCGCCGTGGAGGTGGACGGCCGGCCGCTGTCGACCTGGGGCTGCGACGGCGTCGTCATGGCGACGCCGACGGGCTCCACCGCGTATGCCTTCTCCGGCGGCGGGCCGGTGGTGTGGCCGGACGTCGAAGCGTTGCTGGTCGTCCCGATCTCCGCGCACGCCCTGTTCGCCCGCCCCGTCGTGCTCAGCCCGGAGGCGCACCTGGCGGTCGAGGTCGTGCCGCACAGCCATGTGACGGGCGTGATGTGGTGCGACGGCCGACGGACCGTCGAGCTGCCCCCCGGTGCCCGCATCGAGGTGCGGCGCTCGGCGACCCCGGTGCGTCTCGCGCGGCTCGGGACGGAGCCGTTCACCGACCGGCTGGTCGCGAAGTTCGCGCTGCCCGTCTCCGGGTGGCGTGGGCCGGCAGGCGGCCAGCACGGGGGCCGCTCGTGACGGTGCGTCGCATCCGTATCCAGCAGCTGGGGGTCATCGAGGAGGCCGAGCTCGAGCTCGCGCCCGGTCTCAACGTCATCACGGGGGAGACCGGCGCCGGCAAGACGATGGTCGTGAGCGGTCTCGGGCTGCTGCTGGGGGACCGGGCCGACGCAGGCATGGTCCGTGCCGGTGCGGCGCGGGCGGTCGTGGAGGGCGAGGTCGACGTGGCCCAGGACCACCCGGCGGCCCGGCGGGTCGTCGAGGCCGGCGGGGACGCCACCGACGGGCTCATCCTGGTGCGGTCGGTCGCGGCCGAGGGGCGGTCGCGGGCCAGCGTCGGTGGTCGCAGCGCCCCGGTCTCGGTGCTCACCGAGGTCGGTGAGCACCTGGTGGCGGTGCACGGCCAGGCCGACCAGTGGCGGCTGCGCGACGCCGACCAGCACCGGCTGCTCCTGGATGCCGCCGGAGGTCCGACGCTCGCCGCCGCCGGTCAGCGGTATGCCCAGGCGTGGGAGGAGTGGCAGGAGAGCCACCGCCGGCTGCAGGAGCTCAGCCGCACCTCGACCGAGCGCTCGCTGCGGGTGGGCGCGCTGCGCCGCGCGCTGGAGGAGATCGAGCAGGTCGACCCGCAGCCCGGCGAGGACGAGTCGCTGCGCGGCGAGGCCGACCGGCTGACCCATGCCGAGGACCTGCGCCGCGCCGCCCAGGAGGCGCACGAGGCGCTCGTCGGCGCCGACCCCGCCAGCGGCGCGGCCGACGTGCCCTCGGTCTCCTCGCTGCTGGCCGCTGCCACCGACGCCCTCGCCCCGGCGGCCGAGCACGACGAGCAGCTCGCCGACCTCCTGGTCCGGGTCCGCGAGGTGGCCTACCTCGCCACCGACCTGGCCCCGGACCTGGCCGCCTACGGCTCCGGGGTGGAGGTGGATCCCGGCCGGCTCGACGCCGTGCACGCCCGGCGCGCCGAGCTGACCGGTCTGCTGCGTCGCTACGGCTCCTCGACGCAGGAGGTGCTCGACTTCGCACGCGAGGCGGCCCTGGAGGTGGCGGCCATCGACGTCTCCGACGACGACCTCGCCGACCTGCGCACCCGCCGGGAGCAGCTGCGCACCGAGGTCGCGCGGACCGGTCTCGAGCTCGGCGCGCTGCGTCGCGAGACGGGCGAGCGGGTCGGGGCTGCGGTCACCGAGGAGCTGTCGCACCTGGCCATGGGGTCGGCGACGGTGCTCGTCGACGTCGCTCACCAGGACGTCGGGGACGACGGGCAGGACGAGGCCACGACCGAGGCCGGGGCTGCCGACGTGGAGCTCCCCGACGGCCGCCGGGTCCGGGCCTGGCGGCACGGCCTCGACGCCGTCGAGATCCGGCTCGCGGCCAACCCGGGCGCCCCGGCCCGCTCGGTGACCCGCGCGGCCTCCGGGGGTGAGCTGTCCCGGGTCATGCTGGCCCTGGAGCTGGTGTGCGGGGCCGGGGCGGCCCCCACCTTCGTCTTCGACGAGGTGGACGCCGGGGTGGGTGGTGCCGCCGCCCTCGACCTCGGGGCCCGGCTCGCCCGGCTGGCCCGGCAGGCCCAGGTGGTGGTGGTCACGCACCTGGGCCAGGTGGCCGCCCATGCCGACCAGCACCTCGTCGTGCGCAAGAGCACCGACGGGCAGGTCACGCGCAGCGGTGTCGTGGTCGTGGACGGTGCCGAGCGGGAGGCCGAGCTGGCCCGCATGCTGGGCGGGGTCGCGGACTCCGGAGCCGCACTGGAGCACGCCCGCGAGCTGCTCGAACAGCGCGGCGCCGTGGACGCGCGGTGAGCCCCCGCCGCTCCCGGGACCCCGACCCGGCCACGCCGCGGTCCGGAACCCTGCGGGTGGACGCACGGACCAAGCGCTTGACCGCCCGCCTCCAGGCCGGGGACGTCGCCGTCATCGACCACGCCGACCTGGACCAGGTGAGCGCCAACGCGCTCGTCACCTGCCGCCCCGCGGCCGTGGTCAACGCCGCGGAGTCCACGACCGGCGCCTACCCCAACATGGGCCCGCAGATCCTGCTGGACGCCGGCATACCGCTGCTCGACGCTGCCGGGCCCGACGTCATGGCTCTCGCCGAGGGCTCTCACGCCACCGTCGTCGGGGACCAGGTCCGGGTCGACGGCGTCGTCGTGGCAGAGGCCACCCGTCTGACCGGGGAGCAGGTCGCGCAGCGCCGGGAGCGGGCGCGGGGCAACCTGTCCGAGCAGATCGAGGCCTTCTCGCACAACACGATGGAGTACGTCCGCGCCGAGCGCGAGCTGCTGCTCGACGGCATCGGCGTCCCACCGCTGCGCACCGACTTCAGCGGACGGTATGCCCTGGTGGTCGTGCGCGGCTACCACTACAAGGAGGACCTCCAGACGTTGCGCCCCTTCCTGCGCGAGGCCCGCCCCGTGCTCATCGGGGTCGACGGGGGCGCGGACGCGCTGCTGGAGATGGGGCACCGCCCGGACCTCGTCGTCGGCGACATGGACTCGGTCTCCGACGCCGCGCTCACGAGCGGGGCCGAGCTCGTCGTGCACGCCTACCGCGACGGGCGGGCCCCCGGCCTGGAGCGGGTGGAGGCCCTCGGGGTGACCGACGCGGTGGTGCTGCCCTCGCCGGGCACCAGCGAGGACATCGCGATGCTCATCGCCGACGAGCTCGGCGCCGAGCTCATCGTCGCCGTGGGCACCCACGCCACGCTCGTCGAGTTCCTGGACAAGGGCAGGCAGGGGATGGCCAGCACCTTCCTCACCCGGCTGCGGGTCGGGAGCAAGCTGGTCGACGCCAAGGGGGTGAGCCTGCTCTACCGCTCCCGCGTCCCGACCGTCTCCCTGGTCTGGCTGGTCCTGGCCGGCCTGCTCGCCCTGCTCGTGGCCCTCGCGGTCACTCCCGGAGGCCGGGCTCTGCTCGGCGTGCTGGCCGTACGATGGGACGACGTCTGGGCCTGGATCGAGGGGTTGTTCTGAACGTGGTCGACTTCCGTTACCACCTGGTGTCGCTGGTCGCCGTCTTCATCGCGCTGGCGATCGGGATCGTCCTCGGGGCCGGACCGTTGCGCGAGGGGATCTCGGAGCGGCTCGACGACGAGGTGGCCGAGCTGCGCACCGAGCGCACCGAGCTGCGCAGCGAGCTCGACGTGCGGTCTCAGCAGGCCGAGGCCAAGGACGAGGCGGTCGACCTGCTGAGCCCACGCGGTGTCGCCGGCACCCTCAACGGCACCCGGGTGGCGATCGTGCTCCTGCCCGGGGTGGACCGCAACCACGTCGCCCTGCTCGAGGACCGGGTGACCGACGCGGGCGGCACCCTGGCGCTGCAGGCCGAGGTGGACCCGTCCTTCGAGAGCGGCGACACCGACCCCGAGGTGCTCGGGGAGCTCGGGTCACGGCTGGCGTTGCCGGAGGCCGACGACGGGGATGCCGCCGGCCCAGGGACGGTGCTGGCCGCGACCCTGGCGGGTGCCGACGCGCAGGGCGAGGTGGGGGCCTGGCTGGCTGCGGGGGAACGCCTGGAGGACGAGGGCTGGCTGGAGCTCACCTGGCAGGACGCCCAGGCGCCGGTGACCGACCGCCGTCCCCCGGAGGTGGTCCTCGTGCTGGGCGGCGGTCTGAGCGCCCAGGAGCTGGACCCCGACGACGACGGGGCCGAGCCCCGGTTGGAGCTGCGCGAGGAGCTCGTGTCCGGTCTGGCCTCGCTCGAGCTGCCGCTCGCCGTCGCCGCGGCCGGGACCGAGTCGGGCGCGCTGGCGCAGGGCGGTGGCCAGGACGGCCTGGTCACCGCGATCCGCGAGGACGGGTCGCTGCGCGACGAGGTGTCCACCGTCGACGACCTCGAGGGAGCCAGCGGGCGGGCCGCGGCCGTGCTCGCCCTCGCCTGGGAGATGCAGGGGGAGTCCGGGCACTACGGGCTGGGGGAGGGTGCCCAGGCGCCGGTCCCCGCACCGCCACCGCTCCGGCTCACGTCCGCCCCCGGCGCGGGGCAGGAGCCCCCTGCCGCCGAACCCGTGCCGGCGCCGGAGGACCCCGCCGTCACGACCGCCCCGTGACCCCTCCTGCTCGGACGATGCTCTCGGGCGCTCTCGTCGGCCTGACGGCCGCCGCGCTCAGCGCCGCCGTGGTGCGCGCCGACGAGCGGGGTCTGCTCCCCGGCGGCGGCCGCCGATGGCTGCGGCGCAACCACCGCGGGGACGAGGTCACTCTGATCGAGGGGGTGGCACTGTCGGTCGGGGTTCGCGGCTCCCCTGGTGGTCCTCGATCCGCCGGTGGCAGCCGCCGTCCTGCTCGCCGCGGGCGCCGGGGCCCTGGACGACCTGGACGGGCGGACGGACGTCAAGGGCCTGCGCGGCCACCTCGGGGCCCTGCGGCGGGGCGAGGTGACCACGGGGGTCCTGAAGATCGCGGTGCTCGGTGCCGCCGGGACGGTGGCCGCGGCGGCGACCGACCGGCATACCTCGCGCCGGAGCGTGGGTGCGGGCGTCGCGACCGCGGGGCTCGTCGCCGGTGCCGCGAACCTCGCCAACCTCTTCGACCTTCGTCCGGGGCGGGCGCTCAAGGTCGGAGTGCTCGCCGCCGTCCCGCTGGCCCGCCGACCGCCTGCCGCCGCGGTGCTCGGAGCCACGGCGACGCTGCTGCCCGACGACCTGCGTGCCCGCACCATGCTCGGTGACACCGGGGCCAACGCCCTCGGGGCGGCGCTCGGCGCGGCGGCGGCACAGGCTCTGCCTCCCGGCGGTCGGTGGGCGTGCCAGGCCGGCGTGGCCGGCCTGACGCTGCTGAGCGAGCGGGTGAGCTTCACCCGGGTCATCGAGGCGACCCCGGCCCTGCGGGAGCTGGACGCCTGGGGTCGTCGGTGAGCCCGTCCCCGAGCACCCGGCTCGGCGGGCAGGGTCTCCTCGCCGCGGCCGGGCTCGTCGCGGTCGTCACGCTGCTCTCCCGGGTGGTCGGGGTGGCCCGCTGGTTCGCCTTCTCCAGCAGCGTCGGGAGCACCTGCGTCGGCCAGGTCTACACGACCGTCAACCAGATCCCCAACGTCCTCTTCGAGATCGCGGCCGGCGGGGCGCTCGCCGCCGTGGCCGTGCCGCTGGTGGCCCGGCACCTGGACCGCGGCGAGGAGGACCTGGCCGACCGGACGGCCTCGGCGCTGCTGGGCTGGACCGTCGTGGTCCTGCTGCCGGTGGCGCTGCTGGTGGCCCTGGCCGCGGGGCCGCTCGCCGGTGCCCTGCTGGACGCCCCGGGTGGGGCAGCGGCGTGCTCCGCCGAGGAGGCACGGGCTGCCGGCCGGCTGATGCTCCTGCTCTTCGCGCCGCAGGTCCTCCTCTACGGCCTCGGCATCGTGCTCACCGGCGTGCTGCAGGCGCACCGACGCTTCTTCGCGGCCGCCCTGGCCCCGCTGGTGTCGAGCGCGGTGGTCATCGCCACCTACCTCGTCTTCGGTGCCCGCTACGAGGCCCAGATGCCGCTCACCGAGCTGCCGCGCGACGGTCTGGTGCTCCTGGCCCTGGGCACCACGCTCGGGGTCGCGGCGCTGAGCCTGCCGCTGCTCCTGCCCGCCTCGCGGCTCGGGGTCCGGTGGCGACCGACGCTGCGCTTCCCGGCGGGCTCGGGACGGGTCGCCGGCTCGCTGGCGGTCGCCGGGCTGCTCACCGTCGGGGCGCAGCAGGTCTTCACCGTCGTCGTGCTCGTGGTCGGCAACAGCGTCGGGGTCGGGGCCGTCCCGGTGTGGACGTATGCCCAGACCGTCTACCTCCTGCCCTACGCGGTGCTCGTCGTGCCGCTGGCCACCGCGGCCTTCCCCCGCCTGGCGGGAGACCGCGAGCAGGCGCGCGGCACGCTGCGGCGCACCGCGCGGGCCCTCGTGGTGAGCGCCCTCGCCGGCGGCGCGGCGCTGGTGGCCGCACGCGCGGAGGTGGGTGCGGTCTTCCTCGCGCTCGACCGCGGTGCCGATGGGGCGGGGCGTGCGGCCCTGGAGGCGCTGCCCGCCACGCTGGCAGGCCTGGCCCCTGGCCTGCTCGGCTTCGGGCTCGTGGCCCTGCTCACGCGGTCGTTGTATGCCGTCGACCGGCCGTGGTGGGCCGCCGCCGGGGCCGGCGGCGGCTGGCTGGCGGCCGCCGCCGGAGGGATCGCGCTCGCCGGGCCGGCCGCCGCTGGGGGTGTCGGCGACGTCCTGCTGCTGCTGGCGCTGGCGTCGTCGGCCGGGATGCTGGTGTCCGGCGCCGCGCTGCTGGTGCTCACCCGCCGCGCCTGGGGGAGACCGGCCCTCGCCGGGCTGGCACGCACGAGCGCCGTGGCGCTCGCGGGTGCGGTCCTGGGGGTGGTGCTGGCCGAGCTGCTCCCGGTGCAGGCCTCGACGATGGGGGACGCGCTGGCGTGGGGAACGGTGCGAGGCGTGCTGGCGATGGCGGGCGTGGCCGTGGCGGTGGCGCTGCTCGATCGGGAGACCTGGGCCCTCGTGCGCGACGGTGTCCTCGCGCGGCGCGCCGGCTCCCGGGCGGGTGGGTGACGTGCGCATCCTGCTCGCGACCTCGCTCGTCGCCGGCGGCGTCGGCCGCCACGTGCGCCAGCTCGCCGACGGACTCGTCACCGAGGGGCACGACGTGGTCGTGGCCTGCCCGGCGTCCGTCGCCGAGGCCTTCGACATGGGCGGGTCGGGGGCGCGGGTCCTCGAGGTCGAGGTCGGCACGACGCGGCCGGCCCAGGTCCCGTCCGCCCAGCGGGCGCTGCGCCGGGTCCTCCGCGGTGCCGACGTCGCGCATGCCCACGGCGTGCGCGCCGGGGCGGCCCTCGCCCTCGCGGGGCTGGGGCGGCAGCCGCGCCCGAACCTGCCCTCCGGGCCCGACCAGCACCGGCACCTCAGCCCGCGTCCGCCGCTCGTCGTCACCTCGCACAACGCACCACCTCCCGGGCGGGGCGCCGCCGCGGTCTACGAGGTCCTGGAGCGGATCGTCTGCCACCGTGCCGACCTCGTGCTCACCGTGTCCGACGACCTCGCGGACCGGGCACGTCGACGTGGCGCGCGGGACGTCTCGGCGGCGGTCGTGCCGTCCGGCGCCGCGGCAGTGGCCGACGACCGGACCCGCCAGGCAGCGGCCGGGACGCTGCGGGCCGAGCTCGGGCTGGCCGGGGCGGTCCCGCTCGTCCTCACCGCCGGACGGCTGGCCGAGCAGAAGCGCGTCGAGGCGGTGATCCGCGCGCACCACCTGATCGTCACCCGCGGCGCACCGCCGTCGCCGCGGCCGGTGCTCGTGGTCGTCGGCGACGGGCCGCTGGAGGCCTCGCTGCGGGCCCAGGCCGCCGCAGGACCGGGCGAGGTGCGCTTCCTGGGCCGGCGCGACGACGTGCCCCGGCTGCTGGCCGGCGCCGACGTCGTGGTCTCCGCGGCTCGCTGGGAGGGTCAGCCGCTCGTGCTCCAGGAGGCGCTGGCCGCGGGTGCTCCCGTCGTGGCCACCGACGTCGGCGGGACGGCAGCGCTGCTGGACGGCGCGGGCCTGCTGGTCCCGGGGGAGGACGGCGGCGACGAGCTCGCCGACCGGCTCGCCGCCGCGGTCGGCAGCCTGCTCGCGGACCCGGCTGCCCGGACCACGCTGACCGATCGCTCCCGGGAGCGCGCCGCCCGGCTGCCCACGGAGCAGGACGCGCTGACCGCGGTGCTGCAGGCATACCGACGGGTCGTGGGGAGCACGACGGGGGAGTGACCCGCCACAGGCCCGGCCGCCCAGCCGACGGCCAGATGGCGCGCCCGGAACGGCGCCACGCCGCGGGCGCACCCCTGCGCCGGGCGTCGGAGCCGTCACGTAGACTGCAAGCCCGTGGCGGAGACGACGACGAAGCACATCTTTGTGACCGGAGGCGTCGCCTCCTCGCTCGGGAAGGGACTGACGGCTTCCAGCCTGGGATTCCTGCTCCGCAGCCGGGGGCTGCGGGTGACGATGCAGAAGCTGGACCCCTACATCAACGTCGACCCGGGCACGATGAACCCGTTCCAGCACGGCGAGGTCTTCGTCACCGAGGACGGCGCCGAGTGCGACCTCGACATCGGCCACTACGAGCGTTTCCTCAACACCGACCTGTGGGGCCGCTCCAACGTCACCACCGGGCAGATCTACAACGACGTCATCGCCAAGGAGCGCCGCGGCGACTACCTCGGGGACACGGTGCAGGTCATCCCGCACATCACCAACGAGATCAAGGCGCGGATGCGCGCCGCCGCCGAGCGGCCCGAGGACGAGCGCCCGGACATCATCATCACCGAGGTCGGCGGCACCGTCGGCGACATCGAGTCGCTGCCCTTCCTCGAGGCCGCGCGCCAGGTGCGGCACGACGTCGGCCGCGGCAACGTGTTCTTCCTGCACGTCTCGCTCGTGCCCTACCTCGCACCGAGCGGCGAGCTGAAGACCAAGCCCACCCAGCACTCGGTCGCCGCCCTGCGCCAGGTCGGCATCACCCCGGACGCGCTGGTGCTGCGCGCCGACCGGGAGATCCCGGCCGGCATCAAGCGCAAGATCTCGATGATGTGCGACGTCGACTCCGACGCGGTGGCGGCGGCGGTCGACGCCCCGTCGATCTACGACATCCCCAAGGTGCTGCACTCGGAGATGCTCGACGCGTATGTCGTGCGTCACCTGGGCCTGCCCTTCCGGGACGTCGACTGGTCGGCCTGGGACGCACTGCTGGAGCGGGTGCACGAGCCGGAGCACCGGGTGCAGATCGCGCTGGTCGGCAAGTACGTCGACCTGCCCGACGCCTACCTCTCGGTCACCGAGGCCATGCGGGCCGGCGGCTTCCGGCACGACGCGAAGGTGGACATCCGGTGGGTGGCCTCGGACGAGTGCCGCACGGAGGCCGGGGCTGCCAAGGCGCTCGGCGGGGTCGACGCGATCCTCGTGCCGGGCGGCTTCGGGGTCCGCGGCATCGAGGGCAAGATCGGGGCGCTGCGGTGGGCGCGGGAGCGGCAGGTGCCGACGCTGGGCATCTGCCTGGGGCTGCAGGCGATGGTCATCGAGCACGCCCGGCACGTCGCCGGGATCGAGGGCGCCAGCTCCACCGAGTTCGACCCGGACAGCCCGGCGCCGGTGATCGCCACGATGGAGGAGCAGAAGTCCTTCGTCGAGGGGGCCGGTGACCTCGGCGGCACGATGCGTCTGGGGTCCTACCCCGCGGTGCTCACCGAGGGCTCGGTCGTGGCCGAGGCCTACGGCCAGACCGAGGTGACCGAGCGGCACCGGCACCGCTATGAGGTCAACAACGGCTATCGCGAGCAGCTCGCCGCGGCGGGCCTGGTCTTCAGCGGCCTGTCCCCGGACGGCACCCTCGTCGAGTTCGTCGAGCTGGACCGCGAGACGCACCCCTACTACGTCGCGACCCAGGCGCACCCGGAGTTCAAGTCGCGGCCCGACCACGCGCACCCGCTCTTCGCCGGGCTCGTGGCCGCAGCGCTCGAGGCGCAGCGCAGCCAGCGGCTCGTCGAGGTCGAGGGTCGGCAGCACCAGCACGAGCTGCCGGGCGCATGACGCTCGACGCGCCGCGGCTCGGCCCGGACGAGTTGCGCGACCGGCCGGGCCGGCGTGCGGTGCGGCGCTCGGAGGTCGCCATGAGGGGCGCCGTCTGGAACGTCCACCGCGACGAGGTCGAGCTGGACGACGGCCCCGCGACGCGGGAGTACGTCCACCACACCGGCGCCGTGGCCGTCCTGGCCGTGCGCGAGGACCGGGGCGCGCCGGAGATCTTCGTCATCCGCCAGTACCGCCACCCGATCGGCACCGAGGACTGGGAGATCCCCGCCGGGCTGCTCGACGTCGAGGGCGAGCCGCCGGAGGAGGCCGCGCGGCGTGAGCTCGCCGAGGAGGCGGACCTGCGGGCCGAGCACTGGGAGCCGCTGGTCAGCTTCACCCCCTCGCCCGGCGGCCTGGACGAGACGATCCACGTCTTCGTCGCGACCGGTCTGTCGGACGTGCCGCAGGCCGAGCGGCACGCGCGGGAGGGCGAGGAGGCGGGTATGCCGTGTGGCTGGGTCACGCTCTCCGACGCCGTCGCGGCGGTGCTGGGAGGCCAGGTGCGCAACGGACCGCTCCTGCTGTCCGTGCGGCGCTCGCGCGCCGGCTCGAGCGGGGTTGAATAGGCCGCGGCGGGCGGGCACACCGACGCGGTGCTCAGAGGGGTATGACGGTGGCGCCGAGCAGCCCGGTCAGCAGCTGCCAGCCGATGACGCCGAGCATCCCCCAGAGCAGGAGGAGAAGAAACCCGTAGCCGCCGCCCGAGCGACGCTCCGGTGGCGGGGCGCGGTGGTCGCGCCACCCGCCGAGTTCCCAGATGGCATACGCCACCACCCCGAGCCCGCCCGGCAGGCCGATCAGCCAGAACCAGAACCAGCGGTTCCCGTGCCGGGGGACAGGCCCCGCCACCACGAGTGCCAGCATGCCGCCCGCCAGCACCAGAGCGAGAACGGTGTGAACCCGTTCCGTCCGGCCGAGGTCGAGGTTCACGGTGCCTGCGGGGATCTGGCTCTCGACGAACTCCTGCTGGATCCAGGCCAGCTCCTGCTCCGACCAGGTGCCCCACATCGTGGGGGTGGGATCCACGTGACCAGGAACGGCGATGCGTGGCCGTCCATCGGCGAGCGTGTAGATCAGCTCGAAATCGCTGTCCTGGGAACCGTTGGCATCGACGAGTTCGGACCGCGGGTCTGTCCACCACCCTCCCGCGCCGGAGATGTCCGGCCTCGACTCCACGAGGGCGTAGCTGGTGATCCGACCGTCGGCGACGTCCCGGACCGCCGATGACTGACCGACGAGCTGCCAGCCGCCCGCGAGGCTCGCGATGACCATCGCGGACCAGAGCCCGACGACGACGATGCTCAGCAACGGCCTCAGAGGCAGGCGACGGCGACCACCGGACCCCGCACGGGTGATGCGCGACTCCGCGTCCTCCGCGACCTCACGGGCGTCCCTCGACATCCCGTCACCTTGTCACGACAGGGTGCGGGCGTCCTGTCGAGCTATGGCGGCGCCGCTGAATCCCGTCGCGACGTCGGTCGGCGCGGCCGTAGACTTGCTCCCGTGCCCGGGGCGGCGTGACGACCCGCCGGCCGCGCGCGGACGGCATACCTGTGCCAATCGCGCGGGACCATCCGCGGCGCCGCGCGTCCGGCGACACCGACGAGAGACGCCACGCGGGTCCCCCGTGCGGCGAAGGTGTGGTGGCACCGCGACCTGGCCCCCGCCCACACCTCCCGGGCTGCCCACAGCGGCATCGCCGGGCGGTGGTCTCCCCCTCCTGCTCCGGCGGTCCGCGCCGAGAGGAGAGAGATCATGCTTCGCACCCACGAGGCCGGCACCCTGCGGCCCGAGCACGTCGGCACCACAGTGACCCTCACCGGCTGGGTCGCCCGACGACGCGACCACGGCGGCGTCGCCTTCATCGACCTGCGCGACGCCAGCGGCGTCGTCCAGGTCGTGGCCCGCGACGAGGTGCTGACCGGCACCGCCCACGACCTGCGCAGCGAGTACTGTGTCCAGGTCACCGGTGAGGTCACCGCCCGGGCCGACAAGGACGTCAACCCCGAGCTCGCGACCGGGGGAGTGGACGTCGTCGCCAGCGAGATCGAGGTGCTGAGCGAGGCCGCCCCGCTGCCCTTCCAGATCGACGAGCGGGTCAGCGTGGGCGAGGAGGCGCGGCTTCGCCACCGCTACCTCGACCTGCGCCGTCCGGGAGCCGGGACCGCCGGGCAGAACCTCAGGTTGAGGTCGAAGGTCAACGCCGCCGCCCGCACGCTGCTCGCCGAGCGTGACTTCGTCGAGGTCGAGACCCCGACGCTCACCCGGTCCACCCCGGAGGGCGCGCGTGACTTCCTCGTGCCCGCGCGGCTCCAGCCGGGCAGCTGGTACGCCCTGCCGCAGAGCCCGCAGCTGTTCAAGCAGCTGCTCATGGTCGCCGGGATGGAGCGCTACTACCAGATCGCGCGGTGCTACCGCGACGAGGACTTCCGCGCTGACCGCCAGCCGGAGTTCACCCAGCTCGACGTCGAGATGAGCTTCGTCGAGCAGGACGACGTCATCGAGCTCGGCGAGGCGATCGCCGCCGCCGTGTGGCGCACCATCGGGGTCGAGCTGAGCACGCCCTTCCCGCGGATGACGTATGCCGAGGCCATGCGCCGCTACGGCTCGGACAAGCCGGACCTGCGCTTCGAGGTGGAGCTCACCGAGTGCACCGACTACTTCGCGGACACCTCGTTCCGGGTGTTCCAGGCCGACTACGTCGGCGCCGTCGTCATGCCCGGCGGCGGCAGCCAACCGCGGCGTCAGTTCGACGCGTGGCAGGAGTGGGCCAAGCAGCGCGGCGCCAAGGGCCTGGCTTACGTCACCGTCGGCGAGGACGGCTCGTTGGGCGGACCCGTCGCCAAGAACCTCTCCGACGCCGAGCGCGACGGGCTGGCGGCGCACGTCGGCGCGCAGCCGGGCGACTGTGTCTTCTTCGCCGCCGGCGGCACGAAGTCGTCGCGGGCGCTGCTCGGGGCGGCGCGGCAGGAGATCGCGCAGCGATGCGACCTCATCGACGAGAGCGCCTGGAGCTTCCTGTGGGTGGTCGACGCGCCGCTCTTCGAGCCCGCCTCCGAGGCCGTGGCCGCGGGTGACGTGGCCGTCGGCGGTGGCGCCTGGACGGCGGTGCACCACGCCTTCACCTCGCCCAAGGCGGAGTTCCTCGACACGCTGGAGTCCGACCCCGGGTCCGCGCTGGCCTACGCCTACGACCTCGTGTGCAACGGCAACGAGATCGGTGGCGGGTCGATCCGTATCCACCGGCGGGACGTGCAGGAGCGAGTCTTCTCGATCATGGGGCTGTCGGCCGAGCAGGCGGAGGAGAAGTTCGGCTTCCTGCTCGAGGCGTTCAAGTACGGCGCGCCCCCGCACGGCGGCATCGCCTTCGGCTGGGACCGGATCGTGGCGCTGCTGGCCGGCACCGACTCGATCCGCGACGTCATCGCCTTCCCCAAGTCCGGCGGCGGCTTCGACCCGCTGACCGCGGCCCCCGCCCCGATCACGCCCGAGCAGCGCAAGGAGGCGGGCGTGGACGCCCGTCCCGAGCCGAAGGCCGAGGCGGGCCCGGACGCGCAGGGCTCGGCGACCGCCGACGCCACGCAGTAGCGCATTGGAACGGGCATCGGCCTCCTCCGCGGTGCTGGCGGCGGTCGCGGTCGCGCGCTCGTCACCCGCATCGGCCTCCCCGGCACGGTCTACGTGTGTGACCGGGGAGGTCGATGCGGGAGTCAGGCGGCTCCTGTGCCGGCGCCGGGTTGTCGCACCACCGGAGGACCGAGCCCGACCGGCGGTCTGTCGGCTGCAGGGGCGGGCGCGGTCTCGCAGGTGTCAGCGGTCCGAGCGGGACCCCTGGTCGGCGGGCAGCCGACGTCTCGCGCTCCGGGCAGGACCGCGCTGGCGCGAAGGTAGAGCGAGGGCGGCACGGCGGTCTGCCGGGGGCGTTTCTCGGCCCTGGTTGCAGCGTTGGCACAGTCCCTGGGCGTTGCCGGGGCTGGTGCGCCCGCCGTCACGGTGGCGCACCCGGTGGTCGATGTGCCGGATCGGAGCCCCGCACCACGGGGTGCGGCAGTAGCGGTCGCGGCTGATCACTAGCGCGCGCTGGGCGGCGCTGAAGAAGCGTCGGCGTGAGTCGCGGGCGAAGACCTCGCCGGTCACCGGGTCGGCGTACAGCCGCCGGACGAAGACCCGCGCCTCGTGGAGTTCGTCCGGATCTGGGGTGGGCGAGGCGCCGGTGGCTGATCCTCTCGCTGGGCGAGGCGGCACCGCCGGACCGTGCGACAGGCCGCAGGCCCAGCGGACGCAGCGCGCCCCCGCAGGGCACGCGGCAGGTGCCTCCGCTGCCCCCGGTGCCGGCCCGGTCCGCAGAGCTGGTCTCACGGGCGGCTGGCGTCTGCGGCTCCGCCTCTGCCGAAGAGCTCGGTACCCCATGGGCGGGATCCGATGTCGAGGCCAGCTCTCCGGTGTCGACAGCGCGGCGAGGCGTCATCAGGTCCCGGGCGCTCTGCGCCGGGACGGGCCCGTAGCCGTCGAGGAAGGCCGCGACGGTGTCGCCCGCCATCAGCGAGGCATCCGTCATGACGAGGCTGAGGTCGATGTCCGGCAGGGTGACGGGGTCGCGCCCCGTGACGTTGGCATAGAGGGTGTCAGCCATGATCTTGCCCTGGCTGCGAGGATCGCCGGAGGCTCGCAGGCCCTCCGCGTGCTTCTTGAGCGCGGCATGCACGGCCACGCCCTGCGCGGCGGGGAGCATCGCGGAGATGACGCACATGACGTCCGGCGCCGGACGCATCGCGACGTAGGCGTCCTCCGCGGCCCGGGCGGCGCGACGCACGTGGGCCTGCGGGTCGAGGTCGTAGACCAGGGCGGTCACGGCGTCGCGGAGCTGCTTGGTGGACAACCCGGAGAGTCGACCGGCCAGGCGCTCGTCGACGAGGGAGCGGTCCTCTACGGAGAGGCAGGCGGTGGCGCGCGTGACGACCTCGGCCTGGTGCGCGTCGATGACCCCCTCGCGCAGGGCGGCCAGGGTCTGCGGCATCTCCCGGGTGAGGGCGCGCGAGCAGGTGAGCCGGTTCGAGGAGCGTGCGGGGGACACCTTGCCAGCGAGAGCCAGGTCGTCGGCCACGCCGGTGCCGACGCGGGCAGCCGGGACGCCCTCCGCCTCCTGCCGGGCTCGCTGCGAGCGGTCGAACTCGTCGCTCAGCACGGCGTGCGCGGCAGCAGCGGACCGGGTGAGGTCCTCCAGTGCCCGCACGAGCTCCAGTCGCTCGGCGTCGCCGCAGTCCGGTCGTGGCACGGCGAGGCGCTTGGTGAGCGCCCGGATCTCGTCCCCACTCGCCGGCTCCACCTGGCTGCTCGGGCTGCCGTCCACGTCCCCCACCCCCTCCGGTGGTCTGTGTTTCCTACCCTCAAGGTATCGAACACATGTACGATTGTCAAGAAGGGGCCGACCCGTCGTCGCTACGGTGGCGACCATGCTCATCGTGCTCCGCGGCAACTCCGGGTCCGGGAAGAGCACGGTGGCGCGTCGGCTCCAGGAGGTCCTCGCGCCGCACCCGACGGCGATCCTCCAGCAGGACCACTTCCGGCGGGTCGTCTATCGCGAGCGCACCGGTGAGGGCGTGGCGCACGCCGAGCTGCTCGAGGTCGCCGCCCGTCATTGCCTCGACCGCGGGCACCACGTCGTGCTCGACGGCATCCTCGATGCCACGACCTACGGGCCGATGCTCCAGCGGTCGGCCACGCACGCCGGGGACGCCCGGTTCTTCGCCTTCGACCTCGCCTTCGAGGAGATGGTGCGCCGGCACGCGACCAGGCCGCAGGCCAGGGAGTTCGGGGTCGAGGAGATGGCCGGGTGGTACCACGGCTGGCAGCCGCTGCCTTTCGTCGAGGAGGAGCGCATCACTGCCGGGGAGTCCGTCGACCAGATCGTCACCCGCGTCGTGGGCGTCAGCCACCCCTGAGCAGGGCGAGGTCTCCAGGACATGTGCCGAGTGGCCCACTCCGGGGCACGTCAGAGGCCTCTCGGGACACCGGAGTGGCCCACTGGGCGTCATGGGTCAGTCGCCACGGGCGAGCATGCGTGAGTGCCAGGCGCGGGCGGTGCGATAGCCGAGCCGCGCATACAGTCGCCGGGCGGCGTCGTTGTCGCTGAAGACGCCGAGCGTGCAGACGCCGTGCTCGGCCACCGCCCACCGCGTCAGCGCGGCGCTGACGACCCGCGCGAGCCCGGCGCCGCGACGGTCGGTGGCGGTGACGATCCCGGCCAGGTGGGGTATGCCCGTGGCCTCGCGCTCCGCACCGCCGACCGCCACCAGCGCCCCGGTGCGGTCGCGCAGCCCGACCCACCGGTGCACCCGCCCGGTGCCGATCTCGGTCCAGACCCGCGGGTTGTGGGCACGCGTGAACGACTCCAGCTCAGCCGCGTCAGCCGCGTCGTCCAGGGGTATGACGTCGTGCTCGCGGACGTCGACCTCGGGTGGCTCCTGCGTCCACATCCACTCCCAGTCGCCCCCGCCGCCGAGGTCCAGCACCTCGTGCGCCACGGCCGCGTGCTCCTGCGGCACCGACACCGCCCGTGCGGCCAGCCGCCGCAGGTGACCCCCGTCGCGCAGCTGGGTCAGGGCGGCCCGGACCCGGGAGCCCTCCCGAGGGTCGGCGCCGGCATCAGGCATACCCGACGACAGCGGCGCGACCCAGAAGCCGGTCCGCTCGCCGAGCCGCTGCACGAGCGCCACGTCCTCGTGCACCCACACCTCACCCGCGAGCGGGTCCGGCAACGCCCAGCGCACCCACGGGTCGCCCCCGGAGAGCGCCAGCAGGTCGGCGTGCCGGGTCAGTCGGTCCACGGCGTTAGCCTGACATCCGTGTCCGACCTGTTCACCTCCACCCAGAGCGCCGCGGCCGGGGACGCCGGCGGTGCGCTCGTCGCCCCACTCGCGGTGCGGATGCGGCCTCGCACGCTGGAGGAGGTCGTCGGTCAGCGGGAGGCGCTGCGGCCCGGCTCACCGCTGCGGCGGCTCATCGAGGGTGGTGGGGGAGCGGCCGGCCCGCTCTCGGCGATCCTGTGGGGCCCGCCGGGGACGGGCAAGACCACCTTGGCGCACCTCGTCGCGCACGCCGCCGACCGCACCTTCGTCGAGCTCTCGGCGGTCACCGCCGGGGTCAAGGACGTGCGCGCCGTCATGGACCAGGCGGTCCGCGAGCGCTCGCTGCACGGCCGGCAGACGGTCCTCTTCCTCGACGAGATCCACCGCTTCACCAAGGCCCAGCAGGACGCGCTGCTGCCCGGTGTGGAGAACCGCACCGTCATCCTCGTCGCCGCCACCACGGAGAACCCGTCCTTCTCGATCATCGCCCCGCTGCTGTCCCGCTCGGTGCTCGTCACCCTGACCTCGCTCGACGACGACGACGTGCGCGGCGTCGTCGCCCGCGCGCTGACCGACGAGCGCGGCCTGGCCGGGGCGCACACCCTGGGCGAGGAGGCGACCGAGCACGTGGTCCGGATGGCCGGCGGCGACGCCCGCCGGGCGCTGACCACGCTGGAGGCGGCCGCCGGGGTCGCCGCGGACGAGCGGGCCGCCGGGCGCGAGGACGAGGTCACCGAGATCACGCTCGCCCAGGTCGAGCAGGCGATGGCCCAGGCCGCGGTGCGCTACGACCGGGCCGGCGACCAGCACTACGACGTCGCCAGCGCCTTCATCAAGTCGATGCGCGGCTCCGACGTCGACGCGGCGCTGCACTACCTCGCCCGCCAGCTGGAGGCCGGCGAGGACCCCCGGTTCATCGCCCGCCGCATCGTCATCGCGGCCAGTGAGGACGTCGGCATGGCCGACCCGACGGCGCTGCAGACCGCGGTCGCCGCGCTGCACGCCGTCGCCCAGATCGGTATGCCGGAGGCCCGGATCATCCTCGCGCAGGCGGTCGTGCACAACGCCGTGGCGCCGAAGTCCAACGCCGCCTACGCCGCGGTCAACGCCGCGATCGCCGACGTCCGGGCCGGCAAGGGCGGCCCGGTCCCGCCGCACCTGCGGGGCACGGGGTATGCCGGGGCCACGCGGCTCGGTCACGGCGAGGGCTACCGCTACACCCACGACGAGCCCGCCGGGGTGGGGGAGCAGCAGTTCCTCCCCGACGACCTCGCCGCGGCCGACGCCGACTACTACCGGCCCACCAACCGGGGCTGGGAGGAGCGCCTGGGCCCGCGCTGGGCCGAGCTGCGCCGGGTCATCCGCGGGCGCCTCCGCGGCGGGGAGTGAGGGCATACCGGGTGGCGCCGGTGATCTAGAGTGGATCAGTCCCGATCCGCCTCGTGAGGAGACCATGGAAACCGCCGAGATCCGCCGCCGCTGGCTGTCGTTCTTCGAGAGCAAGGGCCACGCGGTGGTGCCCAGCGCCTCGTTGGTCAGCCAGGACCCGACGCTGCTGTTCACGGTCGCCGGGATGGTCCCCTTCATCCCCTACCTCACCGGTCAGCAGACCCCGCCGTGGGACCGTGCGACGAGCGTGCAGAAGTGCGTGCGCACCCTCGACATCGAGGAGGTCGGCAAGACCACCCGGCACGGCACGTTCTTCCAGATGAACGGCAACTTCTCCTTCGGCGACTACTTCAAGGAGGGGGCGATCTCCTACGCCTGGGAGTTCGTCACCGGGTCGCAGCACGAGGGCTGCCTGGGCTTCGACCCCGAGTCCATCTGGGTCACCGTGCTCAAGGGCGACGACGAGGCGCGCGAGCTCTGGGAGCGCGTCGCCGGCCTGCCGCCGGAGCGGATCCAGGAGCGGGGGCTGGAGGACAACTACTGGCACACC